>JAYUPT010000160.1:0-8990 GCA_043759965.1 Aestuariivirga sp. | reverse complement strand
TGCGCGGCCTTCCGAGCTGGTCTCAAGTGGGTAAGCCAATTGAAAAATCCATGGTCTTTGCCTTGTCGCGGCAGGAAAGCGAATTTGATCCAGAAGCTGGAAGTTCAGTTGGTGCACAAGGCCTGATGCAATTGATGCCCGGCACCGCCAAGCAAATTGCCCGCCAATATAGCCTACCCTACGCAGTTTCAAAACTGAAAGGCGACCCCAGCTATAACGTTAAGCTTGGTGCCGCCCATCTGGCTGATTTGGTTGAAGATTTTGGCGGCTCATACATTATGACATTGGTTGGTTATAATGCTGGCCCGCGTCGTGCGCGTGAATGGGTTGAGGAATTTGGCGATCCGCGTGGCGGCCAAGTGGACGCGGTGGATTGGGTTGAGTGTATTCCCTTTGAAGAAACCCGCCAATATGTTCAGAAGGTAATGCAGAACTTGCACGTCTATCGTTCAAGGCTTGCACCAGAAACTGTGCGCGCCATGTCGTTTGATTTGAAACGTGGCGTTCCAGCCGATATGACTGTGGCCAGCACCAGTTCAATTGCCCCGCTTACTGAATGCAAACCAAATTCTATCGCAACTATTTTGACGGGATGTGATTAAAAAAGGGCGGGAATAATTCCGCCCTTTTAATTTACGGGAGCTAAACCTATTTCCGCGTGCGCGAACCTGAAAGTGCATCGCCCTTGTTATTTTTCAAGCCACCTGTGCCATAAAGCTTAGTGAATTCAGCTTCTTTGCCTGCTGCTAAAAGGCCAGCTTGCTTGATCCACCCTTCACGCGAAATGCGGCCGTTGAATTTTAAGTGATCATCAACCCACGCCACTTGCGATGCTGTCCATGCGGCAACTTGATCGAAATGGAAAAAGCCAAGGGTGTGCAAAATGCTTTCGTTCTTAGGGCCAATGCCGCTGATGCGCTGCAAGTTATCCGCCTTGCCACCGCGTGCCGCTGCAATGCCTTTAGGTCGCTCCATTTTACCAACAGCCGCTGCAACCGGTATTTGCGCGGTTCTGGGCGCAGGCGCAGCAACGGGTGCAGGGCGAGGTGCTGGGGGTGCTGTATAAATCGGTGCCGCAGCAACTGGTTTGGCAACCGGCGCAACCACCACAGATTCAGCCACTGTTTTTGCACCAAACAGATTGCGTAAAATCCAGCCAAACAAACAGCCAATGAAATAGGCGACCAATAACCAAATCGCGAGTTCAATGAGATAATGGTTCATAATATCAATCTCGCCCTAATTATTGCTTTGCATCTTTAGACACATTGAAGGTGAAGCCCACATATGTGCCAATCAGAAACGCTGCTAACAACCACACCCAATTATGTTGAACCAAAATCCAACTGTCATGGAAATTAAAAAACTCGTTCATCCCTCGTCCCCTCAATTCAAAACTGTGAATTCAACACGGCGATTTTTCGTCCGCGCACTGTTCGTCAATGCCGGGTCAAGTGGCTTGCCTTTGCTGTAACCAACACCCGTCAAGCGGCCAGCATCAATTCCAGCGGCAACCAAAGCATCAATCACCGTCTTGGCGCGGCGTTCGCTCAGTCCCTGATTATAAGCTTCCGAGCCCAGATAATCGGCATGACCAGCCACTTGCACTTTCATGGTCAAACACCGTGCATCCTTCAACAGGGCGGCATATTGATTTACCGAAAGATCAAAAGGTGCCTTCAATGCGGCACGTTTAAATTCAAAGCGCACGGGGAACACAGCACTGATGCGTGCCATGGTGGCCACGCAATCATAGGGCTGGCCCGCAGCAGGTGCAGGCGGCGGCGGCGCCACATTCACTTGCAATTCGCCTGTGGTGGCATCGATTGCAGTTTGCCCAGCAGCATCAGTGATTTGCGCAATCACGTCATAAGTGCCGTTCACTAAAGCAGCCTTTGGTTTAAGCGTCCATTTTCCGCTCGCATCTGAAAGCAAATCAAAGTCGGTCCCCAACTTATATGAGGTTCCATCCAGCGAAACTGTAAGTGAGTTGGCTTTGCCAGCAGGCCATGTGCCTTTGACTGTTGGATGATCAGCATCAGAAACCACACTCTCAACAGTGGGGGCCACCAACGGCTCAGGTGCTGGAACAGGAACTGGTTCAACAACTGGTGCTGGTTCAACAACCGGTGCAGGCTCAACAGCTGGAGCTGGTTCAACAACGGGTGCAGGCTCAACTGCCTTCGGTGGCTCAACAGCTGGCGCTGGTTCAACAACTACAGCAGCTTCAGGAATTACAATTGCAGCTTTAGCAACAGAACTATTGATATTGCCCAAGCCATCAATAACCGTGAAATCCAAATCATATGATCCAGCCGCCAATTGTGTGGAGGGCAGGAATGTATAAGCCCCCTTGCCATCTGAAATCAGTTCCTTGTCCTTGCCCAATGTATAGGCCTGACCAGCCAGTGAAAGTGACATAACCTTGGCATCACGCTCAGGCCATGTGCCTGTCACGGCATAAGGCCAAACAGCATCTGCCGCAGCCGGATTAACCGTGGGAGCCGCCGGGCCAGTTGTATCAATAGTCATGCTCTGCGTTTGCGCCATCGTTGAAGCGCCAGCAGCATCTTCAACCTTGGCACCCACGGCATAATCACCATCGGCCAAAGGGGCCGAGTTCAATGTCCAAGTGCCTGCACCATCAGTGGCCAATTCCTTGTCGGTGCCCAGCACATAAGTTTTGCCACCCACCGCAACTGAAAGCTTGGCTGCATCTTTTGGATAAGTGCCAGAAAGCACAGGCGCTGGGTTATTGCCTGCAGGTGCCATAATGGTTGGCATGGCCAATGGAATTGCTTCAGCTTTAATAGGTTCTTCACCCTTGGGCGGCTCCACGGCCGGCGCTGCTGCAACACCAGTGTTGATAATCAATTTGCCAGGTGTGGCAGCGGCTGTGGACATTTGATCGCCATCAGAAACTGAAGCTGTCACATCATAAGCGCCATCGGCAATGGCGGCGGCTGGCTTCAACACAAAATTGCCAGCGGATGATGTGAGTTCAGCATCTTTGCCAAACTCGTAAGTCTTGTTATTCAGCGTAACCGTCAAAGTCTTGGCCACATCCTGCGGCCAAGTGCCGGTAATCTCAGGCAATCCAAGATTTGAGGTGATTGATTGCACCACTGGCGCAGCCAGCGGCAGAATTTTAACCCCCGCCACTTCAACGGTGCGAATGCCATAAGTGCTTGCAACCGCTTTAATAGCGTCATCTAAAGCAGCTTTGCTCTTCACTTCACCAGAAAGCACAGCATCGCGGCCATCTAACACCACTTTTGCCCCACCCCCCGCCGCAGCTTGGGCACGTTGCGCTAAATCTTGAACCAAACCGCCAGTTTGCAGCCAACCGCCCGCAATAAAAGGCAAAACGGTGAGAGGTGCCCATTTAATCCACTGTGATGGTCGCCATTGATGCATCGTGAAGTCCCCATTCCAAATTGAATATGCGGCCGCCCTGCAGAAGCCATAATTTGCCTTATTAAGAATTGGTTAGCACATTTATTGCAGGTTTTACTAATGGATTCTGTGCGGCCACAGGCTTAACAAGCCCCATATTATAAGGGCTTATTAAGTTTTTCCTGAAGGTTACCCACAGAACTGTGGCATCCCTGCCACAGCTGCCCAAATTATGGCGCGCGAGCCTCCAAGAAGGTTGACCTTAACCATAGAAGCCGCGAGAAGAGGGTGTGTGCACGGCGACTCGTGCATTGCCCGCCTACTTCAATTGCAGGGGACCGGGGGGCTCATTTAAACTCCAAGAACTTGGGAGAATACACTATGAAGATGATTAAGTTTGCACTTCTCGGTACAGCTGCTCTCGCAGCCGTAACAGTTAGCGCCCGCGCTAGCGAACTCAGCGACCTCAAAGCTCAAATCGAAGCTCTGAACGCACGTTTTGATGCTCAATCAGCAATTCCAGCTGGTTATCAATTGATGCAAGTTGGCCGCGCTGATGCGATCGTTATTCCTTCTTTGGAAATCGATCCAATGGCACCAAAAACAGCAATGCAGTTCGGCATTGTTCCAGCAGCTGATATGCCTGCGACAACTGTTATCCAATGGTCTGGCAACGTTAAAGCTGCTTTGACACACAGCAACACGACTTGGTATGACCGCACGCTTAATACAAACGGCACAGCACCCGACACCACATCTACGTCAACTTATAGTGGTGCTGAAACACAAGTTAAAGCCAAATGGGGCCTTAAGGTTGTTGGAACAACTGACACTGCAGTTGGTGAAGTTGGCGTGAAGATCGCCTTTGCTGGCAATGCTCAAACTTCGCACTCCTCCTATGCTGGGAATGCTAACTGGAACACTGCTTCTTCAATCTCTGGAGACGGTTTCTGGGGCTGGTGGAAAATGACTCCTGAAATGACATTGGGTGCAGGCCGTGATGGTTCACTCTCTGGCAACGGTGAAGGCTTTGATGGCCAAGCTTCAGCAAACTTTGCTGGTGGCGATGCTAATGGCGGTTATGGCCTTGGCGACGTTGCACAGTTCCGTTTGAGCTATGCTTCTGGCCCAATCGCTGCTGCAATTGCTCTTGAAGATGGCGACAGCAACAATGGCTCAACTGGCATTGAAGAATCACACTTCGGCGTTTCTGGCGAAGTGAAATTCTCTGGAGACAGCTTCGGTGTTGAAGTGAACGCTGGCGTTCAAAACACTGGTTCATTCCACCCTGAAGATGCATGGACTGTAAACGCAGGTGCACACTTCGCACTCGGCGATATGGTAACATTGTCTGGCGCAGCTGGCATGGGTTCAGGAGTTGGCACAACTGACGACTACACAAAGGCAAGCTTGTTTGCTAAGGTTGCCTTGACCGATGCAGCGCGTGCTGAATTTGGTGTGTCACATAAGTGGAACACCCAAGCACCATCAACAGATGGTGATGCTACAAGCTTCGGCGGCGGTCTGTATTATACACCAGTGTCGCAGCTCACAATTGGCTTTGAAGCCGATTATACTTTCGCCAACACATATATCGGCGATATGGGTGCAATGAGCATTTACGGTGTCTCCGGCACACAATCGGCAACAAACGCAGCTCTTGTAACCGTATTCAGCTTCTAATTTGATCTGATTATTGTTAAGAGAACGGCTCGCTTCGGCGGGCCGTTTTTTTTGATAAGTATGCCCACCGCCCCTTACATGTATATTGGAACTCACATGAGCTTGAATTTTAAAACGGCCCTCGACCCCAAATTTGCCGCCTTGCACAAAGATGCAAAACTGCAGGTTGAAACTGCCGCGCCCATGAAGGCTCTAAACACCGCAAAAAAATTTCATGCCGCCTACCCCAATCGAGCCGAAGCCAATTTTGAAATGGCCCGTGCACTATCGCGCGTTGGAAAACGAAACGAAGCCATGCCCTTTGCTGAAACGGCCAGTAAGCTAGAGCCCGAGAATGCCAATTACACATTGGTGTTGGGCCGCATCTATCTCGATTTTGAACTTTATGAATATGCAGCGCCCCTCTTAAAGCAAGCCATCATTCGCCTTCCTAACAATTTGCTGATGCAATGGGCCATGGCCGACTTTTTTTTTGAAGTTGGCAATGGTCATCAAGCTCGTCTCCATTATGAGAAAGCGTTGAGCTTAAATCCAAACATCGATCAAAAGCCCACCTTACTCAAAGATTATATAAAATGCCTAACAACAACTGATGCCAGTGCCGAGGCTCAAGCTGCTTGCCGCGAACTGGAAAAATTTCAGGGGTACGAGAAATATTCTTTGGTAAGATTAAGCGATCTCGGGAAATATAAGACTACAGACAAAATAGCAGAAAAAATCCGAGAAATAGCTGATAATAGCACCCAAAACTCGCATTTGCGCTCTGATGCGTTGCTCTCACTTGGAAACATACATAATAATTCAAAACAATATGACGAAGCCTTCAAATTATGGAGTGCTTCGCGCACACTAAGACTAATCACTAAGCGACAGGAGATTGGATATCATAAATTAGCTTTTGTCAAAAACTTTTATCCCGCAGAGCTTTTCAAACAAGTGCAAGACTTGGGCCATCAATCGGATTTTTTAGTTTTTGTAGTAGGTATGCCCCGCTCTGGCACAACTTTGACTGAGCAAATCATTGCTGCCCACCCCGATGCTTTTGGAGTGGGTGAACTTGGTCGCATGGGGCGCCTTGAGCCTGCCTTTAACGCCGATTATGGCAATAAACCGAGTGTTGCTGAGATTGTAAAAAACGCAAAAAACAACGAACTAAATTTGCGTGGCGCAGAGGCCATTAAGCTCTTTAAAATCTTGGCTGGCTCGAACAAAAAGCGAGTTGTCGATAAGTTGCCAACGCAATATTTGGCGATGGGCTTCATATCGCTTTTGTTCCCCAACGCAAAGTTCATACATACGCAGCGCCATCCTGCGGATTCATTCATTTCCGCGTTCCAAAGCAACATGTCGCAATTTCATGAGTATTCTTTTGATCAGAACACTTATGCCGAAACATATCTCGCAAAAGAAACGATGATGGCGCATTGGCGCACATGCTTTCCAAATCAAATATTCGAATTGCAATATGAAAAACTGGTCACCAATCCAGAAGAAAAAGTTCGCGAGCTCTTAACTTTTCTCAACTTGCCTTGGGACGAAAAATGTTTGCAATTTTTCAATCAAAAAAGCACCATAAAAACCTTGAGCAAAGACCAAGTCCGCAACCCAATTTACACCTCATCAGTCTACCGTTGGAAAAACTATGAGAAACATTTAGGCCCACTCTTCGCTGCCCTTAAAGCTGCAAATTTTGAATATCCAGAAGTCTAGTTTCAGCCTTGTTCCTGCCGTCATCATCGCCTAAAGATTATGGCTTAGTTGACTGGGGTTTTAGTGTCGCACATGTTGAAAACGATTAGCATTCTATCCGTAGCGCTGGCACTTTCTGCCTGTGTGGCCGCAGACAGTGTGGTCCTTGAAAGCCGTGCAATTTCAATGGATCAAAACGCTGAACCTGCGGGTGCCGCAGGCCAAGTGGCGTCGGCCTCAGTTGCTCAACTTTTGCCCAGCACCGGCCCAACTTACGTCACCCTCACAGTGTCGCAATTGCAAGATGGGTCGGGCACCAGCGGCAGCGCCAGCTCCAAACGCGCCATTACTTCGGGCAGCGGCTTTGTGGTCTCACCCGATGGCTATGTGATGACGGCGGCTCATGTGGCTGTGGCCAAAGGCAATGAAATTTCAGCTCGCGCCGCCAACGGCCGGGTTTATTCCGGCTCCGTCATCGGCATCAACCTGAACAATGATATGGCCGTGGTAAAACTGCGCGGCTTCACAGGCAATGCAGTGGCTCCTTCAGGCCCAGGCTGCATGGTGAAAGGCGATTTAGTCTATACATTAGGCAAGCCCCATGGCGGCGGTGACACGGCGCGCGTGGGCGCACTTGAGTCATTACATTTCGGCCGCCCGGTGGCTTACGGAAAATTCGGTTATCCAGATGCCATCGTGTTGCACATGGGCACCCAACGCGGCGAATCCGGTGGACCCGTGTTTGATGGCAAAGGCAAATTGATTGGCATGGTGGTGAGCACATTGTCTGACACCAATGGCCAATCGATAAACTTAGCCCACGCAATTCCGGCCAACACAGTGGCAGGGTTTCTCTGCTCCCAAACCAGTTGCACAGGAAACTGGCCAGCATTAGCAACCAAACAAACAGATAGTTGTGGTTAAGATATCAGCCAGTTTGAGCGGCTAATTTTTCTTTCAAGCGGTGAAGGTCGGCCAGATGTTTTTCGTATTTTTTACGCCAGTGTTCGACATATCTCTGTTTTAACAAGAGTATATCTTCCGCACACAAAATGGGCAACTCCATATCATAGATGCTTGAATGGGTAGCGCGAACCAACATCTCTTCAAACTCAGATTTTGAATCAGCAATAATAATGTCCAATCCGGCCAACGCAGGAAATGGTCTAAACCTCATGCCCGGCACGGCCAAGTTTGCAGCATCTTGGTCCATGCTTACATTATATCCAAAACGTCTTACAAGCTTGCGAATGGCTTTTGTAAACGCCATTGCACAACTCCTGTCAGGCTTCATTACTAACTCCAACTCCGTTGAAGTTGCAATAAGCCCCATACTATGAAATCTCTCTCCCAATTTGCCGGAAACAAGAACAGGCACAGCAAACTCTGCCATTGCTTCAAGCAACATTTTGCAGGCGATTACATCGTTCCTGTTTAAATCTGAGTTTGTCATCTTAATTCACCCGCGCGGCAATGCTTGATTTAATTCGATCTGCATCTTCTGCAAAATAGTTGAGGCGAACTCTCGCATCATTAACGCCTTTTTCCTTGAGCCAAACAGCATCCTGAAGCGAAACAACTTTAACCTCAAGCAGTCCAATGCGAGCAGTAACTGCTCCTTTCATCAAATCATTAAATACTGAAGTCTTGAACATTGTAACGAAATCAATCTTAAATTCGACGACATCCAAATTAAATTTGGTATCCATTTTCGCCATTTGCATTGGTGGAAACGACCCAACAACATTTTTTCCCGCAGCCTTCGCTGCTGAATTCATTGCAAGTGCGAATTTCCTTGAATTAGCCTCAGTCGGGCACAACAACACATCAATGTCTTCAAAATAATAATCAACTCTACACCCGTGAAAAGCCACTGCAGCGCCACCAAATATGACAAACGGAATCTTGTGCATATTCAAAAAACTCAGCAGCCATGCATCCTGCTTTCTAATTCTATCTTGCCATCTCAAAATCAAAAAAATTACTCCGATTCAATATTCAAACCACCAAAACCGTAACGCCAGTCGTTTTGCGTGCTTCCAAATCCCGATGCGCTTGTGCAGCATCTTTTAACGCATAACGCTGGTTCACCTGAATTTTCACTTTGCCGGATTTTACAATTTCAAGCAAATCCTGCGTCGTCTCCTTAAACTCTTGCGCTGTTGCAATGTAACTTCCAAGCGTAGGCCGTGTCACATAAAGCGAACCACGCGCCGCCAGCA
>JAYUPT010000159.1:0-29680 GCA_043759965.1 Aestuariivirga sp. | reverse complement strand
GGATTTTGCGGCCAGAAAAATGCGTGACCAGAAAATAAATCGGATCGCGTTTTACTTTTTTTGCAGCATCTGACTTCTTCGGCACGGAATAGATATAGCAGACAGGCGCTCCTGCTGATTGGTAAGTGAAGGTTTCCCAATCATCAAAAGTACCTAGTGGTTGGGGCTCATCAGCCAAAGCTGCCACACTGCTGCAGGCCAGCATTGCGCCAGCTATCAATCCCAAAAACTCTGTTCTACTGTTAGTCATGCCGTTAACCTTTAAGCGCAAATTCTTAACAACTTGCGAAAACTGTAAGTCCAGCTAGACGTCAAAAAATAGGCTCAATTGCGGCGAGGTTCCACCATGCAAAAAACCGTTTTAATAACTGGCTGCTCCTCAGGCATTGGTTATGCCTTTGCCAAAGGGTTGCAGGCCCGCAATTACCGCGTTTTGGCCACCGTGCGCAACATGGAAGATGCCAAACGCTTGGAAGCTGAAGGTTTAGAGGTTTTGATGTTGGATTATGCCCACAGCGCCTCGGTGAAAGCCTGCGCAGTAGAGGTTGAAAAGCGCGTGGAAGGAAAACTATTCGCGTTGGTCAATAATGGCGCTTATGGCCAGCCGGGTGCGGTTGAAGACTTGTCTCGCCAAGTTTTGGAAGATGAATTCGCCGCCAATTTCTTTGGCTGGCACGAACTCACAGTGCTGTGTTTGCCCATGTTAAGGGCCAATGGAGCGGGCCGCATTGTTAACATCTCATCAGTGCTGGGCATTGTTGCGATGAAATGGCGCGGCGCTTATAATGCCTCAAAATTTGCGCTTGAAGCTTTGACGGACACACTGCGGCTTGAATTGCGGCGAAGCGGCATTCAAGTTTCCACCATAGAGCCTGGCCCCATTACCAGCAAATTTGTTGAAACGGCGTTGAAGAATTTTGATCGCAATATCAATGTCGAAAAATCACATTACAAAAGTGCTTACGAAAAACAACGTGCCAGAATGGGCAAAGGCGGTTCAAGCCGCTTCAAATTGCCGCCGCAAGCTGTGCTCGAAAAGCTCATTCATGCGCTTGAATCAAAGCGCGCCCACGCCCATTACTATGTGACCACACCAACTTACATTATGGGTCTGGCGCGGAGAATTTTGCCGCAAGGCCTGATGGACCGATTTGTGAATAGGATGTCTGATCAATGAATATATTTGATTACTTGGTGCCGCTGTCGCTGGCCGCTGTGTTTATTGTTTTGGTTTTGGGCCTATGGAACATGATGCGCGGTGGCACCGCCAATAAATCACAAATGTTCATGCGTTGGCGCGTGGGCTTGCAATTTGTGGCCATCATCTTGTTGGTGGCCGGATTATATTTTACGCGGCGCTGAGCGGTTGACGATCAACACCGCCGCCGCACACACCGCCATGCCGATGATTTGAACCAAGAGTAGTTTTTCATCAAACATCACATAAGCCATAAGGGCCGCAACCGCTGGCACCAAATAAATCAGGCTCGACACGCGAGAAACCTCGCCTTCGCGAATTAAAATCATCAGCAAGGTGATAGCACCTATAGAGATAACAAGAACGGCCCAAGCCAAGGCGCTCCACGCTTCTAAACTATAGTCAAATTGAAAATCACCCATGATGAGTGTGGCTAGACCTACAACAAAGCTGCCCCCCACATATTGCCAAAAGCCACCCGTTGCCAAATGCAGGCCTGTGGCAAATCGCTTTTGATAGACCGTACCAAATGATATAGCGAAAGCACCAAACAAAGCGCACGAAGCTGTAAGTGGCGTAATTCCACCCACATGGGTAAAAATTAGCTTGGGCCACACCACCATGGCAACGCCAATCACCCCCACAACAAGCCCCAGCCAGTGGCGTGGATAAATCACCTCACCTAAAATCAAGGCCGCCATAAAGGCAGTGAGCAAGGGCTGGAGGCCCACGATCAAAGCACCAACTCCTGCTGGTAATCCTTCTGCCACCGCCCAATAGATTGGTCCCAAATAAAGCCCATGCAAGAAGGCTCCAGCAACCGCCGCATGGAGGGCCTGTTGAGCGTTCGGCCATGGCGCTTTTTGGTGCAATGCTACGGCCAACAAGAATAATCCAGCAATGGGAAAGCGCAGCGCGAGAAACCACAATGGCCCAACATGCCCTGCCGAAAGCCCGGCCACCACAAAGCCCGTTGCCCACAACACCACAAACACTGCAGGTATGGCAGCAATCAGCGCGGTCTTGGCAGGAACGGCAGCCATGGGCATATACTCTATTTCAAGAAGGAACGTAGAATGACCGATTCGAGTGCAACCGTCTTTGCATTGTTCACCAAGGCACTCAAGCGCCTGTTTGCGGATGAAGCCATACCGCTGGCTGGCAATATTTCGTTTCGCATCATTTTTTCAATATTCCCATTTCTAATTTTCCTCACCACCCTAGCAGGTTTTTTCGGCAGTGAAGCTTCCGCCGAGCAGATCGTTAACTTTCTCCTCAGCGTGGCGCCGGCCCAACTTGTCAAACCTTTAAGTGGCGAAATTCACGCCATCCTTACAGTGCCGCGCACCGGACTTCTGAGCATCTCTGCGTTGCTCACCATCTGGAGTGCTATGGGAGGGGTTGATTCCGTGCGCGTGGGCCTTAACCGCGCTTACGACCTGCAAGACACAAGGCCAGTTTGGTATCTCTATTTACAAAATGTTCTGTTTATCATTGGCGCCGCAATTTTATTGCTGGTTGTTGCCTTGCTGATCGTAGTCTTTCCCGTAGCATTTAACGTGATCGCAACCTATGCCCCGTCGCAACTGGCAAACTTCGCCTCGCTTGATCATTTGCGCTATCCCATCGCCATGCTGCTGTTATTTTCAGGTCTGCTTTTTGCCCACCGCATTCTGCCTGCCCAATCCCTGCCTCTCCGCCATTTGCTCCCCGGCGTTTTACTGACTGTGTTGGTATGGGTCGGCTTATCGGCGGCCTTTGCTCTTTATCTGCAAAACTTCAATTCCTTCGCCTCCACTTATGCCTCGCTGTCGGGCCTGTTTGCGGCAATGTTTTTTATCTATCAGGCGGCTTTGGTACTTATATTCGGTGGCGAAGTGAACCGTGTCATCATCCTCATTCGCTTGACTCAAGAGCCTGATCCCCCTAGAAGCCCGCAATCTGACCAGACATAATTGTGGTTGGATATTCATGCGCAGCCCCCGGCAACCCATAAGGTTTTTCGGAACGTTCACAAAAGTCCTCTTCTTTCAAGGGTTTAGAAGAGGCGCCAAAGGGCGCGGAAAAAGAAGTGGTTTATTATGTACGCAGTCATCAAGACAGGCGGCAAGCAATATCGCGTTGCCGCAAACGATAAAATTCTGATCGAAAAGCTCGAAGGAGCTGCAGGCGATCATATCTCATTCACCAATGTTCTCATGGTAACTGGCGAAGGCCAAGTGCTTGTGGGCGCACCTTTCCTTGAAGGTGCCACAGTTGTGGGCGAGATTGAAAAGCAGGCCCGTGGCCCGCATTTGATCATTTTCAAGAAGCGTCGCCGTAAGCATTATCGTCGGCGCAACGGTCACCGTCAGGATTTAACCTCGGTGATCATCACAGAAATTCTGACCGGTGGTGCTAAGCCAACTGGCAAAAAAGCTGAAGTAAAAGCTAAAGCCGCTCCGATTGCGCTTGCAGCAGCAGGTGCCGCTGGCGCTGACGATATTTCGTTGATCGCTGGAATTGGTCCAAAGATCTATGCCGCTTTGACCGACATGGGCATTACAACATACGCACAAGTGGCCGCTTGGACACCTGAAGATGTGACCCGCATTGAAGCCGACATTAAGCAGAAGGGCCGCGTTGCCCGTGAAGAGTGGATTGAGCAAGCCAAAGAATTGATGGCCGGCAAAGCCCCTCGTGCTAAAACCGATAAAGCTCGTTCATAAGTTAAGGCAGGAGAAATCTCATGGCACATAAAAAAGCAGGTGGTTCATCCCGCAACGGCCGCGATTCAGCGGGCAAGCGTCTTGGCGTAAAATGTTTTGGTGGTGAAAGCGTTATTGCTGGCAACATCATTTTGCGTCAACGTGGCACCCAGTGGCACACTGGTTCGGGCGTTGGTATCGGCCGCGACCATACAATTTTTGCAAAGATCGCTGGCACAGTGAACTTCCGCAAAACCAAAGAAAACAAGCAACTGGTTTCGGTTCTGCCGATGAAAGCTGCTGAATAAACATTTCTCAGCTTTGAGAATGAAAACGGAGATGCAATAGTTGCGTCTCCGTTTTTTTATTGGAGTAGGCGATGATTGAAACTGCAAGACTGGTACTGCGGCCCGTGCAAGATAGAGATGTGGAAACAATTGCCGCTGAGCTCAATAATTATAACATCGCTCGCAACACGGCCCGCATTCCGCAGCCCTATCACAGAGATGACGCCATAGAATTCCTTCAGTTCGTTAAGACACTGGATAGCAGGTCATTGGTGTGTGCAATTTCTCCAAATGCCGCGCCGCATGAATTTTGGGGCATCATCAGTTATGAGTTCAGTGTTCAGAAAAATGATGCTGAATTGGGTTACTGGCTTTCAGAAACACAATGGGGCAAAGGCATTATGAGTGAAGCAGCTCATGCTGTTGTCACACAGGCTTTCACCACTTCGCAGTTAGAGAAATTGATTGCTTGCTTTCACAACGACAATCCAGTCTCAGGTCGCATCTTAAAAAAACTGGGGTTTACCGAGGTCACCCAATGCACCAGCTATTCCAAAGCTCAGGGAAAAGAAGTGCAGGTGACAAATCTCATGCTCACAAGAGAAAAGTGGTTGGCAAGAAAGTTTATATAAGTTTGTCATCCCGACGAAAGTCGGGATCCAGAAGTTCAAGCTCAGTGTGTGTTGAAAGTCTGGGTTCCGTCTTTCGTCGGAATGACAATGATTGGATGTGTTTATTTAAAACACCATCGCCACATAGCGCAGCACCAAGCTTTTGCGGCCCAAGCCACCATTATGTTTTGAAGCAGCAAGTTTCAAATTTCCGTGCGAGGTTTTGACTGCAATTGACAAATGCTCCAAACCATATTTTACGTTTGTTGCAGCATTGAGCAGTTGAGCACAATCACCCTTAAAACCAACGCCGCGTGCTGTGGCACATTTCAATTGAAACACGCCATATTCGCCAGCGGCACCGCGCACTGAAGGATTATATCCAGATTCAACCTCGGCAATGCGCAATGCAAACCAAGTGGGAACCCCATAAGAAGGCGCCTGCGCAGTGATCATTGAAATCACGCTACTGTTTTGAACACTCTCAGTCGCGTTGCGCTTTTTTGAATGAAGGTCTGAAGTTTCTGCTCCAGTTGAAAGTAATGCTACAGAACATAATGCGGCAGCAAGTGTAGTTACTAATTTAATCTTCATACTATTTCCTTTACTTTACTCAAAACAACGGCTCATCTCCCAAGTATACTTGAAAGTTATAACCACAAACCACCGATGTTTGAGGAGAGGGCGCGATAGACTGCCTAAATGTGGCGATACTAAGGTTATATACTGGCCATTATTGTCGCCCTTTCCAAACGCCTCAAGGTTAATTTCACGTTAATTTTGAGAAAGCTTGGCGAAACCAATTCTTACGACTATGAGCTGGCTCATGAAATTTCTTGATGAAGCAAAAATTTATGTCCGCGCCGGAGATGGTGGTGCCGGAGCCGTGTCTTTCCGCCGTGAAAAATTCATCGAATTTGGTGGGCCAGATGGCGGCGATGGCGGCAAAGGTGGCGACGTGTGGGTGGAGGCGGCCAACGACCTCAACACGCTGATTGATTATCGCTACCAGCAGCATTTCAAAGTTCGCACCGCAGGTCACGGCATGGGCAGGCTTCGCGCTGGCGCATCGACCGATGATATTGTTCTCAAAGTTCCAGCCGGCACCGAAGTTTATGAAGAAGACAACGAGACTCTGATTGCTGATTTGGGCAAAGCCGGAGACCGCGTTCGCATTGTCAAAGGCGGCAATGGCGGCTTCGGCAATCACTACTTCAAATCAGCCACCAATCGCAGCCCTTATAATGCCAACCCCGGCCAACAAGGCGAGGAACGCTGGATTTGGCTGCAAATGAAATTAATCGCCGATGCTGGCATTGTGGGCCTGCCCAATGCGGGCAAATCCACTTTGCTTTCAGTTGTCTCTGCCGCACGCCCAAAAATAGCCGATTATCCCTTCACCACGTTGCACCCACAATTGGGTGTGGTTAAAGTGGGCAATCACTCCTTTGTGCTCGCTGACATTCCTGGCCTTATTGAAGGCGCATCCGAAGGCTTCGGCTTAGGTGTGCGCTTTTTGGGCCATGTGGAACGCTGCGCTGTTCTCATCCACATGATTGATGCAACTGGTGATGATTTGGTCAAAGCCTATAAGGTGATCCGGGGTGAGCTTAAAGCTTACAGCCCAATCCTCGCCGCAAAGCCCGAAATCATTGCCTTCAATAAAATTGATGCGGTGGCCCCTGATGATTTAGAAAAGAAACTGGCTGACTTTAAAAAGAAAGTGAAAAAGACGCCTCTGCTCATGTCTGCTGCCACCCAGAAAAATTCTGACGCCGCTATGTATGAGTTGTTCTCAGTGATTAACACGGGCCGCATTGCAGCAAGAATGCCAGACCCTGCGGGAGTCACCACCGAAGGGTGGAGGCCATAATGTCGAGGCTTACTTCCGCCAAACGCATCATCATAAAAGTAGGCTCGGCGCTTCTGGTTGATCAGAAGTCTGGTGCCATCAAGGCCTCATGGCTGAGCTCACTGGTTGATGATGTGGCTGATCTTAAAATTGGTGGTGCTGATGTTATTTTAGTTTCATCAGGAGCTATTGCGCTGGGCCGCCGCACACTAGGTTTACCAAAAGGCAAACTGAAACTCGATCAAAGCCAAGCCGCCGCAGCTGTAGGTCAGATTGCACTGGCGCAAGCCTGGGCCGAAGCACTCCGTACACGGAACATAGTTGCAGCTCAAATTTTGGTCACCTTGCAAGACACTGAGGAACGCCGCCGATATCTCAATGCCAGAGCAACGCTTTCCACATTGCTTGCCCAAGGTGCAGTTCCCGTGATCAATGAAAATGACACGGTGGCCACATCTGAAATTCGCTATGGCGATAACGATCGCTTGGCGGCACGCGTGGCCTCTATGATGTCTGGCGATGTGCTGGTGTTGCTTTCGGATATTGACGGGCTTTATTCTGCCCCCCCAAATCAAAAGGGTGCCACTTTCATTCCTGAACTGCGCGAGATTACACCCGAAGTGGAAGCCATGGCCGGAAAACCCATTTCAGGCGTTGGCTCTGGCGGCATGTTCACAAAAATTGAAGCAGGCAAAATTGCTTTGTCAGCAGGCTGCAATATGGTGATTGCATCTGGCCATGAAATGCATCCCTTGAAACGCATCACTGAAGGTGCGCGCTGCACATGGTTCCTCGCGCAAAGCAACGCCCTGCAATCTCGCAAGCGCTGGATTGCTGGAACATTGCAACCTGTTGGAAAACTCACTGTAGATGAAGGTGCCAAGGGAGCATTAAGCAAAGGCAAGAGCTTGCTTCCTGCTGGTGTAAAATCGGTTGAAGGCAATTTCTCACGCGGCGACACCGTGAGTGTGGTGTTGCCTGATGGCATTGAATTTGCGCGGGGCTTGGTGGCTTATGATTCAACAGATGCAACCCGCATTGCCGGATTAAAATCTGCTGACATTCAAAAACTTCTGGGCAATGATGACCGCGATGTCATCATTCACCGTGATGATTTGGTGATGGTGGGCGGAGAGCGCAATTGAGCGACGCGATTTTTGAGATAGGACAAAAAGCCCGCCGTGCTGCGCGGGTGCTGGCGCTTGCCTCGACCATTCAAAAAAACCAGGCGCTGACAGCAATGGCAGCGCACATTCGCCAAGCCAGCGTGGAGATTTTTGCGGCGAACCAAAAAGATTTGAGCGCCGCCAAAGCCAAGAATTTAAAAGCCGCCTTCGTTGATCGCCTACTTCTAAATGAGGCCCGCATTGAAGCCATGGCCAAGGGCCTTGAAGATGTTGCCGCCTTGAAAGATCCGGTAGGCCGCGTCCTTGAAAAATGGGTGAGGCCAAACGGCATGGAAATTTCGCGCGTGGCGGTTCCCATTGGCGTGATCGGCATTATTTATGAAAGCCGCCCCAATGTAACGGCTGATGCCGGTGCGTTGTGCTTGAAATCTGGCAACACCGCAATTTTGCGCGGCGGCTCTGATAGTTTTAACACGTCACAAGTAATTGTTGCCTGTTTACAATCGGCCTTGCGAGAAGCTGGCCTTGATGAAAACTGCATTCAAATGGTGCCAAGCACAGACCGCGAAATTGTTGGTGCCATGCTCACAGGCCTTGGCGGCACCATTGATTTAATTGTGCCACGCGGCGGAAAAACTTTGGTGGCCCGCGTGCAAAGCGAAGCCCGCGTTCCGGTGTTCAGCCACCTTGAAGGCATTTGCCATGTCTATGTTGATAATGCCGCTGATTTAGAAATGGCTAAAGCAGTTGTGTTCAATGCCAAAATGCGCCGTACCGGAATTTGTGGCGCCGCTGAAACAATTTTGATTGATCGTGCGGCAATTCAAAACTTAAAGCCAATAATCTCCATGTTGCTTGATGCCAAATGCGAAGTGCGCGGTGATGCTGAATCTATGGCGGCGGACCCTTCCGTAATCGCCGCAACTGAATTAGATTGGGCCACTGAATATGAAGACGCTATTGTGTCAATTCGCGTGGTGGGTGGCGTAGATGGCGCCATTGCCCATATTGCAAAATATGGCTCACAGCACACAGATTCAATTGTAACGGCTGATAACAAAGCAGCTGAAAAATTCTTGGCCGAAGTTGATAGCGCCATCGTGCTGCACAATGCCTCCACACAATTTGCAGATGGTGGAGAGTTTGGCTTTGGTGCTGAGATTGGCATTGCCACAGGCAAGCTGCACGCGCGCGGGCCCGTGGGCGTTGAGCAGCTTACAACCTTCAAGTATCAAATTCGTGGGAACGGGCAGATCAGACCCTGATGCTGAAACTCCCACCTTTCGGACGAGGACAGCGCATTGGATTGTTTGGCGGCTCCTTCAATCCGGCCCATCAAGGCCACCGCATGGTGGCACTTTATGCACTAAAGCGCTTGCAGCTCGATTGGGTGTGGTGGCTGGTCTCGCCGCAAAATCCTTTGAAAGATACTCGCGAAACAGGTGAATATTCGCAACGCCTGAAGCACACGAGGGTGATTGCAAAGCACCCACATTTTGTCGTCACCGATATTGAGAAACAAATTCACAGCCGCAACACCGCGCAAACCTTGGCCGCAATGACGAAGGCTCTAAAGCAGGCCCATTTTGTATGGATTATGGGCGCTGACAGTTTCCGCGATCTCGACCGTTGGAAACGCTGGAATCACATTGCTGAAACCGTGCCTTTAGCCGTGCTGGCCCGCCCAGGATATTCAGTTCGCGCGCTCGGTTCGCAAGCCGCCAACTGTTATGCTAAAAGCCGTGTGCGTAATGAGCAAGCGGGCGTTCTTGCCAAACGCAAAGCACCCGCCTGGGTGTTCGTGTCGATGCCGCTGCGCAAGGAGAGTTCGACCGCCATTAGGCATGGCGCATAGGTGCCAATCCGCAGGCTGGCATGAAAATTCATTGCATGTTATAGGCAATCAAATTCAATTTAAGGACCAAGACCCTGAGCAAGAAACCCGTTAAGAAAAAAGCAGCCCCTGTGAAGAAAGCCGCTGCTAAAAAGCCAGCAAAAAAACTGGCTGCACCAAAAGCTAAGCCAGCAGCAAAGAAGGCCGCAGTTAAGAAAGTGGCTAAAAAACCAGCCAAGAAAATTGCAGTTAAAAAACCAGTCAAAAAGGTTGCGGTTAGGAAAGCTGTGGCCAAAAAGACCGTTGCCAAGAAGCCACCTGCAAAAAAAACCGTTGCCAAGAAGGTGATCAAGAAGGCTCCAGCCAAAAAAGTTGTTGCTAAAAAAGTCGCTACAAAAAAACCAGTCGCCAAAAAACTGGTCGCTAAGAGGGCACCCGCTAAAAAAGTTGCGGCTAAGAAGCCTGTGGCCAAGAAAGCCTTAGCTAAAAAACTTGTTGTCAAAAAAGCTTCGGCAAAAAAGGTTGTCGGCAAAAAATCAGCAGTCACCGCCAAGGTCGTCATCGCCCCCAAAGGCCCGCGTTATGCTGGCCCGGATTGGCCTTTGATGAATGTGATTTTGGATTCGATGGAAGATTCCAAAGCTGAAGAAATTCTTCCCATCAATGTGATGGGCCGGTCTTCCATGGCTGATGGCATGGTGATTGCCTCTGGCAGAGCCAATCGCCACGTTGCCGCCATTGCCGATCAACTGGTCGATAAGCTCAAAGCTTTCGGACAGAAAGATATTCGCGTTGAAGGTTTGGAAACATCTGATTGGGTGTTGGTTGATGCAGGCAATATCATTGTCCATATTTTCCGCCCCGAAGTGCGCAGCTTTTACAATCTCGAAAAACTGTGGTCGGAGCATGCTCCGATCGACAGCAGCGCTGACGCTTAATTGCGCATTTCAATCGCCGCCATCGGCCGCCTGAAAACCGGGCCCGAAAAGCTGATGGCGGATGATTATCAAAAACGCATTGAAGTTTTGGGCCGCAAGGCAGGTGTAACCGCCCTTAAAATTGGTGAATGGCCCGAATCGCAACTGCCCAATGCCAAACAGCGCATGGATGAAGAGGCCCATACTCTATGGGCGGCGAGCCCTCAAGGGGCGGCAACCATGGTATTAGACGAGCGCGGACGATCACATTCTAGTGAAGATTTTGCCGCCCGTATTAGAAAACATGCCGACAGTGGCGTTACTGACTTGGTTTTTATGATTGGCGGACCCGATGGCCACAGCCCCCAAACCCGCGAGAAGGCTACGGAACTCATAGCCTTTGGGCCAATGGTGTGGCCGCATAGGCTGATCAGAATTATGTTGCTCGAACAAATTTACCGGTCAGTCACTATTATGGTGAATCATCCCTATCACAGGTCATAAACTGGCCGCATTTTAGACATGGGACGTTGCCAATTAAAGTTGTGATGATCAAATCGAACCTCGTTCTTGCAGGCTGGCTGGCTTATGCTTTTTTGGGCACACCACAGCCTTGCTATGCCGAGGCCGGCACATCATCAGGCACAGCCCAACAACTAGATGCAATCGAGCAATCGTTGCAATCATCGACACAAAAACAAGCCGCCATCGCCATTGAGATTGAGGCCGCCGTCAAAGCGCAAAATGAAATCTCAAAAAAACTGATTGATCTTGCAAAAACGCTGGGCAGCCAAAAAAAAGCCATTGCCGAAGCTGATGCCCGCGTAAAATCCTTGGCCAGTGAAGCCATTATTATCAGAAGTGATCTTGCAGCAAAACAAGATAAGCTTTCTGAACTCTTGGCAGGTTTGCAACGCCTAGAGCAAAACCCGCCGCCAGCTTTGGTGGTTGATTCAAAAGACGTTTTGCAAGCTCTGCGTGGGGCAATGATGTTTGGCGCTGTGGTGCCCGAAATGCGCGTTCAAGCCAGCGCCTTGAAAGATCAACTCAACCGTTTGGAAGCAATCCAAACAGAATCTGAAACTACTAAAATAAGTTTGAAGAGTGCAGAATTGGCACTCAATGAGAGCCAAAAAGAGCTGAAGGCTTTACAAGCAGAAAAGAAAAATTTCGCCATTACGGCAGCAATAGATCTCGATGCTGAAAAGCAGCGCGCTGGCGATTTGGCTCTCCAAGCCAAAAGCTTAAAACAATTATTGGCAACTCTTGAGGCCGCAAAAATTGAAGCAGATGCCCGCAAAACTGCCGAGGCCAAAGCCCGCGAACAGGCTGAAAAATTAAAATTAGCAACGCTTGCAAAGCCGGCCATTGCCATTTCTGAGCAACTCGGAAAATTGGCCTATCCCGTACAAGGCGATATTCTGAAGCATTTTGGTGATGATAATGGTCTTGGTAGCCATTTAGAGGGTGTGGCCATTGCCACCACGGCTGGTCAAAACGTCATTTCACCTGTAGATGGCCGAGTAGAGTTCGCTGGACCCTTCCGATCATACGGACAACTCTTGATCTTGAATGCCGGAGAGGGCTATCTCGTGTTATGTGCAGGCATGAAACAAATCTCGGTTGAAATTGGCCAATCCATTAAGGCCGGAGAACCGTTAGGAATTATGGGTGAAGGTCCATCATCAGTGGCCCTCATCGGTGGTGAACAAGAATTAGCACGTCCCGTGCTTTATGTTGAGTTTCGGAAAAACAATGAACCGGTCGATCCGGCCCTTTGGTGGCTAGGCGGCAGAAAAGAGGCGATGAAATGAAATTAAACTCCACAACTCGTGCATTTGGTTTGGTACTTTTGGGTGCCGTTGCCAGCGCCGTCACCTTGCAGGCATTAAATGGCGCAACCGCCGCCACCAACGCCGAGACTTACAAATTGCTCAATCTTTTTGGCGATGTTTATGACCGCGTTAAAAGCGATTACGTTGAACAGCCCGACGAAAAGAAAATGATGGAAGCTGCTATCAACGGCATGCTTACCTCGCTTGATCCGCATTCATCTTATATGGATGCCAAAGAATTTGCCGATATGAACGTGAAAACCCGTGGCGAATTCGGCGGCCTTGGCATTGAGGTCACCATGGAAAATGGTGTGGTTAAAGTTGTAGCCCCTTATGATGGCACGCCCGCCTCGAAGGCCGGAATTTTAGCCAATGATTTGATTGTGAAAATTGACGGTAAAGATGTGCAAGGCACCACGCTCAATGAAGCTGTCGAAAAAATGCGCGGTGCCATTGGCACCCCAATCACCTTGATGATTGTGCGTGAAAAGCGCGAGCCCTTTGAAGTTAAAATAGTGCGCGATTCAATTAAAATTGAATCAGTGAAATATAACTCTGAAGGCGATGATATTGGCTATGTGCGCATCAGCACATTTAATGAGCAAGCAGATGATGGTTTGCAAAAAGCCATTGCTGAACTTGATAAAAAAATGGGTGGCAGAGAAAAGGGCTTCATCCTCGATCTCAGAAACAATCCAGGCGGGCTTTTACAGCAAGCAATCGCCGTGTCCGATGTGTTTATGGAAAAGGGCGAAGTGGTTTCCACCCGTGGCCGAAATGCTGATCAAGTCGAACGCTACACCGCACAGAAAGGTGATCTTACCAATGGCAAGCCCGTGGTTGTCTTGATCAATGGTGGTTCAGCTTCAGCCTCGGAAATTGTGGCGGGTGCTTTGCAAGATCAAAAACGAGCCACCATCATTGGCACCACCTCTTTCGGCAAAGGCTCGGTCCAAACCATTATTCCTCTGGGCAGCGAAGGGGCCATGCGGCTGACCACGCAGCGTTATTTCACACCGTCAGGAAAATCGATCCAAGCCAAGGGCATTGCGGCGGATATTGTGATTGAACAACCCTTGCCACCCGAATTGCTCGGCAAGAACGTGTCAACTGAAGGCGAACAAGCCCTGAGCGGCCATTTGGCCAATCCCGGTGGCGGCAGTGAAGGTGGTGGCTCTTCTGCCTATGTACCCGAAGATAGAACCAAGGACGTGCAATTGAAAGCCGCCATTGATTTCCTGCACGGCATTAAAGTGGTCACCAACGTGGTGCCGCCAAAACCAGTCGAAGCGCCAAAGCAATCGAACTAAAATAAAGGGCGGGAATAATAACCCGCCTTTTTCTTGTGCCAAAATCCATATAGTTAACACCTCATTAACGCCTCCCTTGCCACACTGGCGCGAAGACGAATCTACTTTAGAGATGCTATGCGCCGCGATGACCTAAATCAGCCGCTCCACAAGCGAAGCCTGAGCCAGAGACTATGGGAAAAACGCCCAAGTGCTTTGATGGCTTCCTATGTGGTTGTGCTGGCGGGCATGATTGCGGGTGGCACATATATCGCTAAGATGCCGCATCCTTTTGCTGGTGAGCCTATAATCACCCTTGCCATGGCTCCGTTGGAAGAGATTAAAACCGCAAGCATTGAACCTCTCCCCGAACAGCCAGAAGACGTGATTGCGGAAGACCTTGACCCACAAGAAAAAATCTCGGTTAAAGTTGAACCCGCTGTTGAGCAACAAAATTATGAGCAAGACGCCATAATTTATGTGAGCCCCAAAACACCCCTTACCAAAGCGCCCATCTCTAGCCTTGTTGAAGTCAGCGCCCAAGGCCCGTTGCCGCGCATGGCGGGTAGCAAAAAACCATCCGAAGCCTATGCCCGCTCGGTGTCCAAGGGCATCATCCATTCCGATGCACCAAAGCTCGTTATCATACTGGGCGGCATGGGCCTCAATGAAAAATTAACAGCGCGTGCTGCCAAAGATTTGCCCAGCGACATCACCATGGCATTCGCCCCTTACGGCGAAAACCTGCAAGCCCAAGTGAATAAGGCCAGAGCCAATGGCCACGAAGTGCTGTTGCAATTGCCATTAGAACCCGTGGGCTTTCCTGCCGCCAACCCCGGGCCTAAAACTTTGTTGGCCGATGCAGCCGAGGCTGAAAACCTTAATGCGCTTTATTGGCA
This sequence comes from Aestuariivirga sp., assembly GCA_043759965.1. Taxonomy (GTDB): domain Bacteria; phylum Pseudomonadota; class Alphaproteobacteria; order Rhizobiales; family Aestuariivirgaceae; genus Aestuariivirga. Next base: position 15,144 of record JAYUPT010000159.1, on the reverse strand, counting down.
CATGAGCCGCTTTAGCGGCTACACTGGCGTTGTGAACTATATGGGTGGGCGCTTTCTTGCTTCTGCTCCTGCCGTAAAGCCCTTGCTCAGCGAATTGCGGAAACGCGGGCTGTTGTTTATCGAAGATGGCTCCTTGCCGCTTTCAGCCAGCGAAGATGTAGCCAAAACTTTAAACTATCAAGTGCGCCGTGGCCAAACCGTAATTGATGCCAATGCCGACCCTGAATCGATCATCGCAGCGCTAAATCTGCTTGAGGAAGAAGCCCGCAGCAACGGCATTGCCATTGGCACAGGTTCTGGCTTGGACACCACAATTAGAACAGTGAATGACTGGGCCAAAGCCGCTGTTGAACGCGGCGTTATTTTTGTGCCCGCCAGTGCCGCCTTCAAAGGCAGATTAGGCTGATGTCCGATACGAACCACATCACCGCTTACCGCCCGTGCGTGGGCATCATGCTGCTCAATAAGGCTGGGCTTGTGTGGGTGGGCCGCCGCTTTGAAAAGCAGAATGATGATGGCATTGGCAAATGGTGGCAAATGCCTCAAGGCGGCATTGATGAGGGTGAAGACCCAGAGCCCGCCGCACTTCGTGAACTTGCCGAGGAAACCGGCATCACCTCCGCCAAAATTATTGCCGAGGCCCCCAACTGGCTCACTTATGATTTACCCGCGCATTTGATTGGCAAAAGTTGGAAAGGCAAATATCGTGGCCAGAAACAAAAATGGTTCGCCGTTGAGTTTTTAGGGACCGACAGCGAAATCAATCTGGCACCGCCCGGCCACAAACAAGAGTTTGATGAATGGCGCTGGGTGAAAATGGACCAAATGCTCGATTTAATCATTCCCTTCAAGCGCGAAGTCTATGTTGACGTCATCGCCAGCTTCCGGCATTTGGGCGCATGACCATTTCTCATATTATATTCGATTGTGACGGCGTTCTTGTTGATAGCGAACCATTGTCTATGCGTGCCGATGTTGAAATTCTAAAACGTTTCGGCATTGAAATGACCGAAGCTGAGGCCCATCGCCGCTTTGTGGGCCGCACCTTTGAGGCTATGCTGAAAGAACTTTCCGCTCAGCGCGGTGTGGTGTTCCCTGAAGACTTGCTCACCGCCAAAAATCAGCGCTTGGCTGAACTTTATAAAAGTGAGTTGCAATTGGTGCGCGGCGTGCGCGATGCTTTAGAAAGCATTCGCAATTTGGGCCTCACCATGTCCATTGCCTCGAACAGCCCAAAAGAGCGTGTGAAGCTCGCACTCCAGCTCACTGGTTTGATTGGCTATTTCAAAGACAATATTGTAACCTTTGAAGATGTGCCGCACGGCAAGCCTGCGCCTGATGTGTTTTTGCTGGCTGCCAAAAAGGCAGGTGTGAAAGCTGATCACTGCATCGTCGTCGAAGATTCAATCACCGGTGTAACAGCCGCCGTTGATGCTGGTTGTTGGACTTTGGGTTTCACCGGAACCCACGAAGACGAAGCAGCCCATGGCGAAAAACTAAAAGACATCGGAGCTGAAGCCCTGTTTGCTAAAATGGTCGATCTGCCCGCCTTAGTTTCGACTTTCGTTCGGCAGGAATAAAAAATGCCCCCCGACGCGTCATGCGTCTGAGGGCACTTTTTACGCGACTGTCTGATCTACCTTGATCAATCTGAACATTGACGGAATCGTCAAAGTTCAGAAAAATTGATCGACCACCGAGACTTCGGGCGATTTTGACTTTTCCATGAAAAGTCAAAACGTTCTATGGGCTCTTCGCAGCATCACACGACACATTTGGATTCATATCCGCAAATGCGCCCGTGGGGTTTGTTTTCCACGCCCATACATGCAATTCGTAGAACTTATCTAAACCATAGCGATTAGGTTCACTCACAAAATTGAATAAGTGACCATCCAATGCCGCGGGGCCTTTGAAAGCAATATATTCTACAGCAACCAAAGCCAGTTTGCCATCGGCCATCGGCTCATACATCACAGCTTCAGGACGAGCGATATCTGTCACTCCATCCTTCAGCAATGCACCGTTCACATAATGTATGCCCATTGCACCGCCTTGCGGTCCACTGGCGCAAGGAATGGGGCCATAGCCTTCGGCCACAGCAACCGCCACATCTTTAAAGCGATCATTCACTGTGCGCACATGGTCCACCAATGGGTTGCTGGCTTCTTCCGCCGCAGCGCTTGCGATAGCCAAGTATGACAAAAGCGAAATACAGGTGGTAATTCGAAAACTCTTCATTTTATCCTCCATGAAAGTGTCAAAGGATCGATCGCTCAGTGATAGAAATAGGGATCGAGCACCCGCACTTCTGTAATTTTAGAAACAGGCAGCGCATTCTTCTCGGCTACGGTTTTCACAGCCTCAGGATTTGGCGCATCATAAATGCAGAAGGTTTGTTTGCGGTCCGAGGACACAAAGGATTGGATCCAAGTGACACCGTCCTGGGCATTGTTGGCAACAACGCCACCACAGATCTTGTCGCCATCTTTGTTTATCGGAATATTCAGTCCATCTGGAAATTTTCGTTCAACCATATAGCGTGGCATTGTCATTCTCCTTTTTTCTGCTCATCCTCGCTGAATGAGATTTAACAATGCTAGAAATGCGTTTTATGGTCTTAAAAAGTGGCATGAAAACTTCTGAAATCTTCTGAATTCCCTGTATGATCGAACCATGACGATAATAAGCTATCAGTTTGGGCCCTTCGCATTCGACAAAGATCGACGTGTTTTGCTCAAGCACGGCGCAGCCATCTCTGTCGGGCAAAAGGCTCTTGTTTTGCTCGAAAAACTGTTGGACGCCGAAGGCCGTACTGTTTCAAAATCAGAGTTGATCGACGCAGCATGGCAAACTAACAACATTGAAGAAAGCAATCTTGCGGTTCAAATTGCGGCTTTACGAAAAGCCCTCGGCCTCACCAAGCATGGGGAGGACTGGATTCAGACAGTTCAACGTATCGGTTATCGTTTTGCTGATCCACAAGCGAAGTCTGGTCCAATTGGTGCGCCTGACGCGCCTCAAACCCAATCAAACAAACCATCACTTGCCGTCCTTCCCTTTCTAAATATGAGCAGTGATCCCGAACAGGATTATTTCAGCGATGGCGTGACCAGCGATATCATCACCGAACTGTCGCGTTGGCGTTTGCTGTCAGTTCTCTCGCGGGCTGCCACCTTTCGTTATCGCGGGGGCGCAACAGACATCAGGCAGATAGCACTTGAATTAAAGGTCCGTTACGTTCTTGAAGGCAGTATCAGACGTTTCAGCGATCAGTTGCGAATCACCGTCCAGCTTGTGGATGCTGAATCTGGCAATCAGGTCTGGGCAGAAAAATTTGACCGGCAACACTCCGAAATTTTCGCAGTTCAGGACCTGGTGGTCAGAACCATTGTCAGCACATTGGTGGGCCGCGTGATGGTGGCGGATGTTGAAAGGGCCAATCGCAAGACACCAAACAGCCTTGCGGCCTATGAATGCGTGCTGAAGGGCAACTCTTTGCCTTGGACAGAACCTCATGGTGCAGCCGAGGCTACACGGCTGTTTGCCAAGGCCATCGAGATCGACCCCAACTACGGTATGGCCCACGCCTCGCTGGCCTGCAAGTATTTGGATGCCTGGAAAAACGACACGGCAGAGTCCAACATGGTGCTGGACGAGGCCTGCAAACTGGCACAGCGTGCGACTGCGCTGGATGGCAATGAGGGCAGCTGCTTTTCTGTGCTGGCGCTAGTCAGCCTTCATCAGCGCGCTTTCGAATCCGCACTACAGAACATACACTATGCGATTGAACTCAATCCCAACAATCAGTGGAATTCTGCGGATATGGGGATCGTCCAGATCTATCTTGGACGTGCCGACGTAGCACTTGAGTATTTCAAGCTTGCGAAAGATATTGATCCGTTTTTCGCACCGCCTTGGTATTTTATGAGCCTGGGGCTGGCCCACATGTTGAAAAGCCAGTTTGCTGAAGCCTTGGCCGCATTTGCGCTTTTCCCAGTTCAGAGCTACGAGCTTTCGGCCCTGACAGCTGGCTGCCTTGCCCATTTGTCTGACCCGTCGGGAGCGGCTTTTCATGCGCGGCAATGCCTTGATTTGCGCCCCAGTTTCACAATCCGTCACTACCTGTCGAAACAACCCTATAAAAACCAGAAGGATGCGACCCAAATGGAGGACAGCTTGCGTAGGGCCGGGCTTCCAGATTGACACCCCATTGCCATAGCATAGCCTATAGTTTGACTCACCGCAGTTAATTGCTAAATACCCCTCAAATCCAACTTACGGAACGAGACCATGGCCAAAGCACGCACTCTTTATGACAAGATCTGGGATGATCATGTGGCCCATCAGGCTGATGACGGCACCTGCTTATTGTATATTGATCGCCATTTGATCCATGAGGTAACGTCCCCACAAGCCTTTGAAGGCTTGCGCATGACGGGCCGCAAAGTGCGTCACCCCGAAAAAACATTGGCGGTGGTTGACCATAACGTGCCCACAACCGATCGTTCCAAAGGTATTGCCGAGGAAGAAAGCCGCATTCAGGTTGAAGCGCTCGCCAACAACGCAAAAGAATTCGGCATTGAATATTTTAACGAATTAGATAAGCGCCAAGGCATTGTGCATGTGGTTGGTCCTGAACAAGGCTTCACTTTGCCCGGCACAACAATCGTGTGTGGCGATAGCCACACCTCCACCCACGGCGCATTTGGTGCGCTGGCCCATGGCATCGGCACCTCCGAAGTAGAACACGTTCTGGCCACGCAGACCTTGATCCAGAAAAAAGCCAAAAACATGAAAGTGGAAGTGTATGGCAAATTGGCCAAGCATTCTACCGCCAAAGACATCATTCTAGCCATCATCGGCGAAATCGGCACGGCTGGCGGCACTGGCCATGTAATCGAATTTGCCGGCGAAGCCATCCGTGATCTGTCCATGGAAGGCCGCATGACCGTGTGCAACATGACCATTGAAGGTGGTGCCCGCGCTGGCATGATTGCGCCGGATGAAAAGGCCTATGCGTTCCTCAAAGGCAAACCTAAAGCGCCTAAAGGTGCTGATTGGGATGCAGCGTTAAAATATTGGGAAACGCTTCACACCGATGAAGGCGCGCACTTTGACCGCATCGTGAAACTCGATGCTGCAAATCTGCCGCCCATCGTAAGCTGGGGCACCAGCCCTGAAGATGTGGTTTCGGTGGCGGGCATTATTCCTGATCCAGCAACAATTGCTGATGAAGGCAAGCGCCAATCAAAAATCCGCGCTCTTGAATATATGGGCCTGCACGCAGGGCAAAAGATCACCGATATTCCATTGGACGTTATCTGGATCGGTTCCTGCACCAATGGCCGCATTGAAGATATGCGCGCAGTGGCCAAAATCGTGGAAGGCAAGAAAATTGCTGGCAGCTTAGATTACGCCATGATCGTTCCAGGCTCTGGCCTGGTCAAAGAAATGGCCGAAGCTGAGGGCCTCGACAAGATTTTCTTGGCCGCTGGCTTTGAATGGCGTGAGCCTGGCTGCTCTATGTGCTTGGCCATGAACCCCGACCAATTGAAGCCCGGCCAACGCGCCGCTTCCACCTCAAACCGCAATTTTGAAGGCAGGCAGGGTTATAAAGGCCGCACCCACTTGGTATCACCGCAAATGGCCGCCGCAGCTGCGTTGGCTGGTCGATTTGTGGATATTCGGCAACAGTAACTACCACAATTTTAACAGATTTGATTCAGCCTTCGTTTACGTTAATGAAACGCATGGATGGTAATTGATTCGCTGTAATGCGAGTCCGATGCGTGGGAGTTTCTAATGAGTTCGACAACTGGTGCTGCAGATGCCAAGTTTCTGCGCCGCGTATTTATGGGCCTTGTGGTTCTCACACTTTTCACTGGTGGCATGGCTGGCCTCGCAACTGTTCAAGCCATGAGCACAACTCCCGGCACCTGCCTGTTTTTCTGTCAATAACTTCGGCCTAACTTAAGTAACAAAAAACCGACCATGGGGAGAACATGGCCGGCTTTTCTAATTTCAGGTTAACCTTGCAGGGGACCTGATCGGATTTTAGTAGCAAATCCACTTCTTCTTCCAAGTCACAATCTTTTTGGTGTGGTTCCAATTCCAATGCTTGGATTTCACCACTTTCCAGCCGCATGATTCTTCATCATAGCCAGCGTCGTAATAGCCATAGCCACCATAGCCACCGTCATAATAACCAAAACCACCAAGGTTTATATCGATATTCAAATTGGTTTGGGCTTGAGCAGAAGCTGCAAAGCCAAGGGAGAGAGCGGCGGCCGCAGTGAGAGCGATCAGGGATTTGCGTAACATAATTTAAGTCCTTCCAGTTTCTTGTTCAGTTGAATGGGTTTCGATGTGACCCTTATGGAAGACCAGCCCTGAACCTTTTCTGAGGGCCATGTTAATCTGCCGTTCATGTTGAAAATTCTGCAATCAGCCTGTAGAAGCCGCACCCATGAGCAGAAAACCCACCATATTTATTGACGGCGAAGCAGGCACTACAGGTTTGCAAATCCGCGACCGTTTGAAAAATCGCACCGATTTGGAGTTGGTTTCCATTCCGCATGACAAGCGCAAAGATATGGAAGCCAAGCGCGACCTTTTGAACAGTGTGGACGTGGCAATCCTGTGTTTGCCTGATGATGCTGCCCTTGAAGCCGTGAGCCTTATCACGTCAAACACCCGCGTGATTGATGCATCAACCGCTTTTCGTGTGAACCCAGAGTGGGCTTATGGCTTTGCCGAGCTTGATGCCGAGCAGCATGATAAAATTGCGGGCGCCAAGTTCGTGTCAAACCCCGGCTGCTATCCCCAAGGTTTGATCGCTCTTACTAAGCCGCTCATTGCGGCGGGCCTTCTCGAAGCTGATTATCCAATTACCTATAATGCCATCAGTGGTTATTCTGGTGGTGGCAAAAAGATGATTGAGGATTATGAGGCCCAAGGTGCTGCCGCCTCGCCCTATATGCCTTATGGCCTCACTTTCAAACACAAGCATATGGCCGAGATGAAATTTTATGCTGGCCTTTCGCGCGGGGTTATTTTCCAGCCTGCTGTGGGCAATTATGCCCAAGGCATGATGGGCTGTGTGCCGTTGTTTACAAAACATTCTGGTGCGAAAATCCACAGTGTGCTGACGAATTATTTTGCAGGTTCGCGCTTCATCAGTGTAGCTCCTCTTGAGCCGCATGAGCGTCATACAAGCCTGAACCCTGAAAGCTTGAACAACACCAACAACATGCGCCTGCATGTGTTTGCCAATGATGTGGCTGGCCAAGTTTTGCTCATGGCGATCTATGATAATCTGGGCAAAGGCGCATCAGGTGCCGCCGTGCAAAATCTCAACATTATGATTGGTGCGGATGAAGCCACATCAGTCGATCTCGTTTCATAAGGAAATATCATGGACAAATTTAATACGTTAACTGGTGTGGCAGCTCCGCTCAACATCACCAATATCGACACTGACATGATCATTCCAAAGCAGTTTCTCAAAACCATTAAGCGCACTGGGTTGGGCAAATCGCTGTTCTTTGAAATGCGCTACACCCAAGAAGGTGTGGAACTGCCTGATTTCGTTCTCAACCAAAAAGCCTATCGCAAGGCCGAAATTCTGGTGGCTGGTGATAATTTTGGCTGCGGTTCCAGCCGCGAACATGCGCCATGGGCATTGCTAGATTTCGGCATCCGCTGCGTGATTGCCACCAGCTTTGCGGATATTTTTTATAACAATTGCTTCAAAAACGGCATTCTGCCGATTGTTGTGAGTGCTGATGATCAGAAGAAACTTCTAGATGATGCCCAGCGCGGCTCCAACGCCACCATGACCATTGATCTGCCAGCCCAAGAAATTCGCGGTCCCGATGGCGGCACCGTGAAATTTGAAATTGACCCCTTCCGCAAACATTGCCTGCTCAATGGCCTAGACGACATTGGCCTCACCATGGAAAAAGCAGAGTCGATTTCTAACTTTGAAACGAAAAATGCTGCATCGCATCCCTGGCTCTAAACGATGAACACCATTCTCATCACGGTTCTGCCTGTCTTCGGCATGATCATGCTGGGCTATGGCTTTTCCAAAGCTAAAATTATTGATGAGGCTTCCGGCAAGGGCCTTTCGCTTTTTGTTTTCAACGTGGCCATTCCAGCCTTGCTGTTTAAAACCATGGCAACATTGGGTTCACAGGAAGCTGCCCCTTGGAGCCTGTGGGGTGCTTATTTCGGGGGTTTAGCGCTCACTTGGATTGCCGCTACATTCAGTTCCAAATTCATCACAAGCCTCAATGTCAGTGGAGGTGCGTCAGCCTCTATGGCTTCGGGCTTTGGGAATCTGGCTTTGCTTGGAACGCCCCTAGCATTGGCCCATTTTGGGCAATCCGTTGCAGTGCCGCTTGGCATGATCCTTTCCATTCACGCTCCAATTTTATGGTTCGCTGCAACATTGCACCGTGAAATGGCCAAACATTCTGGTAGTTTTTCAATTCAAAGCACGGGCCAAGAACTGCTCACAAATCTCGCTAAAAATGCCATCGTATTAGCACTGATTGCTGGAACACTTTGGCGAACCACCGGCCTTGGCCTTCATCCGATTCCAGATAAAATGCTCGCAATGTTGGCCGATGCTTCAGTGCCCACAGCGCTCTTTGCTCTCGGCGTATCGCTCGCTGGCTATTCGCTCAAAGGCTCATGGGATGGCATGTTTGCTGTCATCGCCCTTAAAATGATTGTGATGCCTGTGTTGGTTTTCATCCTCGGCCATTATGTGTTTCACTTGCAACCATTGTGGCTCGAAATTGCCGTGCTGTTTGCGGCTATGCCCACAGGCGCCAATGCATTTCTGTTTGCCCAACGCAATGATGAGTCAGTGCCGGCAATTTTCGGAGCCATTGCCGCAGGCACCGGCCTTGCCGCCATCAGCGCTTCCGTACTTCTTTATCTGATGGACGCTGGTTACATTTAAGCATGGCAAAAATTCTCGCCATTTCATCGCAAGTGGTTTACGGCCCGGTGGGTCTCAATGCCATCATTCCGGCTTTGCAAGCCGAAGGCCATGATGTTCTGGCACTGCCAACAGTGCTGCTGTCCAATCATCCGGGCCATGGCGAACCATCGAGGTCAGCACAAGAATTGGGACCAATCATTGCAGCCCTCGAAAACATCAAAGCATTTTACGATCTTGATGCGATAATCACCGGATATTTCGCCAATGCTGAACAAGTTCACGTCGCAGCTGCACTGATCAAAAAAATAAGTCCTAAAATTACTCTCATTGATCCTGTGCTCGGTGATCATGGCAAGCTCTATGTGCCTGTGTCAGTGGCCGAAGCGATCCGCGATCAGTTAATTCCACTTGCAACTATCATTACACCCAATGCTTTTGAACTATCTTGGCTCACAGGCCAAAGTGTCGCGAATGAGAGTGAAGCGACAGCCGCCGCTCATCTCTTAAATGTGCCTGAGAGTATTGTAACCTCAGTACCTGCGGGCGGTGATCTAGCAACACTACGCATTACATCTTCGAGTATTACAACAATTAGGAATCTAAAACGCGAGAGCGTTCCCAACGGCATAGGCGATATGCTGTCTGGCCTCTATCTCGCACGCCAATTTGGCGATACGCGAAAATCAGCTTTGGCGGATTCTTTGGAAGTGTTGCAAAACGCCATTGGACTCAGTGGCGAGACAAAAATTCTCGCCATTGCCAAGGCTCTGCATTAGCCAAAAGCTTTTTGCATCACGGCACCCAAGCGCTTAGCAAAATCAGCAGGCTCAGCCACCACTTCACCTTCCAGCATGAAGGCCTGATCCAACAGCAAATGGGCTGCATCATCAACAGAAGACGCCCCTTTGCTATCCACCATTTTCGCAAGAGCCTTCATCAAGCCATGACCAGCATTGATTTCCAAAACCGGAGCGCTCACGGCAACGCCAGAATCTTTCTGCCGAGACAATAGTTTTTCCAACATGCGGTCCATCTGCCCATCATTGACCAAACACACAGCACTATCTGTCAAACGTTTAGACACCCTAACATCCGAAACCCGCACACCCAAGGCCTGCTTGAAAGCAAACAGCAGAGCAGTAATTTCAGGTTCATCGGCTTTAACTTCGGGCGTTTCAACTTTAGCTTTGATCAAATCCAAATCAGCCGAACCATGGGCCACTGATTTAAACGGCTTGCCATCAAAGCCCATCGCCGTTCGCACCCAGAAACTATCAACCGGATCAGTGAGCAGCAACACCTCAACATCGCGCGCCCTATAGCCTTCAAGCTGTGGGCTTGAAGCAGCCTTGGCTGCATCTTCCGCCGTCAGATAATAAATCGCCGTCTGATTTTCTTTCAAACCAGCGAGGTAATCTTTCAGGGTCACACCCTCAGATTTGGTTGTTTTGAAGCGCGCAATATCAAACAAAGCATCGCGCCGCTCAAAATCTTCATAGAGCCCTTCTTTGATTACGGGACCAAACACATCCCAAATTTTAGTGAAGGTGCCCACATCATTTTCAGCGCATTTTTTAAGCTCGGCCAACACACGGTTGCCAACAGCTTTGCGAATAACCGCCACATCAGGATTATTTTGCAGCATCTCGCGCGACAAGTTCAGCGGCATATCAGCACTGTCAATCACCCCGCGCACAAAGCGCAGATAAGGTGGCAGCAACCCCACATCATCAGCAATAAACACGCGCTTCACATAAAGCTTCTGGCGGCCTTTGCGTTCGGGATCATAGAGATCAAACGGACGTTCACCTGGCACATAGAGAAGCACATTATATTCTTGCCGGCCTTCAGCGCGGTAATGAATAGTGAGTGCTGGCGCATCAGTGCCATGGTTCAAAATTCCAAAAAATTCTTTGTGCTGTTCAGCGCTAATTTCACTTTTAGATTTCATCCAAATGGCACTGGCTGAATTGATCTGGCGGTCCTCACCTTCGCTAGTCAGCATAATCGGGTGAGCTATGTGATCAGAATAGGCCCGAACAACTTCTTCTAGTTTCCACGGCTCTAAATAATCCAAAGCATCACCCCGCAAATGCAACACAATGCGGGTGCCGCGTTCTTGGCTAGCGGCCTCTTCAACTGTGAACGTGCCCTCACCTTTAGAGCGCCACACATTGCACGCCTTGGCCCCAGCTTTGCGCGAGAACACTTCAACTTCTGAGGCCACCATGAAGGCCGCATAGAAGCCCACACCAAATTGCCCAATCAGGCTTGGCGCATCCTTGGCCTTATCGACAAAGCTTTGCGTGCCAGATTTAGCAATGGTGCCTAAATTATCGGCGAGCTCCTTGGCGGCCATGCCAAGGCCGCTATCTTCGATGGTCAAGGTCTTGGCGGCTTTGTCTGGCGTAAGGCTAATAACCAGCTTCGCGTCCTGCTCCAAAAGTTCCGGCTTGGCGATGGCTTGGTAGCGCAACTTGTCCAGCGCATCCGAAGCATTGGAAATCAACTCACGCAAAAACACATCACGATCTGAATAAACCGAATGCACCATCATGTGCAGAAGCTTGCCTACCTCAGCTTGAAATTCTTGTGGTTTTGCTTCTGTCATGTGCCCAGTCCCTGTTGCGTGAGGGTATTGATAATACATCGCCCTTTCGTCAAGGACAAAAAAGGCGGCCGCAACAAGCGAACCGCCTTAATTTACTCATCTGACTAATTTGAGTTTTTGGACTTGGGGTATAGGGCGCCCGGCTGGTCCTGTAAATCTTCGGGGGGCTGGGGGGCTAAACCGAAGTGAAAACCAACCGGGCGGTTGAGGCAACTCACAAACTATCGTCCTGCATCTTGTCGAAGGCTTGATGCAATTGCGGCAAAACCAAGGAATTTTGAGCCCTTGCAAATCAATGCTTGCAGAGTCAATGTTACACCTTGATGACAGACATCATTGATCAGGAAATCAATTCCAACATTGTGCGTTTTTCAACGAAAACGCCAAAGCCCGTCCGCTTTGACCGCCGCGAATTAAGCCTGATTATGAACCTTTATGGGCGCTATGTGGCCGAGGGCGAATGGCGCGATTATGCCATTGATTTCAGCCCCGAAGCTGCAACCTTCGCCATCCACCGCCGGGCCAGCGAACAGCCCTTATACCGCATCACTAAAAATCCAGCCCTTGCCCAAAAGCAAGGCCAATATGCAGTGATTGCGCCAGGTGGCTTGATTTTGAAGCGCGGCCAAGATTTAGAACAAGTTTTGCGCGTGTTGACCAAAAAACCAAAATTGGTGGACGCATAAAAAAGGCCCCAGTTTTCACCGGGGCCTTTGCTTCAAACTTTGATCTGTTATTCGCGATTGCCAAAAATGCGCAGCAGCGACAAGAACAAGTTGATGAAATCAAGATAGAGCGTCAAAGCACCACTGATGGCCTTTTGGCCCATCACTTCAGCGCCATCACCTTCAAAATACATTTCCTTGATCTTCTGTGAATCATAGGCTGTGAGGCCTGTGAACACCAAAACGCCAATAATCGAGAGTGCGAAACTCAAAGCCGAGCTGGCCAAGAAAATGTTGACGATGGAAGCAATAATAATGCCGATCAGTCCCATGAACAGGAATGAACCCATGCCGGTTAAGTCACGCTTGGTTGTATAACCATAAAGGCTAAGCGCACCAAATGTTACGGCTGTGATTAAAAACACCTGCGCAATGCTGCTATGGGTATAAACCATACCCAGCGAAGCAAAGCTAACACCCATCAATGCGGCATAAACCCAGAACACAGCCTGTGCTGTGGCCACGCTCATTTTGTGCAAACGAAACGACAGGTACATAACCATTGCGAATGGGGCGAGAAAAAGCACCCATTTCAATGGGGTGTTAAACAAGGCGTTGCCAAACGGAGTCAAACCTTCAGCACCAACCGCCAGATTATAAGTGCCAATGGCAGCAATGCCAGTGAGCGCCAAACCAGCGGCCATATAGTTATAAACCTTGAGCATATAAGCCCGAAGGCCTTGATCAATCGCAGCATCGGTGCGAGCACCAGTTTGCGGGAAATTACGAAGTTCAGACATGAGTCCCTCCTAAGAACATGTGGCAGAATATGGGGATGCTAACGCCCATCGTCAAGGCCTTTAGTATTAACCAAGAGCAATCAAATCCATGGCTTTGGCAAGCATAACATCAAGCTCAGTCACCCCATGTGCCGCATGCGTGGCGAGCGTCACATCCACCCGCGCATAAACGTTAAACCATTCAGGATGATGGTCCATTTTCTCAGCCACCAAAGCGGTCTCAGTCATAAAGCCAAAGGCTGACCGAAAAGATTTAAACTTGAAACTTTTGAAAATCGCCTCGCGACCATCAACCTTCCTCCAGCCCGAAAGCCCTTGCAAAGCCACAGTAATTTCCGCGTCTGAAAATTTGATGTTCATGCCCCTACCATAGCATAGGATTCCTCAACCGCATAAGGCCCGCCGCCGCGCGATGGCCGCGACGAAAACAAAACAAAGCGCTCCACCAAAAACCTTTGCGAGCGATAAAGCGCGTGGGACTCAATAAAGTTTCTTAAATCAATGGGGTCCGTGTCGCGCAATCTGGCAAGTGTCACATGCGGAATAAATTTGCGTGGCTCGGGCTCTAATCCAAGCGATTGGCACAAACGCTCTTGGGCCAAATGCAAGCGCCGCAAAGCAGCATTTTCTTCCACATGCGCAATCAAGGCATGAGGCTTCTTACCACCAAAAACATCAATGCCTTTGATTGTCACTTCAAAGGGCTTCATCTCAAGACGGTCGAGAGCAAAGGCTACTTCGCGAGCCTGTCCATCATCAATGTCACCAATAAATCGTAAGGTGATGTGAAAGCTGGCCGCGTCGATCCAGCGCGCCCCAGAAATTCCACTCTGCATCATTTTAAGATCGAGACTAACATCCTCAGGAAGTTCCACTCCGGTAAACAAGCGCAACATGGTCACTGCCCCCCATTCACAAGTTAAGCCCAAATGATTCGACCAGTCTAACTCAACCACCAATTATGGCAACTTGCTAACAAGCGCTTCCACATAGGGTAAAATCTTGGGAATAATAATGGCCAAGCCCTTTTCATTGGGGTGAATGCTATCTGCTTGATTAAGCTCTGGCTGGGCGGCCACACCTTCGAGATAGAACGGATAAAGATCTGCGCCAAATTCTGTGGCCAGCTTGGGATACATGCCGTCAAATTTGGCAACATAGTCAGCACCCAAATTAGGTGGTGCCTTCATTCCCAACAAAAGTGTCGGAATATTATGCGCCTTTAATTTTTGCAAAATCTCGCGCAGCGCCGCCTCAGCCTGCGTCGGATCAAGCCCGCGCAGGGCATCATTGGCCCCAAGTTCAACAATGGCGGCTTTCACATCATCGGTCAGCGCCCATTCCAATCGTGCGGCACCCTGTGCTGCGGTATCGCCCGAAACTCCGGCATTGATAATTGTAACATCCAGCCCCTTGGAGCGTAACGCCGTTTGCAACTTATCAGGCATAGTTTGGCCGGGGTCTAAACCATAGCCAGCGGTTAAACTATCGCCCAAAGCTAAAATTGTGGTTGCGGCAGCCATTGCCTGCCCCCACATGAACCAAATGCCAAAAATTGCTGGTATGAGTCGTATCATCTGCTCTTTATCGGTAGCCCAGCCCTCACTTACAAGGCCAATCACCTAAATGTTAAAAGCCAATTCCGCCCTCGATCTTAAAAATGTGAAACTTACCTTGAACAGCAGGGCTGGCCCCGTAAACATCTTGCGCGGAATTGATGTCCAGGCCCAAGTTGGCCAAGCCATCGGCATCGTCGGTCCATCAGGCTCAGGTAAAACCTCGCTGCTCATGGTGATTGCCGGATTGGAGGCAGTGACTTCGGGTCAGATTTCAGTGGGCGGAGAAACTTTGAATGGCCGAGGTGAGGAGTCTCTGGCAAAATTCCGCCGCGATCACATCGGCATCATATTCCAATCATTTCACCTCATCCCCACCATGACAGCGCTTGAAAATGTGGCCGTACCTTTAGAATTCAAGGGCACAAAAAATGCCATGGCCCGCGCCAAAGTGGGTCTTGAGAGCGTTGGCCTCGGCCACCGATTAACCCATTATCCGGGCCAACTTTCAGGCGGTGAACAGCAGCGTGTGGCCATTGCTAGAGCTGTGACATCA
>JAYUPT010000158.1:0-9093 GCA_043759965.1 Aestuariivirga sp. | reverse complement strand
GTTTGCCAACATTCAAATTTAATGCGGTTTGCAATTCACTTCCGAGCGTGGAAACAAGCTGGCCTTTGTCACGCAAGTTTGTGGAAAGTTGTGCGATAAGCGCTGCTTGTCTGGTGAGTTCAGAATCCTTTTGTGCAGCTTCGTTTGCATAGCGATCTATTGCGTCGGCACAGGCAGCTAAATCGGCTTTATGGACTTCAAGCTGAGCATTGAGTGCACCCACTTCACGATCGCGGTTTTTTATTGAATCGTCACGCCGTTCCATTTCGGTCATCATAGATTGAACGCGGTTTCTGTGGCGCGAAACTTCCGCCATTTGTTCGGTCATGCGGATTTTAATGTCTTCAAGTCTGAGTTCAAGTTTACGAGACATCATGGCGTGTTCAGCACGCAGCCGATCACGGTCAGCTTGAAGTTCAAGCATCGCAACTGGTATTTGTTTGGAGTGGCGCCTTGCGCCAATGCGCATGGCCATGCTCCAAAACCCACGAGCAACGAGAAGAACAATAACCAGCGCAAGGGCAAAACCCAGAGCGACGAGCATCAAAGTCTCTGATTGAGACATAGTAGAACCCCGCATTAACAAACTGTTAACCAATGCTTGATCCTAAAGCAAAGGCTAGACCAACGCCGTGATTTGCACTCATAGCGTGAAATTTGTTTAGGTGCGATGGTTAACCGTGACTATGAGAAGAAATATTTATTGAGAATTATATCTCAATGTCACGCGAAGGCTATTTTTGAACTTAGAAGGGGTTCCAAGTTGGGTGCTTTGAGTATTTAAGATAGCCGATATTGGCACCCAGTCTTGCGCCCAAACCGGTGCGGATTGGGGCCATAACAATATCGTCTTTGCGTTGGAAGTTAACACCAAGGCCGCCCACCAAATAGGCTGAACCTTCAACACCAGCAAAGCGGCTGTAAAGATCTTCTGGTGATTGCGAATTATACACCAGCGTTAATGTGCGCGAACCATTGCCACCGAAATCAAAACCAATGGAAGGGCCTTGCCAGTAAATATGTTTTTTCGCACCATTTTTATAATAGATGGTGCCTTCGCCATAGCGCAAGCCGCCAACAAATGCGCCTGACCCTTCTTCACCCACAATATAAGCAGTAGGTTGGCCCTGATTTTGGAAAACATACTCCACAGCTTCAGCAACACCGCGTGTGGTTTTACCAAAAAACTGATGTCCCTGCGCCATAATTTCCTGGCTGGAATAAGTGTCGGTGTTTTCGTATTTTGAGGTGCTGCTGGTGCTTTGTGCGGCAGCCAACCCAATGAAGCCCAAGCCCAAAGTGAATGTTAGTGCCATCGTGCGTAATTGGTTTTTCATCATACTCTCAACCTTATTTAATCTGTTGACCGAGCTTCTGGCCCCAGAAAGGGGCGTGAAGTGGGCAAAAATCTGCTCAAGCTGTGGTTTTAAGGCAGCTTACTTTCGGCTTGGTTAACGAAATGAGAATCAGGCGGAAGCGATGAAAGCTGGATTGTCAAAACCACGGGCTTTTTTACCGTAGAGAAATGGCTGGCCATCAGCGCCTTTGACGGTGCCGCCTGCGGCTGCCAAAACAGCGTGGCCTGCAGCCGTGTCCCACTCCATGGTGCGGCCAAAACGGGGGTAAAGGTCGGCCTTGCCGCTCGCAATGGTGCAGAATTTTAAGGAAGAACCAGCGCCAATGAGCTCAGCCACTTTAACGGTTGCTAGGTAAGCATCGGTTGCGGCATCGCGGTGTGAGCGGCTGGCCAGAACGGTGGCACCTGCGGCGGGGAGGGCGCGCACTGCGATCTTTTCCCATTTGTCAGGCAATGATTGTTGTGGCGTGATGGTGGCCTTGGCACTGCCTTGGCCTGTCTCGCCCCAATAGAGCGTATTGATGGCAGGGGCATAAACAACACCGGCGGAAACCACACCATTTTGAACCAGCGCAATGTTGACCGTGAATTCGCCATTGCGCGAAATGAATTCTTTAGTGCCATCTAAGGGATCAACCAGAAAGAATTGGGTTGAGATTTCTGGAATGCGGCCTGCCGCCACAGACTCTTCGGCAATTACTGGAATATCTGAAAAATGCTGTGCAAGGCCCTTGAGGATAATTGCTTCGGCGCGCTCATCGGCTTCGGTTACTGGCGAGGCATCAGTTTTGGCATGAGTGGTAAAATCGGTGGCATAGACATCCATAATCACTTTGCCAGCAGTTTGGGCAAGTTTGATCAGGTTAAGCATCATGGGGGATGGGGTCATCATGTGGTGTTCTTATCTCAGCTTTGTGTTTCGTCAACGTTCAATCTTCTGGGCGGAAATGTTTTAGCTAATTTGATATAGCTAGTTTCACGAATCACTTTGGGGCATGGACCATGACACTGACAACGCGACTTTCTGATCTCGATCTTGCGGCACTTTTGTGTTCGCGGGTGTGCCATGATGTTATTTCGCCAGTTGGTGCCATCGCCAATGGATTGGAATTGATGGATGATCCTGAAACGGATGCTGAGTTGAAAGCAACAGCCCTTGATATGGTGCGCTCTTCCGCCAAGACAGCAACGGCAAAGTTGAAATTCTGCCGCATAGCCTTTGGCGCAGCTGGCTCTGCTGGTGCTCTGATTGATCTCACCGAAGCTGGTGAGGTGGCCAAAGCTTTTGTGGGCGAAGAAAAAGTTAAGCTTGATTGGCAAGCGCCGCGTGAGAACAGGCCAAAGCAAGAAGTTAAGCTTTTGCTCAACATGTTGCTGATTGCCTTGGCCGGAATTCCACGCGGTGGGGTGGTTACTGTTTCTGCTGAAGGTGAAAACTTGGCCGTGCGGGCCAAGGGCGAACGGGCAAAAATTAACGAAGCTATGGCAGCAGCCCTTGATGGAACGGCTGACCTTACAACACTCGATGCCAGATTGGTTCAGCCTTATTATGCGCGCATATTGGCGGCTGCGGCCAATAAAACTCTGCACATGGTGATGGAAAGCGAAGACACTGTTGCAGTTACAGCGCTGGGCATTGCTGCCGCATAATTAACTTTGCTATTTTCAGTGCCGTTAACCTTAAAGCGCGGGCTGTCTGAATTTGATAAAATTTAATCGAATGCACTAAGACTAAATAGGAACTCAACGCCATACAACCCAAGTAATAATAAACGGGGTAATGCGTTGTGTCTAATTTAAATGCACCAAGTGCTGGCGGAACTGTTCGTGGAACAAATGCTGCTGATGTAATTTCAGGAAGTGCCAATGCCGATGTGCTCTGGGGCCTTGGCGGGGCCGATATCATCAATGGCGGTGCTGGCAACGATGTGATTGAAGGTGATGGTGCCTTTACTGTAGCTGATCAGGTTAATGCGACTGGCCTAGCAACTGTTTCAAACCTCGCGTCTGCACCACTTATTTCACTTGTGCCAAGTCTCACCTCGATGGGTGTTTTGGCGAATGGTCAAACTGTTTGGCGTTTCCGCAACACATCGGATGTTGCTGAAGTTGTGGTGTTTCAATCAGCTTCAAATGGCAACGGCGCTTATGGCCCGGTGACTTATACAATTCCGCCGCATTCAGATTTGCTGGTGACCAGCACCAATCCAAGCACGCACAAGCTCTATTTCAACGGTTTGCAGGTTGACGTAAAACCTGCTGGCAATCAGGCATTTGCAAATAGCCAAGCTTACGGTTCTACTTTTGACGGCGATGATGTTTTGAGCGGCGGCGATGGCGACGATACTATTCGTGGCAATGGCGGCAACGATCAATTAGTTGGTGGCGCTGGTGCCGATCGATTGATCGGTGGCGACGGTGTTGATACCGCTGATTATTCAGCTTCAACAGCAGGTGTGATAGTTAACCTAGAACTTGGAATTGGCAAGGGTGGGGATGCTGAAGGGGATACATTTTCAGGCATTGAAAATCTTGTCGGTTCAAAATTTGATGACGTTTTGGTTGGCAATGGCTCCACGAACGTAATCGATGGTGGTGATGGCAATGACACCATTACGGGTGGCAGCAATAACGACAAACTTTTTGGCGGCGCTGGTGACGACTTGTTCTTGGTTGAATGGTCTTACTCTGGTGACCATTACGACGGCGGCACGGGCATTGATACATTCAGTGCAGATGTTCCCATGCTCGATGGTTATGCCCAAGAAATTGATTTGGCCACTGGCACAAACAATTGGCAAGATACTTTCACCAACATCGAAAACCTTATTGGCGGCGCCAAGAATGATAAGTTCTGGGGCGCTGACGGCGAAAATAGTTTCTGGGGTCGTGGTGGAAATGACCTGCTTGATGGCCGCGGCGGCAATGATAAACTTTATGGCGAAGCGGGCAATGACACCCTGATTGGTGGCGCTGGTGCTGACACATTGGTGGGTGGCGAAGGTGTTGACGTTGCTGATTACTCAGCCTCTGCCGCAGCTGTTACAGTTAATCTTGGAACTGGCGTTGGCACTGGTGGGGATGCTGAAGGTGATAAGCTTTCAACAGTTGAAGACGTAACGGGCTCAAAATTCAACGACGTTTTAACTGGTGATACTGGTGCCAACAAATTGTTGGCTGGTGACGGTGACGACGTGTTGGTTGGCAGTGCTGGCGCTGATACTTTGAATGGCGGCGATGGCGTGGACACGGCAGACTATTCAGCTTCGACAAGCCATTTGGTTATCAGTCTTACGGCTGGCACAACAACGGGTCATGGCACAAAACTTGATACGCTTGTTTCAATCGAAAATGTTCTTGGCACAAAATACAATGACACAATCACTGGCAATGCCGGAGCCAACATCCTTTCCGCTGGGGATGGCAAAGACCATTTCTTTGGCTCTGGCGGTGGCGACACATTTGATGGTGGAGCGGGCAAGGATTGGATTGATTACCGCAGTTCCACTGTTGCTGTAAACGTCAACTTAGTGACGGGTGTTGGCACGGGTGGCTTGGCTGCGGGTGATAAGTATTCCAACATTGAAAACATTCGCGGCTCGGCTGGCGATGACACTTTAATCGGTGATGACAATGCCAACGTTATTTATGGTGGCAAAGGCTCTGACCGCATTGGAGGTGGTGGCGGCAATGATATGATCTACACCGCTGGCGGTTATGACTCTGTTGATGGCGGCGCTGGCATTGATACAATCAGCTATGCCGACTCTTGGGATAAAGTGACAGTGAACCTTGGCGGCGGCGGTGGACAATATGGTGCAGCTTCGCGCGACACCATTATCAATGTTGAAAACGTTGTAGGTTCCAAGTTTGATGACACATTAACTGGTGACGCTGGTACGAACAAGCTGGATGGTGGCACTGGCAATGACATAATTCGCGGCGCTGGCGGCAATGACGCGTTGATTGGCGGAGCGGGAGCAGACGTTTTAGACGGCGGTGTGGGTGTTGATGTTGTAAGCTATGCCAACACCCACACTGGTGTGACATTGAGCTTGGTTACGGGTGGCGCACTGAATGCCAGTGCCGATCAAAATGGTGTGCAACCAACTTTGGCATCAACAGATGGTTGCGCCGATGATGATTTGAACGATGGCAACGGATCAATCAATGTTGATGCGAGCTATAGCGCTGTTGATGGTGTGACTGACGCTACTGGTGATACTTATGTTGGCATTGAGAATGTGCTCGGTTCCGCCTTTAACGATAACATTACGGGTGATGCCTTGGTCAACCGCCTCAATGGTGGTGCGGGCAATGACATGTTGAATGGGGCAGGCGGCAATGATTATTTGCTTGGAGGCATTGGTATTGACAGTCTGACTGGCGGTGTTGGGGCAGACGTGTTCGTGTTTGATGTTGGTTTCGGCAATGATACCATCGCCGATTTCTGGGTGGGAGTTGGCCGCACAGACCGTGTGCAATTGTTGGGTTCAGATTTGCACAGCTTCACCGAAGTGTTGGGCCATGCAACTGATACTGCTGGTGGCGTTGTGCTCAGCGTCAATGGCGGCCAAGACTCAATAACGTTCACAGGGGTTACTATCGCGCAGTTAAATGCCGATGATTTCCTCTTTGCCTAAATGCTAAACGATTGATTTTATTGAATCCTCGGCCCTGGCCGGGGATTTTTTTGGGCTAAGCCAATCTGCTTTTAATGCAACTGATTCATTATTTGATTTTTAACTATGAGGCAAAGCTGGCGGCCTTCATTCGTATGATATATCAAATTTCACCAACTGCCTTTAATTCTCTTTAACTGGTCTCAGCTATTTTCAATTCATACCCGCTAGTACCTACGCAATTGTAAAGTCTGGGGGGATGTGTGCTGTTAGTAACAATTGGAGAATTCATATGAACAAGTTTCTTAAAGACGAATCTGGCGCAACTGCAATCGAGTACGGCCTGATCGCTGCTGCAATGTCAGTGGCTTTGATCACTGCTATGCCTTCGATCACAACTGCCCTCACCGGCAAGTTCGCCACAATCGGCACAGCGATGTCTAAGTAATTTCTTAGCTTCGCTCGAAAAGAAAGGCGCTGTTCATCAGCGCCTTTTTTTATATTAAGCTATCCGAAGCATCTCTTCGTCCATGCCGTGGCCCGGCATTGGCGGCGCACCTTCGCGCAACACATAACCTCGGCCCCACACGGTTTCGATGAAGTTTTTACCTTCAGCGGCATTGGCCAGCTTCTTGCGGAGCTTGCAAATAAACACGTCAATGATTTTCAGTTCGGGCTCATCCATGCCACCATAAAGGTGGTTGAGGAACATTTCCTTGGTGAGCGTTGTGCCTTTGCGTAAGGATAGAAGTTCCAGCATTTGATATTCTTTGCCAGTGAGGTGAACACGTTGGCCGCCCACTTCAACTGTTTTGGTATCAAGGTTCACTAGCAGTTCGCCCGTGAGAATAACCGATTGGGCATGGCCCTTGGAACGGCGGACAACAGCGTGGATGCGGGCCACGAGTTCATCTTTATGGAATGGCTTGGTCATATAATCATCAGCGCCGAAGCCTAGGCCCTTGACCTTATCTTCAATGCCAGCAAGGCCGGAGAGAATGAGGATTGGAGTTCCAACTTTCGACACGCGAAGCGATTTCAAAACTTCATAGCCAGACATATCTGGCAGGTTGAGATCGAGCAAAATGATATCGTAATCGTAGAGCTTGCCGAGATCGACACCCTCTTCGCCAAGATCGGTGGTGTACACATTAAAGCCTTCTGACTTCAGCATCAGCTCAATGCTTTGTGCTGTGGCTGTATCGTCCTCGATCAACAAAACCCGCATTGCGAATCCCCTTTGTATGCCGACCCGCCAAATGGGGGCCATTGAAACTTGCCTTTGGCTTTTGGCCAGTAGGCTCACGAAACGTTAACTCTGTTCCTTAAGATAGCCTTATAAAGGTTAACAAAACCTAATCTGGGCCACCTAATTGCAACTCAATGCGCCACAACATGTTGTGGCAGAAACTGCGCACCTACTACAGGTAGGATTGCATGACTGACTGGAACGGTCCCCAATCATTTTTGCGCAATTTACTCCGTCTTAAACCTAACCGTTCATCATAACGGCAGACGCAACGTATTCCCTTAGCTAGTTGATTCGGGGAATCGTGAATAGAGTCAGTGTTAAGTTTGGGCGGGGCTTTTTCGCCAGGTGTGTTGAGTAAAGTGAGGACAAGATGCGTTCACGGGATAGCCTTTTGAGGCTTAATCGATTTCGGGTGGAAGATTGCCGCAGACAAGTGGCAGATATGGATTTGATGATCCAAGACTTGATGCGAAAACATGATGACCTAGACAATCATGTGAAGTTTGAAGAAAATCGCACAGGCGTTTCAGATATTAACAACGTGAATTATTCGATGGCCGCAAAATCGGTGCGTGGCCGGCGCGACAATATTTTGAAAACTGTGGGCGAACTGCGTGATCAGCATGAAACCATGGTTGAAAAGCTGAAAGAAGCTGAAGGCGATTTACGCAAGATTGAAATGCTGGTGGAAAAAGAAACCCCAACATCAAAAGCTCCGGTTAGCATGATGGCTGCGACGACTTCAGCGCATGTGATGGCAAGGTAGTAATTAATTGATGGGATGGATATAATTACCCTCCTTCCGTCATTCCCGCGCAGGCGGGAATCTAACTTCAAACTTTCGTCGCTGCTTCCAGTTGGATTCCCGCCTGCGCGGGAATGACGATTGTGGGGGTGCCGTTATTGATTAGAAGATACCGTTGTATGAAATATCAGGCCCACGCTTTACAAGCGGTGGGCCTTTAGTTTTTCGTAATAGGGCTGTGCTGCATCGGCAATATCTTGCAATGCTTTGGGCAATACGATTGTTTTAGCTTGTGGGCTTGCAAAACCTTCAGATTGCCACGCGGCATTATACCAGTGCGGAGCCCACACGCCGTCAAATGGTTTTGGGCCTTTGGGCCAGTGCAACATGGCTTCGTCAAAGGGAATACCACACGCGTTGCAAAGCTTGCTAAGAGTTTCGCGTGGATTGGCCAGCACTTGATCAGCTTCTATTACAGGTGGGGCGTGGCCCAAATGATTGGCCACCATATCAAAAATTTCAGCTTGCTCAACAAAACCGATGTTTTGCAACGAAGCATCCGACCATTTTTGAGTGTAGCTGGCGAGAACTTGTTCCGGCGAGCGGATGAGAAAAGCGTTGGTAAGTTTCAAAGCAAACTTGCGATCAAAGCCTTTGAGCATGTGGTGCGTCATATGTTTTTGGTAGAACACTGGCTTTGCTGCAGGTGCAACGCAGGTGGCCACCAGCTTATTCCAATCACATTCATTGGCGGTGATAATTTCTTCTCGCATCGGGTGATCATTGCCACGCTGATTGAGAGCAAAGCCATAAAACGGTTCATCCCAAGCCACGCAATCAGCGCGGTTGCCAAAAGCATACATCATGGCGGTGGAAATGTTTCGCGGGCCTGACCACATTGCTATATTTGTCATTTTAAGTTTCCAGTAGAAATGAAAAACCAGATTGCTGCGATTGCAATTGCTGCTGCTAGAATGCGGCGCACGGTTTTGGCTTGTGGTGATCCTGCCAACCAACTTGCAATGCTGCCAGATAGCAGTGCGATCATCGTATGAATAATTGTTGCAATGGCCACATAGATTGACGTGAAAATAATAGCCTCGTGCATGGGGCTGTT
>JAYUPT010000157.1:0-3501 GCA_043759965.1 Aestuariivirga sp. | reverse complement strand
AAACTAACAGTGACGTAATTTGATCGCGCAAAGCTGCGGGTTCTTGCGGGGAGAGAGGCTGGAAACGTGGAAACCGCCCTTGCAGAGATTGCAGCAGTTGAAGTTTTTCATCGGCCTGTTTTGGTAAAAACGCACCCAACCACCGCACAGATTGTGCCTCTGGAATTGTGCTTAGCTTGCGCAGTGCGGTTTTCGCCTCTTGCCTGGAATTTACGAGCACATTGACCATTTGGGTGCGGTTTACATTTTGTGTGCTTGTGGCCAATAGTTTTGGCAAATAATATAGACTTGGAAAAGCCATCAGCACGATAAGCACAGCAGCATATCGGCGAAGAATTAACCAACTGCGGGTGGCGAACACACTTTGATAAATGGGTAAAAACCAATCCGCGGCACGCCAGTTTAAATCACCTGGAAGAATTTGCGCGCAAGCTGGAATGAGCGTGAAAGCCGCACCGAGGCCAACACATAAAGATAAAATTGTAATGCCCGCCAAAATGGCAAATGGCGTTTGGGCTATTGCAAACCAGCCAAACCAAACCAACACAGCAAGGCTTGCAAGCCACACAATTCCAGTGCCCTGCTTTTGAAATGCTAGCATCACGGCACTTTGCCTGCTCACTGAAATTGTCAAAGATTCCAAAACTGCAAAACTGAGGCGCGTGGAGATTTGCAGGCCGCAAATTGCAATGCCCAACATAGCTGGCCAAAGCTTCGGAAGCTGTTCAGCGAAAGCGAAGTTTAATGCAGATATGCCTACAATTTCCGCCACTAAAACCGGCAGCAAAATTACCAAAACTAAATTAAATCTGCCAATGGTGGCGAAAAACACAAAGCCCACAAATATGATTGCCAGTGCAATGAATGGCACTGCCCGCGCATTGTTAGGGGCGGCTAATGCCACCGTTGCCTCGTTTTTTGCCTGCTGCAAAACTATTTTAGAACCAGAAGAATTTGATATTTTGGCAATTGCCACCGTGGCAATTTCTTGGGCTTTTTTGGTTGCACCTGGTTTTGGCAAAGCCAGCACAACAGCGTCATTGGTGCGGGGATGAAAATTCAATCCAGCAATTTGAGACCAATCAACGTGGCGATCATTGCCTTCCATCAAAGATTGCACGGCCTTAGAGGATTCATCAAACATTGCATCCAGGCCTTGCGGGTCTCGGCCTAAGGTTATCGAGGCCGATACTTCATTGACCAAGGTTGCTAGGCTTTCCGTGGTGGGGGATTCCGCTACTGCAGCAAAAAGAGGTTTTAGAGATAAGGCATAGTCAACTCGGGCTTTCACATCTTCCAGCGGGTAATAAAAAATGCCGTGATTCTGATAATACTTCCCAGCACCTGGGGCCAGCACCAGCGCAAAAGCCGCGTCACCACTTTCTAATTCAGTAATCAAATTTACACGCGCTAGATTTAGCTGCTCTGGATTTGGATTGCTAATGGTCATGGTCATCAACGCGCCTAAGTTTGGAAATTGGCGATTGAGAATTCTTAAATTTCTTGCTGCGGAATCGGCACCCGAAAATTCCAAAATTGCGCGTGCAGATTTTTGTGGATTGAAAATTGATGCCGATAAAGCTGCAGCACAAATGGCCACCCATACTAAGAGAATTAACACTGAATGCAGATATGATGCGCGCGCAATTTTTGCATAGATATTTGGTTGCAAGCGCGGCGGTGGCGGCGGAGCAACTGGTATGACATAGTCAAAAAGTTGTTGCCGCATTGAGCAATCCGTTAATCTTTTAAGGTTGCACGTTTTCTGCGGTGATAAGACATGACGCTAACTGGAATAAGGGCTAAATAAATTGCAGCAGCAATGGCCAGTGTTTCCCACGGAAATGACACTAACAGCACAATCACCATCGCCATTACAGCAAGGATGAGCAAAACATATTCGCGCGGAACGCGGGCAATGTTTTTTCCAGAAAATGTGGGAACTCTACTCACCATTAAAACCGCAACCAGAATTACAAAGGCAGCAATTGGCTTTGCATAATCATGGCCATTGCTCTGCTCCCAAAGCAGACCTAAATAAAATGGAGCCATAACCAATAATGCGCCTGCAGGTGCTGGCATGCCGGTGAAATAAGCCTTGACCCAAGTGGGTTGATTTGGGTCATCCAAAGCCACGTTGAAACGGGCCAAGCGCAAAGCGCAGGCAATAGACAACATGAGGCAGATCACCCAGCCAAAAGTTTTCAAACTATTAAGTGACCAAAAATAGAGCATAACGGCAGGAGCCACACCAAAGTTCACAAAATCAGCCAAAGAATCTAATTCTGCGCCAAAGCGAGAGGTGCCTTTCATTAAGCGAGCGAGGCGACCATCTAAACCATCCAACACTGCGGCCAAAATAATGGCACTGACGGCAAGTTCAATGCGGCCTTCAACTGCCAATCTAATTGCCGTAACGCCGCTGCATAGGGCCAACAAAGTTAAGAGATTAGGCAACAGATAGCGGATTGGCACACGCTGAAAACGCTTGCTTTCGATTATGGGAATTTCTTTATTTTCCACTGCTCTCAGCTCTTGCGGCCGGTGCGGCTGGCACCGCTTTGGTTCATATCTGCCAAAACTGTTTCGCCCGCCACTGCGCGTTGGTTCAAACAGACAAGTACAGCCACCGACTTTGGCAAGTAAACGTCCACACGGCTGCCAAAGCGAATGAGGCCGAAGCGTTGGCCAACTTGCAGACTTTCGCCTTCGCTGGTGAATTTAACAATGCGGCGCGCCACGAGGCCCGCAATTTGCACCACACCAATTTTGGTGTCGTCGGCAAGCGCCAAAGTTAAAGCTTGGCGTTCATTATCTTCGCTGGCCTTATCAAGCTCGGCATTGAGAAAAAGGCCCGGCACATAAGTGAGTTTGGCAATACGGGCCGCGATGGGGCTGCGGTTCACATGCACATCAAACACATTCATGAAAACTGAAATGCGGGTCATGGGTTCGCGCGGCAAATCCAGCTCTGGCGGCGGAATCACAGTTTCGATTGCGCTCACGCGACCATCGGCAGGGGAAATAACTAAGCCATCCTGCAATGGGGTCACACGTTCAGGATCACGAAAGAAATAAGCGCACCATGCGGTGAGCACCACACCCAGCCAACCCAATGGTAGAAAATCCAACCAAAAGAACAGCAGTGTTACGGCAGCAAAAATTGCGATGAAGCGCCACCCTTCACGATGGATGGGGGCAAATGATGTGGTGATACTTTGAATGACTGACATAATGCTTCTCTAGCTGAATTTGATTTCGAAGGGAATCGATTTGACAGGGGCTACCATAAAACAAAAAACCGCCCTGTTCTGCAACAGGACGGAATTTAATGATCTTCTTATTTTTGATCGTTTTTTTGCTATAAATCAATGATGTTCGAATTTAGTGCACAACGTGTGATGCAAGGTAAATGTTACGCTTTTGAACATATGGAATTGCTTCAAAAGCATCATCA
Source organism: Aestuariivirga sp. (assembly GCA_043759965.1). GTDB lineage: Bacteria > Pseudomonadota > Alphaproteobacteria > Rhizobiales > Aestuariivirgaceae > Aestuariivirga. The sequence continues at coordinate 44 of JAYUPT010000157.1, read as the reverse complement.
TTAGCAGGCGCTGCAAAGCTTGGCATTGCTTTTGGTAATTCTGA
>JAYUPT010000156.1:0-3524 GCA_043759965.1 Aestuariivirga sp. | reverse complement strand
CTTTGGAGAAGGTGCCCCGAAGGGGCGGATGAGGTCCCTTACCCCGCGCTCTGTCATCACAGCAATTATGCCATCGCATACACCATTTATATTATTGAACACTTCGAGATTATCAATGCGGTGAACCACCAATCCTTCTGCTTTCAAAAACGCAGTGCGTTTTTTGTCGTGAGCAATTTCACCAGCATCACCATGCGTCACACCATCCACTTCAATCACCACACCAAATTCCTGATTGATGAAATCGACGATGTACGGCCCCACCGGAACTTGGCGATAGAATTTGAAACCGCTTAAACTTCTATTACGCAACACACCCCATAGTTTGCGCTCCGCTTCCGTTGGCTCGCGGCGCATCCGTTTGGCTCTGGCATAGGTGAGCGGGGTGGGCTTCATAGTGCGAAGGTAACGCAGAACGAGTTCGTGGCCAAGGGACCTCATCCGCCCCGTTGGGGCACCTTCTCCAAAGGAGAAGGGCGAAGTTTTGCGGTGTCCTCAAATTATTTCACTACTGCGACACTCCAAACCCACACTGCTTCTGTTCCATGGGGATTTGCTTGGTAATGCGGATGGCGTTTTCAGCATAAGCTTGCGTTACTGAACCTTTATTGACTGTCTTGCCATTCAGTGGGCTCACGGCTTCACAGAGGTGGAAGACATGCGGTTCAGATGATTTCGCGGCTCCGGCTTCAGGCGCAATCCAGTAAACTACATCTGTGCCATTCGGATTAGCAGCCGTCTTAGTCGCATCGGCCACAGCCGATGAATCCCGCGCAATGTCTTGCGCCTGCAATGCCACTGTTGGTGAACAGGCCGTGGTGGGTTGGTCGGTTTTAATCTGCGTGGCGCAAGCATTCATGTCTTCAGTATATTGCTCAACAGATGGTGGCTTGAAACTCACACCCATCAAAGTTGCCAGCACAGCGAGCACAGCGCCAATGCCGCCCGCAATTTGCTTGTTCTTGGGGTCCATGTCCTTGTCCAAGAAAATCAGAGCAAGCAATGGCAAGAAGGCGATCAATGATATAATCGCACCAAGCTGGTTCTGCACAAAGAAGCGGAACGGTTCTGCTTTAGTGGCCGGACTGTGGCGATTGGCGGCCTTCCACAACATGCTGCCTGCAATTGCGAACACAGCAATGCCTACAAGCAGACCAATCAATAGCGGAAGATTGCCACCGCTGGCAGCATCGAACATGCGCAGTTTGACGAGCATATAAATACCCGCAATTTCTCCGCCGATGGCCACAGCCCAAGACAGCAAAGCGAATATCCGCAAGCGACGCGATGCGCCCTTCTGGTCTTGCGTGGCGGCCCAAGCTTTGGTCACATCACCTTTTTCAGTTGGCTTGTTGTCAGACATATTCTTATCCCCAGTTCATTGCTTCTACATCATTACTGCAAGTTTGGCATAATGTTGGGCGTTGTCAATAAATGTTCAACAAGGGATCTCGTATCACGCTGCGGATTTTTGTTTTTCTGGCATTGCGACCTCTGTTTCAGGCGCAGCAACGTTCTCTTCGCTGCGCCTTAACCACATTGGATTTGGTGGTTCATCCTCCCACACATCAAAAACCATAAGGCGCTTGAAGGTGTCTGCTTCAAGCATGAAGAACCCGGCTTTGTCTTTATCTGGCATGATGGTTTAGGCGGCGCGGCCAATCATGCGTTTTTTAATTTCATCAATAGATTTTGAGAGTTCAGTTTTTTCGGCTGCTGGCGCTTGCGTTACCTCTGCGGTTTCTGCATTGCGTTGCAACCAGCCAGGTGCTGTTTCGGTGGTCAATTTCATGTCTTCATTCGCGATCATTTCACAGGCTCTGAACCAATGATCTTCAGCGCACCCTTCTGGTTGGCCTTCATCGTTCCAAAGCTGAAAGGCGGCAGCGCGGATGCGGTCTTCAATGCTCACTTCTGGTGTTTCGATGATCATTTCGGGTGAGTCAGATTTTTCGATTGTTGTCATGTGAAGCGTCCTCTTTCAAATAATTTTGAAACATTCATCCGCCACTTAAACGCTGCGACTCACCTGCGGACATACATTCATTTGAACCATAAACACATCAAAACACAAGTTTAAATTGTGTATAAGAACTAACGCAATCTTAAAATGTATCCATAATGGAATACTGATCATTGCTTCGGCGGGTTGATTTCCTTGGTAATGGCGCGGACAAGATAGAGGGCCAGGAGCAAAAGTGCCACCAGTACGCTAAGAAAGCTCCAGTCTTGCGTGGTCATTGCCAGATGGCCATCGGGGGTGATTTTTTGATAAATCAGAATGCCAGCAAACAAAACCAAAAGTGCCGCAGCACCCATGCTGCCATTCTTGAGAATGAGCATGAGGAATTTGGCCAGCGGCGACATTTCAGACATGCTTACTTCTTTTTGTCCCAAGGTGCTTTCTTCACTTTGAACCCGCCCTCCTTGGGTTTGCCCGCAAACTTTGGTTTGCCACCTTCAAATTTTGGTTTAAACTTGGGCTTATCGGTGAAGGATTTTTTGCCTTCGTATCTTGGTTTCACATCGGCATCGTGGGGTTTGCGATCTTCATAGGCGGTGGCTTCTTCGCGCGGCTTTGGCTTAAAACCATCGCTGCGTTCAAAGCTGCGCTTGCGTTCAGATTTTGGCGCAGGTGCAGCACCATCTAGGCGTGAAATTTCTACATCATCCTTATCAGCAATCAACATGGCCGTTGCAAATTTTTCTACAGCATGATTAGCGATTTCAAAGCGCGTTTCATTTTCATTGATGCGGATAGCACCAATATCAGGCTTGGTCACATGCCCGCGACGACAGATCATGGGCAGTAACCATTTTGGATCGGCATTGTTCTTGCGGCCAATATCCAATTTGAACCAGGTGAAATCACGAGGGCCCGTGTCTCCGCCTTCCTTACGGCGCAAAGCTTTTGGTTCGCGGAATTCACTGCGAGGTCCACCACGATTATCACCGGGGCCTGGATCAAACACATCCTCTGCTGCTGGCAGGCGCGAACGATAGATGCGCACGAGGGCTGCGGCAATTTCCTCAGGCTGGCGATTAGCCAAAACTGAACGGGCCATTTCCAAATCTTCTTCCGAGTTCACAGCTGTGAGAATTGGGTCTTGTAACATACGCTGTTGGTCAAGCTTGCGAATATCGTCAGCCAGCGGTGGGCCACTCCATGTTGGATTGACTTTGGCGGTGGCCAACATCTGCTCGGCTTTGCGGCGGCGCGACAATGGTACGAGGAGAACGGATACGCCTTTACGCCCGGCTCTGCCGGTGCGGCCTGAACGATGCTGCAAGGTTTCCGCATCATTCGGCAAGTCTGCGTGGATGACGAGATTAAGGTTGGGCAAATCAATGCCACGCGCGGCAACGTCTGTCGCCACGCACACACGCGCTCGGCCATCACGCAAAGCTTGCAGGGCGTGGTTGCGTTCAGATTGGCTGAGTTCGCCGGAAAGATTCACCGCAGAGAATCCGCGTTCCGAAAGTGTGGCGTGCAAATGGCGCACATGGTCGCGCGTGTTGCAGAA
>JAYUPT010000155.1:0-3530 GCA_043759965.1 Aestuariivirga sp. | reverse complement strand
GCCGTTCAATGAAGGCTGGGCCATTGCCGATATCAATGTTGGCATCTTGTATATTTTTGCTCTCTCGTCGCTCGGTGTTTATGGTGTGATCATGGGTGGCTGGGCTTCAAATTCAAAATATCCATTTCTCTCCGCACTGCGCTCAGCGGCACAAATGGTGTCTTATGAAGTATCCATTGGTTTTGTGATCATCACTGTTTTGCTCTGTGCAGGTTCGCTCAATCTCTCTGACATTGTCCTCGCCCAAAACCATGGCCTTGGCACCAAGCTTGGCGCACCTGCATCGTTCTTGGATTGGTATTTTATTCCGCTGTTCCCGATGTTCATCATCTTCTTCATTTCAGCGCTGGCTGAAACCAATCGCCCTCCATTTGATTTGGTTGAAGCAGAATCCGAACTCGTGGCCGGCTTCATGGTGGAATATTCCTCCACGCCATATCTCTTGTTCATGCTCGGTGAATATGTTGCCATCACCATGATGTGCGCCATGACATCGGTGCTGTTCCTCGGCGGCTGGTTGCCACCCATTGATGTGGCCCCCTTCAACATGGTGCCCGGTGTCATCTGGTTCATGATCAAACTGGTCTTCGTGTTCTTCATGTTCGCCATGGTGAAAGCCGTGGTGCCAAGATATCGTTACGATCAATTGATGCGCCTCGGCTGGAAAGTGTTTTTACCAATTTCGCTGGCGTGGGTGGTGCTCACTTCTGGCGTGCTTGTTTATATGGGATGGTTGCCAACATGAGACTTTCACAAACCGCCCGTTCATTGTTCCTGGCTGAATTCGTTTCAGCCCTGTGGCTTGGCCTCAAATATCTGGTGGCCCCCAAAGCCACGCTGAATTATCCGCATGAGAAGGGCATGTTATCTCCTCGCTTCCGTGGCGAACATGCCTTGCGGCGTTATCCCAATGGTGAAGAGCGCTGCATTGCTTGCAAACTTTGCGAAGCCATTTGCCCAGCTCAAGCCATCACCATTGAAGCAGGCCCACGCCGCAATGACGGCACACGCCGAACCACACGCTATGACATTGATATGGTGAAATGCATTTACTGTGGCTTCTGCCAAGAAGCCTGCCCAGTGGATGCCATTGTGGAAGGTCCGAACTTCGAATACGCAACTGAAACCCGCGAAGAACTTTTGTTCAATAAAGAAAAATTGTTGAACAACGGCGACCGCTGGGAACGCGAGATTGCCCGCAACATTGCGCTCGATGCGCCGTATCGGTAAGGGGCAAGAATAATGGCAATTCCTTTTTTCTTTTACCTGTTCTCAATCGCAGCCATCGCCTCGGCAGTGCTGGTTGTAACCGCGCGGAACCCAGTGCATTCGGTGCTGTTCTTGATCCTGTGTTTCTTCAATGCCGCCGGATTGTTCGTGCTGCTCGGTGCTGAATTTCTCGCCATGATTTTGGTGGTGGTCTATGTTGGCGCTGTCGCGGTGTTGTTCTTGTTCGTGGTGATGATGCTCGATGTGGATTTCGAAGAGCTGCGCTCCGGCATGCTCAACTATCTGCCCATCGGTGGCGTGATTGGGTTCATTCTTCTGGTTGAGCTTATTCTATTATTCGGGACTTGGCATCTCTCACCTGATGTGATCGCCCATGTCTCGTCACCGCAGCCTACTGGCATCACCAACACCCAAGCCTTGGGCGAAGTGCTTTACACAAAATATGTGTTCTGGTTCCAAACTGCGGGTCTGGTTTTGTTAGTGGCCATGATCGGTGCCATCGTGCTCACCATGCGCCACAAGCCAAATGTGAAGCGCCAAGTGATCGCCGATCAAGTAGCGCGTGGCCCCGCCACCTCAATAGAAATCCGCGAAGTGAAATCAGGGGAAGGCATCCAATGATTGGCCTCACACATTATCTCGTTGTCGCTGCCATCCTCTTCACTATTGGCGTGCTGGGCATATTCTTGAACCGCAAAAACGTGATCATCATAATGATGTCGATTGAGTTGATGCTGCTGGCCGTGAATATCAATCTTGTGGCGTTTTCCGCAAGCTTGCATGATCTGGTGGGCCAAGTGTTTGCGCTGCTCATTCTCACTGTGGCGGCTGGCGAAGCAGCCATCGGTCTTGCAATTTTAGTCACCTATTTCCGCAACCGCGGTTCCATCGCGGTTGAAGATATTAATTTGATGAAGGGCTGAGCGCGCACATGGTTCAGGCAATCCTATTCCTGCCACTGCTCGGCGCTTTAATCGCGGGGCTTTTTGGCACAAAGGCATTCAAACAGCTCGGTAGCGATGCTGAAGCCTATGCTGATCATCACGCAGGTGGCGATCATGCTGATCATGCCCATGATGAACATCATGGCCATTACGACGGACCATTGTGGCCTATGTATTTAACCACAGGGCTTTTATGCCTCGGTGCCATCTTGTCTTGGATTATTTTCTGGGGCTTCCTGCATGAAGGCCATGATACACGCGTTGAATTGCTGCGCTGGATTTCGTCTGGCAGCTTGAATGCAAGTTGGGCTATTCGATTAGATGCACTCACCGCTGTTATGCTTGTGGTGGTTAACACCGTGTCGGCCTTGGTGCATATTTATTCACTCGGTTACATGAGCCACGATGAACACCAGCCGCGCTTCTTTGCTTATCTTTCGCTCTTCACCTTCGCCATGCTGATGTTGGTGACGTCCGATAATCTAATCCAAATGTTCTTTGGTTGGGAAGGTGTGGGCCTCGCATCTTATTTGCTCATCGGATTCTGGTACACGCGTGAAAGCGCCAATGCCGCTGCCATCAAAGCCTTCGTGGTCAACCGCGTTGGTGATTTCGGATTTGCACTCGGCATTTTCGGCGTTTACATGGTTTATGGTTCGGTTGAATTCACTACTATATTTGATAACGCGCCATCCGCAGTTGGAAAAACCATCCACTTCCTCGGCCATGATTGGGATACATTAACAACCCTGTGCCTGCTCTTGTTCATGGGCGCATGTGGAAAGTCAGCGCAGTTCCTGCTGCACACTTGGTTGCCAGACGCGATGGAAGGCCCAACACCCGTATCAGCTTTGATCCATGCCGCCACCATGGTGACGGCTGGCGTATTCCTCGTGGCGCGCATGTCGCCCTTGTTTGAATTGGCACCCGCCGCACGCGATGTGGTGGTAATTGTCGGTGCTACAACAGCTTTCTTTGCCGCCACAGTGGGCCTCGTGCAAAATGATATCAAACGCGTGATTGCTTATTCCACTTGTTCGCAATTGGGTTACATGTTTGTGGCCATGGGTGTGGGCGCTTATGGCGCTGGCATTTTCCACCTCTTCACGCACGCGTTTTTCAAAGCACTGTTGTTCTTAGGCGCAGGTTCAGTGATCCATGCCATGTCTGGTGAACAAGACATGCGCAAAATGGGCGGGCTTGCGCCGCACATCAGATTAACTTGGGCCATGATGCTCATTGGCACCTTCGCCCTCACAGGCGTTGGCATACCAGGAGTTGGTGGCTTTGCTGGTTTCTATTCCAAAGACGCTATCATCGAAGCTGCATACGCCGCAGGCACATCGCCTGCCACTT
>JAYUPT010000154.1:0-3531 GCA_043759965.1 Aestuariivirga sp. | reverse complement strand
TGTCGCCTTTGCGCACGGTGTAATAATCGGCAATTGAAATCGCTTCATTGTGGGTTACCATGAAACCATATTGCGGGCCAATATCTGGCACCCAAGTGCGGACTCTTGTGTTGGCACCCGCACGTTCTAAATAGATTGCGGCCTTGCTGCCGGTTTTATGTTGGTGGCCGTCGGGCGGCATCTTCTTTTCGTGTGTGCCCCAGCCCAATTCTGCTGGCTGCTTGCCTTCAGAAATCAATCCGTCCACCGACCATGTGTTAACAAAGGTGCCCAAGCGTTTTGCGTCAATGGCGCGCTGCGTATCGCGTTCGGCAATATGCACACCTTTCACGCCGAGCTTTTTCATCAGTTTGGCCCAGCCATCGCGGGTTTTAGGAACATCAACAGCAACTTCCATGTCCCGCGCCAGATTGAGCAGGGCTTGCTTTACAAACCAACTCACCATGCCGGGGTTGGCCCCACAGCAGGAAACCGCAGTTGGGCCTTTGCCTAACTTGGCTTTGAGTGCGACCAATTTCTCACGCAACGCATAATTGGTGCGCGAGGCGTTATCCACTTTGCCGTTATAATAAAAACCGGGCCAAGGTTCGATAACCGTATCAATATAGAGTGCGTTCATCACGCGCGCGAAACGCATGATATCCATGCTTTCAACATCAACCGAGAGATTAACAATCAGCGCTTGGCCTTGTTCGGATGTGAGCAAAGGCCGCAGCACGTCTTTATAGTTTTGCTTGGTCAGAGCTTGGGCTAAAAATTCAATGCCTTCAGCATCGGCAATATGTTTGGATTCATCACTAGGGTCGATGATGGTGATTTTTGTGCGGTCACAGCGGATGTGACGCAAAATTAAGGGCAGGGTGCCGCGCCCAATTGAGCCAAAACCGATCATCACAATCGGGCCATTCCATGTTGCAAAGTTAGGTCGTGTTACCATGGAACTCTCCTCCAAACGCATATTCAAAACAGCGTGTTGCTATAAAGCTTCGCTAGTCCAAGTAAAGCCTATTTCGCAAGCAACATATCTATGCGTTCACCCCATTTTGAAATGAAAATAATCTGCCGATCTTCGCGCATCACATCATAACAGGCCCAAGCCGGATTGGGCGGCCATTGCGAGCAAAACTGATCGCCCTCAACTCTCCATTTGCCTTGGCTCTGGCCACTGCCCACATGATAATATGTAATACCGTTTTTTTGAAAAATTTGATCCGTCGCTTGCCCATCACTTTCGCCATAAAGAACACTGTCATTAAGCAATGCACCAATTTCCGAACCCGAAAGCGAAACCTCTGTGGCAAGGGCAGGGTGCGGCATTAGCAAACATGTTATCAGCATAAAAATGAATTTGGACATTTCTTGCACCTCTATAGTGCGACCATGCTACACGATGAAGCGCAAATCAGCACCGCCTAATTTGAGCTTTCAGTGTGACCTCGCCATACTGCGCTAATTGATTCGGAAATGAGTGAATATGTCTAACCCTGATGATCTTTTCGGTGGCATGCCTGTTGCCCCAAAGCCTGTTCCGCCAGCAAAAGCGCCGCCCAAATCCAAGGGTGAGGAAAGCTATACGGCTGCTGATATTGAAGTGTTGGAAGGCTTGGAGCCTGTGCGCCGCCGCCCTGGCATGTATATTGGCGGCACTGATGAAAAGGCTTTGCATCACCTTTTTGCCGAAGTGATTGATAACTCGATGGACGAAGCTGTGGCAGGTCATGCCAGCCGCATTGAAGTTGAGTATTTTGCTGATGGCTATTTGGCAGTCACCGATAATGGTCGAGGTATTCCCATTGATCCGCACCCGAAGTTTAAAGATAAATCTGCCCTTGAGGTGATCATGGTCACTTTGCATGCGGGTGGCAAATTTGACTCGAAGGTTTATGAAACCTCCGGCGGTTTGCATGGTGTTGGTGTTTCTGTAGTCAATGCTTTGTCGGAACATTGCATTGTTGAAGTGGCGCGTGGCAGCCAGCTTTATCGGCAAGAGTTTCGCCGCGGTATTCCTGATGGTGGTTTGCAGCACCTTGGCAAAGTTTCCGGCAGGCGCGGCACCACTGTTAAATTTTTGCCCGATCATCAAATTTTCGGCAAAGGCAACACTATATTTTCAGCTGCCAGGCTTTATAAAATGGCCCGCTCCAAATCATATTTATTTGGTGGCGTGGAAATTCGATGGAAGTGTGATCCAGTTTATTTGAAAGATAAAGACACGCCAATCGAAGCTGTGTTCCATTTCCCTGGTGGTCTCAAAGACTTTTTGGTCGAACGTTTAGATGGCATGACCCGCGTGGTTGATGATTTGTTTTTCGGCAAGATTGAAAAAACGGGTGGCCATGGTTCGGTTGAATGGGCGGTTGCTTGGTTTGGCGGTGAGGATGGTTTTATGTCATCCTATTGCAACACCATTCCAACACCTGATGGCGGAACACATGAGACGGGTTTCCGCATCGCCCTGATGCGCTCACTTAAAACCTATGCCGAGATGGTTAATAACAAACGCGCTGCGGTTATCACCGCTGATGATGTGATGGTGCAATCTGGCGCTATGCTTTCAGTGTTTATTCGTGAGCCAGAATTTCAAGGCCAAACCAAAGATAAACTGGCAACGCTTGAAGCCGCTCGAATTGTTGAAAACGCGGTGCGCGACCATTTTGATCATTGGCTTACTGGCCATCCAGCGCAGGCTGATAAATTATTGGCGTGGATTGTGGATCGCGCGGAAGAACGCATTCGCCGCCGCCAAGAAAAAGAAGTGGGCCGCAAAACGGCGGTGCGCAAATTGCGGCTGCCGGGCAAACTTGCTGATTGCTCAGCTACATTGGCTGAGGGCTCGGAGCTTTTTATTGTTGAAGGCGACTCGGCTGGTGGCTCCGCCAAGCAAGCGCGCAACCGTGTGAACCAAGCGGTGCTGCCTTTGCGTGGCAAGATTTTGAATGTGGCGAGTGCGGGTAAAGATAAACTCGCAGCTAACCAGCAGATTGGCGATTTGGTGCAAGCCATTGGTTGTGGCATGGGCAACTCTTACCGTGAAGAAGATTTACGCTACGACAAGATTATTATTATGACGGATGCTGACGTGGACGGTGCGCACATTGCATCACTGCTGATGACATTTTTCTATCGCCAGATGCCAAAGATAATTGACGATGGCCACTTATATTTGGCAGTGCCGCCGCTCTATCGTCTCACCCAAGGTGGCAAAACCACTTATGCCAGAAATGATCAGCACAAGGATGAATTGCTGGCCAATTTTGGCGGGCGCGGCAAAGTGGAGGTGGGGCGCTTTAAGGGCCTTGGTGAAATGATGGCGCATCAGCTTAAAGAAACCACGATGGACCCGGCCAAGCGCTTGCTTTTGCGCGTGACCACGGATGTTGCAGCACAAGCTGCAACAGCGCGCATTGTGGAACAACTCATGGGAAATAAACCTGAAGAGCGTTTTAATTTCATTAGTGAGCGCGCTGAATTTGTGAGTTCCGATGGTTTAGATATTTAGACATCTGCTCATCACGATAAGTTTACATTGTT
>JAYUPT010000153.1:0-3538 GCA_043759965.1 Aestuariivirga sp. | reverse complement strand
CCTTCGATTTAGCAACACACCGGGGTTATGATTCTGATCATCCGCGCGTTGCGGGTGATGTGGGCATGGCGGGTGTTGCGGTTGATTCCATTTTAGATATGCGCCAACTTTTTGATGGCATTCCGCTAGATGCGATGAGTGTTTCAATGACCATGAATGGGGCCGTGCTGCCGATCATGGCTTTATATATTGTGGCGGCTGAGGAGCAAGGTGTGCCGCCTGCCAAATTATCCGGCACCATTCAGAATGATATTCTGAAAGAATTTATGGTGCGCAACACTTATATTTATCCACCAGCGCAATCGATGCGGATTGTTTCTGATATTTTTAAATATACCTCAGAGCATATGCCGAAATTCAATTCGATTTCGATTTCGGGTTATCACATGCAAGAGGCTGGTGCTTCAGCCGATCTTGAACTGGCTTATACACTGGCTGATGGACTTGAATATGTGCGGGCCGGAATTGCAGGTGGTTTGAGTGTTGATGCTTTTGCGCCACGGCTTTCATTTTTCTTTGGCATTGGCATGAATTTTTTTATGGAGGTGGCCAAGCTTCGTGCCGCGCGGGTTTTATGGGCGGAGTTGATGGCGCAATTTTCACCACAAGATGCACGCTCATCCATGCTGCGCACGCACTGCCAGACGAGTGGATGGAGCCTTGCTGCACAAGATGTGTTTAACAATGTAACCCGCACCATGATTGAAGCGATGGCGGCCACGCAAGGCGGCACGCAATCTCTCCACACCAATTCGCTTGATGAAGCGCTGGCCTTGCCCACAGATTTTTCCGCCAGCATTGCACGAGACACGCAGATATTTCTACAAAAAGAAGCTGGCACTTGTGATGTGGTGGACCCATGGGGTGGCTCTTATTTTGTGGAGCAATTGACCGATGATTTGATGGCGCGGGTGCGCGTGCATCTGGCGGAAATCGAAAATCTTGGCGGCATGGCAAAGGCCATTGAAATTGGTTTGCCGAAGCAGCGCATTGAAGAAGCAGCCGCCCGCACCCAAGCGCGCATTGATAGCGGTGCGCAAATTGTAGTTGGGGTGAATGCGTTTCAGGTTGAAGGTGAACAGCCATTAGACGTGCGCAAGGTTGATAATTCTGCGGTGCGGGCGGCGCAACTTGAAAAGCTGCATAAACTAAAAACAAACCGAAGCAAGGTTGATGTGACTTTACAGTTGGCGCGTCTCACCGAAATCGCACGAACGGGTGAAGGAAACTTGCTCGCAGGTTCCGTTGCCGCAGCGCGTTCTGGTGCCACTGTTGGCGAGATATCTTCGGCGCTGGAGCAGGTGTGGCCACGGCACTCCGCAAAAACGTCGGTGATCAAAAATGTTTTCCGTGATGCGCAGAAGCATGATGCGAAGTTTGAGGAAGCGCAGCACGCAGCTTTGGCTTTTGCTGAAATTGATGGCCGTGCACCCAGTTTGCTGGTGGCTAAAATTGGACAGGATGGACATGATCGCGGGCAGAAAGTTATTGCATCTGGCTTTGGTGATATTGGTTTTGATGTGAAAGTGGGTGAGCTTTTTGCCACGGCACAAGAGGTGGCGACACAAGCAGCCAAAGACAATGTGCATGTGGTGGGGCTTTCATCGCTGGCGGCGGGGCATCTTTCGCATTTGCCGGAATTGAAGGCTGCTCTTCATGCTGTGGGCCGCGATGATATTCTAATTGTGGTGGGTGGCGTTATTCCACCTGATGATGTGGCTAGGCTTTTGGAGATGGGGGCAGCTGCCGTGTTTCCACCCGGCACTGTGGTTTCGCAAGCGGCTTTGGATGTTTTGGAGCAGCTGCGCTCACGCCTTGGGTATGCCCAAAGGGAAGGCTAGAGCAGCGGCAAGCTTTTTGCATCACTTCGATTTGGAGTGTGCCAATATGAATTTTTCTCGTCGAACTTTGCTAACTGGGGCTGCTTTGGCAGCGACAATTCAACCTGCTAAAGCTACTGAAATCAATGATTTACAGATTTTAATTAATAAAGCGATTGAAGATGGTTCTGTGGTGCAATTACCTGCAGGAACATTTGCCACGGCGGGATTAAAAATAAATGGCACAGTGCATTTGCAAGGGGTTTTTGGCCGCACCAAACTTATTTCACTGGCTGGTGGACCTGTTTTAGAAATTGACGATGCTGCCAATGTTACGCTTTCTGGGATCAGTTTTGTTGGTAAAAATGATGCTCCGTCTACGGATGAAATTCTGCAAAGTGCGTTGGTTATAGCCCGACATGCTGAACACTTGCACATTGAGAATTGTGAATTTTCTGGTTCACCATTTACGGGTTTAAGACTTGAAGACATTTCCGGCAAAGTTTCCGATTGTCATTTTTCTAAGCTTGGAGATTTTGGACTCTTCGCGATCAATTCAACCGGCTTGATCATTTCAAATAATGTGGTTGATGACATTGGCAATAATGGCATTGCAGTTTGGCGCGGCGAGGCGGGTTCCGATGGCACGCAAGTGCTTGGCAACCGGGTGTCGCGCATTCGCGCTGATGCTGGCGGCAACGGACAAAATGGCAATGGCATAAACATCTATTTGGCTCACGATGTGATGACGGCCAATAATCATGTTTCGGATACAGCCTTCTCATCGATCCGCTATAACTCGGGCAGCAACGCGCAGATCATTTGCAATAATTTATCGCGTGCTGGTGAGGTTTCGCTTTACGTTGAATTTGCATTTCAGGGTGCTGTAGTAGCCAACAACATTATTGATGGGGCGGGGGTTGGTATATCAATCACCAATTTGGATGTGGGCGGAAGATTGGCAAGCTGCACTGGAAATGTGATCCGCAATGTTAAGCACGGGAGCACCGCTGAAGCTGGTGAAGCCATTGGCATTTGGGCTGAGGCTGATACGGTGGTGAGTAATAATGTGCTTGAGGATATTGGCGGTGTGGGCATTCGCTTGGGCTGGGGTGAGAAGTCGCGCAATCTTACGGCGCAAGGCAACATCGTTCGCAAAACAAAGCGTGGCATTGTGGTTTCAACTACGGCTGGCACTGGAAATATATTGGTGAGTGGCAATATGATTGACGGCGCAACGGAAGCCGCCATTCAGGGCTTTGATTATGACAAGGCAGCGACGGGGGATTTGCCACCACACATCACGCTGGCAAATAATGCGGTCAGCCGCTAGCGCGCACTTCACCCACTTCGATTTTATTCCAATTGCTCAGCGCTTTGTGTTGGAACTTTTTTAACGCAGCAACTTCATCAGCGGTCCACACATCCAATTTCGCTAGCATGGCGGCGGTTGCAATTTCCACAGCACGAAATGCGCCATCATCAACTTTTACAGCAAAGCCTAGGCCAGCATGGGGAATGCTTCCGCAGTAAACGCCTTCTGCGCCATATTTGATGAACAGGCGCGGGATGGCTTGCATAATTTGTGTGTCAAATGTTCCAGTGCCCGCGATCATAAATGGATAAGCCCGCGCGGATCTAATGATGCGCGCGCCCGCTTTAAGTGTGACGAGTCGCGCAAAGCCAGTTGCCGTATTTTTGAGAGGCATGGCCCAAGT
>JAYUPT010000152.1:0-3543 GCA_043759965.1 Aestuariivirga sp. | reverse complement strand
CTCAAATCAAATCGACCCATGATATGCTCCTTGTTCAGAGCATCTGAATCTGATTTGCTAAAGTAATTCAAGAATTTGAATTGGGTTCACACCCTAGTCCCCTAAATTGCTAAAGTGCTGTGTCCTTGTAACTGGACACTTGCACCATCCCACTCGTTTCGCATTTGCTGCGATATGGATTTGTTATGGAACCTGAAGAGTAAACAATGATGAATGCAAACGCATTTGCATCAAATTTGAAGCTTATTTTCAGCGCATTTGAGGGATGCAGTTAATGCGAACTTTTTGAGGTTGATTACTGAAAGGTTGATTCAGGCGCTGGTAACTATGGCTGCTGCGTTGTGATTAACGCATCCCAAATAATTTGGGACCGCACCTTAAACCCGCAACAAATCCTCAGCCTTTAACCCGCGTAAATCTAAATTCTCTACCAGTTTGCGCCGTGCTTCATCGGCCTGTTGTTGGCGATTCCACATATCAGCGTAGAGGCCTTTTTTCTTCAGCAAAATTTTATGTGTTCCACGTTCGGCAATCTCGCCTTTTTCAAGAACGATGATTTCATCAGCTTCAACTACAGTTGAAAGCCGGTGCGCAATCACCACTGTTGTGCGGTTTTTGGAAACACTGCGCAAGGCTTCTTGAATTTCAAGTTCGGTTAAACTGTCCAGTGCCGAGGTTGCTTCATCGAGAACTAGAATTGGTGGACCTTTGAGAATGGTGCGAGCGATGGACACGCGTTGCTTTTCACCACCTGATAATTTCAAACCGCGTTCACCCACCATCGCGTCATAGCCCTTTGGCAAGCTCAACACGAAATTATGGATTTGTGCCATTTTGGCTGCGGCTTCCACTTCAGCGTCTGTTGCATCTGGCCTGCCATAGCGAATGTTATAACGCACGGTATCATTAAACAGCACCGTGTCTTGTGGCACCATGCCAATGGCCTTGCGCAAACTCTCTTGCTTCACATCTGCAACATTTTGACCATCAATCAAAATGCGGCCCGATGTTACATCATAGAAGCGGAACAACAGCCGCGAGATGGTGGATTTTCCGGCCCCCGATGGGCCAACAATGGCCACGGTTTTTCCGGCGGGCACATGCAATGAAATGTTTTTGAGGATGGGGCGCACTGCATCATAAGCGAAGCTCACATTCTCGAATATAATATCGCCTTTGGCTGGTTTGAATTCAGGCGCATTCGGCTTATCGGCAATTTCAGCGTTCTCACGCAAAATATCAAACATGCCTTCCACGTCAATCAAGCCTTGTTTGATTTCACGGTAAGATGAACCAATGAAATTGAGCGGCATATAAAGCTGGATCATCAAGGCGTTGATCATCACAAAATCACCGATGGTGGAGGTGCCTTTTAAAATGGCCCACCCAGCCATTGCCATCACAATTGTGAGGCCCACAGAATAAATTGCAGCTTGACCTGCGTTAAGCACAGCAAGCGACACCCAAGTGCGCACGGCAGCTTTTTCGTAAACGGCCATGGATTTGTCATAGCGTTCGGCTTCGTGGAACTCATTGCCGAAATATTTTACGGTTTCGAAATTGAGCAAACTATCAATGGCCTTGGTGCCAGCATCATTATCGGCTTCATTCATGGTGCGGCGGATGCCGATGCGGCGTTCAGTGGCCCAATAGGTGAACCACAAATAAGCAATCACGGTTATGGCGATCACCAAAACGTAGAGCCAGCCAAATGAATACGCCAAGACGCCACACACCATCACAATTTCTAAAGCTGTTGGGAAGGTGTTGAACAATGAAAAGCGCAGAACTGAATCCACGCCATTGATGCCGCGTGATATGATGCGGCTGAGGCCACCGGTGCGCCGTTCCAAATGGAATTTTAGTGAAAGCGCATGGAGGTGGCGGAAGGTGCTGAATGAAAGCTCACGCACCGCGCGCTGGCCCACTTTAGCAAAAATGGCATCGCGCATTTGCGCAAACACCACCATGAAAATGCGGCCCAAGCCATAGGCCAACACCATGAAAAAGGGAACGCTGAGCAAGGCCAGTTCTACGCCGCCCTTGGCGGTGAGCAAATCTGTTGCCGCTTTAAAAGCATAAGGTGTGAGGACAGTGACGATTTTGGAAACCACCAAAAGCGCCAAAGCCAGCACCACGCGGATTTTTAGGTCATTCCTGCCATTTGGCCAAAGCAGCGGCAAAAGCCCCTTTAAGGTTTCCCATTGCGAGGTTTCGCCGCTGGCGTTTTGCGCCGTCGCTTTTCTCAAGGCGACTAGTTCGCGGCCACTGGGGCGGTGAGAATTTGACCTGGGAAGATCAAGTGTGGATTGCGGATTTGACTTTTATTGGCTTCATAGATCACCGTGTATTTTCTGCCAAAGCCATAAAGTTCGCGCGACAGGGTCCAGAGATTGTTACCGGGTTGAATAACAATGCGCGTTGGTTGAGGAGCTGCGGGTGGTGCAGCAACAGCCACCGCTGGTGCGGGGGCAGCAGCAACAGGTGCAGCAGCGGGAGCGGCTGCTTCGGGCGCAGGTACGGCAGCAACTTGTGCTGGTGCAGCAGCCACAGGTGCGGCAACCGCAGGGACTTCAACTGCAACCGCAGGGACTTCAACTACAACTGCAGGGGCGGCTGGAGCAGTAACTGGAGCGGCGGCAGGCGCAACAACGGGCGCTGGGGCTGATTCGGCCACTTTGGCAGGAGCTTCACGCATGAATGGCAATTCAACACGGCTGGACACTGAACCATCTGCAGCAATTGCATCGGCGCGCAGCGTGTGGGTTCCTGCTGGAACTTCTGATTGGCCAGCATATATCCATTTACCGCCATCGTCGGCCTTGGCTTCGCCTGCAATTGCATTATCTACATAAAGCCTGACAACGGCACCGGGTTGGGCGCGGCCTGAAAACACAATATCGCCAGCGGCATTATAATCCACAGTATCCAACACCACCGAATTCGATGGTGAAGCAGGAGCTTGCACAATTTTAGTTGGCTGATCAGGTGTGAGAACAGCAATCGTGGCCTCGCCTTCGCCTTTTGGTTTCACAGCCACCGCCACTGTTTCTGCGGAAGCTACAACGACACCATCAATTTGGGTTTCAAGCGAAAGTGTGCCTGCACCAGCTGGCAAGGGCTTATCAGGGATCATAACAAATGATCCGTCAGAACTGGTTTTTGCGGTGGCAATAACAACACCATTCAGCTTTGCCAGCACTTCAGTGTCTGGTTCGGCGCGGCCCGCAATTACCGTCTCACCGCCGGTTTCAACGCGCACCGTATCAAAGCTTGGTGCAATTGCTGGTTTTGGCTCTGGCTGGGTAACTGGCTGAGTTGCCACAGCAACTTGCTCAACTGGCTTTACTTCCGCAGGTTTCACTTCGGCAGGTTTTACTTCCACTGGCTTTACTTCCACTGGTTTTACTTCCACTGGTTTTACTTCAGCAGGCTTTACTTCAGCGGGCTTCACTTCCACTGGTTTAACAACCGGAACCTCCGCCACAGGCGCAGGAGCGGAAACCACGGCTACTGGTTGCACTGGCGAAATGAGTGTTGGGT
>JAYUPT010000151.1:0-9251 GCA_043759965.1 Aestuariivirga sp. | reverse complement strand
GGCTCGTCTTTGCAGTTGCAATGAAGGACTTATCCTCTTTCACTGGCTCTGCCGCACGGGCCGATTTCGCAAATTCGGCAAGCGCTTCTGGGTTTTGTTTTTTCATGATTGGCTCCTCATTTTGAGTTCACCCATCAACGCTCAGCGCCTCACTTCGTTCCATGTTAGAAATAGGCTAGACAATCTCAAGCTTGGTGCTTATACGCACCCTCACTGGCCCTGCCCTCAACGCAGGGCCATCGTTCTGAAAAGAACGGGCGGTTAGCTCAGTTGGTAGAGCAGGTGACTCTTAATCACCGGGTCGCAGGTTCGAATCCTGCACCGCCCACCATTTTAAACGATGTTGAGAAAAACGGCTTGCAGTCGCCGAATAGTTTGCATCATTTCATTACTAACAAAACCAAAAGCTACGCCAATTTTCTCGCGTCTGATTGTCATGGTTTTATCAATCATCACTTGCGAGATTTTTTGCAGGCCGTTGTTGCCATCTGGCTCTAAAGTCACACGCAACAGTGGCGCATCAACTAAACTGCTGGTCAAAAGTAAAACAGTTATTGTGGAATGCTCAGCAAATAAATCAGACTGAACCACCAATGCCGGACGTGGCTTTCCAAACTCGCCCTGCAGCGCAATAGTTACAAGATCGCCGTATTTCATTCAGCACTGTCGTCCATGTCCACCATGGCCTCATCGAGAAACTCCATCAGCTTTAGATCAGCACGATCAGCCTTGGCCACCAAAACAGACTGCCGTTGGCATTCAATTGCGAATTCAGGCACCCGCGTATCTGGCACCCACAGCTGCACGGGGCGCAAGCCTGAAGCTCTAAGCCCTGCCCTGTGCTTGCTAACGCGATCTGCAATGTTAAGACCCATGCCGCCACCTTTCATTTTGTTTCATGTAACAATATAAGGGATTGTTACATGAAACACAAGATCAAATTTCAGTTGAAGAGTCCTTGGCAATATGGGGCTTTTTAATCAC
Source organism: Aestuariivirga sp. (assembly GCA_043759965.1). Taxonomy (GTDB): domain Bacteria; phylum Pseudomonadota; class Alphaproteobacteria; order Rhizobiales; family Aestuariivirgaceae; genus Aestuariivirga. Next base: position 8,267 of record JAYUPT010000151.1, on the reverse strand, counting down.
CGGGTAGCAAGTTCAAAACCTGCACCGCCCACCATTTTAAATCAGAGAATTTGAACGCCCTGCTTTCCCTCTCGCCCCGCAGGGGGAGAGGGTTGGGGCCTGTCCGCCGTAGCGTCTTCGCGTAGGTGGATGGGAGGGTGAGGGGTGGTTCAGCGGGTGCGGTGGTTGGAGTTTCCTATCACTCTAAGGTAATCATAAAAAAATATATTGCCAGTTTTGGCTTTCTCTGCAATTCTGAGATTCCTCTTAGTTGGGTAGAGTCTCTATTATAGAAGACTAAACTCTACGCCGGATGTAAATCAGGCTGAATACTATTGTACGCATTTGGGCGCCGACTTCAAAGAATTGAGTCGGTTCCGGTCGAAGACTCCTCGGCTCCGCCTCAATTCTTTGAAGTCGGTCGCTCGAAGTAAGAGGAACAAGTGGAACACCCGCTAATAAAAAAAGATCAATTAGATCTCCGCAAGCGGGTGGTCCAACTTTTGAAAGAAAGTTATTCATCACTAAACACGGGCAACATAGTTTTTGTCTGTGGCGGCAACGACGCAACACACATGCGTATACTTTTTAGAGAGTATTGTCGAAACCACAAACCAAACTATCAGATTTTTTTACCTGAGTATGCCATTAAAAACTATTTCTCAGAGGTGACAAACGGGCAGTTTGATATCGCTGATTTCGAAAAACTAATTGGAGAGTTGTCGCATGCGATTGTGGTCTTTCCGGAAGCTCCAGGGTCATTCGCAGAAATAGGTTACTTCTCGGCGGTAGAGGAACTTAGAAACAAAATAGTGCTCTCGTTGGATGCACAATTTCAAGGTGGTGATAGTTTTATCTCGTTAGGTCCTGCAAAGAAAATCGATGCCAAATCACAATTTTCTCCAACAATACAGACGAACTATACCAACCCTAATTTCGAAGAAATTACAAAGCGAATTGAGCGATTCTCTTTTCCAAAAAAAAGGAAACAGTTGGAAATCGATAAGTACAATCAATTGAGCGAGTACGATCTATTTTGTCTTATCTATCAAATTTTTAACTTATTAAAAATTGCAACTTACAAAGACTTGAAATTCATTATCCGATCAATTTTTAAAAATCAGTTCAAAGAAAATAGATTAAAGCAACTCACGTCAGTACTGGTTGGCTCAAACCTTCTCTTGGAAATTGGCGACTTTGGTCACTACTGTGTCAGAGGTGGCCATGTGCCGCTTCTCGAAATTGTGACTGGCCATGCTGAAAAAGAAAACTCTATCAAGTTAGAATTAACTGATTTGCTTTTGAATGCCGGCGACGCCTTCATTGAAATATTGGAGACATCACGCAATGCTTCTTGATGTACTTCAAAGTTATACTGATCTTAGTGTCAAACTATTGAACTGGTATGCCCTAACTGCGTCCAAACGATACAAAGTTTACACGATACCAAAGAGAACAGGTGGAGTGAGGACGATTGAACAACCCAGTAAACAGATCAAAGCATTACAGAGAATATTGAATAAGATACTGTTTGAGAAATTTCCTATACATCATGCTGCCACCGCGTATCGCAAAGGCAGTAGTATAAAAAAGAATGCACTTATTCATTTGAACAGTAACTTTACACTTCATGTCGATCTTGAGTCATTTTTTCCTTCGTTCAAGTCAGCCGATGTTTCTAGCTTTTTGAAAGAAAATAGTCAGGCCATGGGTGTTGAAATTGACCAAAATGACATTGATTTTGTCAGTAAGATTGTGTGCCGCCATGGAGCACTAACTATCGGCGCACCATCTTCACCCATACTTACAAATATTCTTATGTTTGATTTTGATATTCAATTTGACAAATGGTGCCAAACTCAAAAGTTGTCGTATAGCAGGTATGCGGATGACTTATTCATATCCTCTCAAGAACCTAACAAACTTGAAGGCGCATTAATTGAACTCAGAAACACGTTGAAACAATTCAAATTTGGTAGCTTAAGTGTAAATGAAAAAAAATTAGCGTTCTTGTCACGCCGCTATCGTCGGACGGTAACAGGTCTGATAATAACTCCGGAACGAAAACTTTCTATTGGACGTGATAGAAAGCAGAAAATAAAATCAGAAATTTACAGTTTTAAAAAGGGTTCTCTAAGTCCGGAAGGGTTGGGAAGGTTGGTTGGAATGATTGCCTTCGCCAGCAACGTTGAGCCTGATTTTATTGAATTGCTTCGCAAGAAATACAGCGAAGAAACTCTGGAAAGCCTTACAAACCAAAATACAAAATATTTTTCTAATCGAATAAAAGAAATCCCAGCGCCACCGAAAATTGTTCGGAAAACTCAAGATTCAAATTAATCTCCTTGTCATAGTTCGAATTTGCGGTGACCGCGCACGCATTGGGTCTGGCCAAGCCTCGCTGAAAGGCCCCTCAGCCACCCATCCACCTACGCGAAGACGCTTCGGCGGATAGGCCCCAACCCTCTCCCCTACGGGGCAGAGGGAAAGATTAGAAACCAAAAAGGCCCAGATCGCTCTGGGCCTTTTTGCTAAGTTGTTGTCTCTAAGCCGCCACATCCTGTGAACCCGCCTTCACCTTAAATGGCCGCACCTTAATCTCCCCTGCCCGCTTGCGCGCTTTGGCGATGTCATAAGCGTTCTGCATCCGCATCAATGTATCCATCAAAACACCGAATGCTTTTTCAATGCGCAGTGCCATTTCAGGTGACAGCGATACACGCTCATTCAACAATGCCGAAAGCGCGGGGCGCGTTACACCCAGCACTTGCGCAGCGGCGGTGACCGACAAGCCAAACGGTTCAATGATTTCAGTTTTCACAAATCCACCTGGATGGGCGGGATTTTTCATGCGAATGCCAGTGTTCATTATATTCTCCTCAATGATAATCTTCGTAATTGAGATCAATGATTTCGATCTCGCCTTTATCGATGCTGAATGTGATGCGCCAATTCTTCGTAACAAAAAGGCTCCACACACCTTTTCTATTTCCGGTCAGCTGATGGGCTTTCCATGATGGAATTGATCGCAACTCTTCCTCGTGTTCCATCTCTTGCAGAAAGGATATGATCTTGCGCAGCTTATCTGCCACAGCGGGTTGCAGGCCCGCCGCATTGTCGTCTTCGATCAATTTGCGCAATCCCTTGTGGATTACGTTCCGAATTTTCATACATATTTATAGCACAGAAATCGTTATGTGTAAAGTAACGCATAACACTTTCTGGCAAACTAAAAAGGCCCAGATCGCTCTGGGCCTTTTTGCTAACTTATCGTTCTCACTCTGCCGCCGTAGCTGGCAGAGCGTCTTTTTGTTGTTCTTCGATGATCAGCTTGTCGCGTTTATCGGCAATCTGCCTGAAGCGAGCAAGCATGCCGCCGGTGCCGGCTGGGATCAGACGGCCCACGATCACGTTTTCCTTCAAACCATCGAGTGTGTCGATCTTGCCTTGGGTGGCAGCATCGGTGAGCACGCGTGTGGTTTCTTGGAAGGACGCGGCTGAGATGAAGCTGCGTGTCTGGAGCGATGCCTTGGTGATGCCGAGCAGAACCGGTTGACCCGATGCTGGGCGCAAGCCTTCGGCGATGAGCTTGGCGTTTTCACGGTCAAGTTCTTCACGGTCCAGCTGTTCGCCAACCAGCAAGGTTGATTCACCATTGTCGGTGATTTCAACCTTTTGCAGCATTTGGCGCACAATCACTTCAATGTGCTTGTCGTTAATGCCCACACCTTGCAAGCGATACACTTCTTGGATTTCGTTGACCAAGAATGCAGCCAATTCTTCCACGCCTTTGATCGCCAGAATATCATGTGGAGCGGGGTTACCGTCCATCAGATATTCGCCCTTTTCAATGAAGTCACCTTCCTGAACTGGCAAATGCTTGCCCTTCGGGATTAGATATTCAATGGCCTCGGCACTGTCTTCCAGTGGCACAATGCGAACGCGGCGCTTGTTCTTATAGTCGCGGCCAAACTCAATGCGGCCAGAGATTTCAGCGATGATCGCTGCATCTTTCGGACGGCGCGCTTCAAACAATTCGGCAACACGTGGCAGACCGCCCGTGATGTCGCGTGTTTTCGCACTTTCAAGTGGGTTACGCGCAAGCACATCGCCTGCCCCTACCTTAGAGCCTGGTTCAACTGACAGAATGGCATCAACCGAGAGCAAGTAACGGGCTTCGCCGCCACGGGCCAACTTTTTCACTTCGCCATTGGCATCCTTGATGACAATCGCTGGCTTCAAGTTGGTGCCGCGTTGGTTGGTGCGCCAATCAATGATCACACGGTTGGTGATGCCTGTCGCTTCATCGGTGACTTCGTTCACGGATACACCGTCAACAACATCTTCAAATGCAACAATACCATCAACTTCGGTGAGTGCAGGACGGGTGAATGGATCCCATTCCGCAATACGAACGCCGCGCTTCACTTGATCGCCAGTGTTCACCAGCAGCTTGGAACCGTAGATCACCTTGTGGGTGGCGCGGTCATTGCCTTTAACATCCTTGATCACGATCGAGGTGTTGCGGCCCATAACAACGAGCTTGCCGTTGGTGTCAGTGGCCACATTCGGGTTACGGATTTCAACCGTGCCCTCTTGTGCTGATTCAACGTATGACTCGTCGAGCACCTGTGCCGCACCACCAATGTGGAAGGTGCGCATGGTAAGCTGGGTGCCGGGTTCGCCGATGGATTGCGCTGCGATAACGCCAACAGCTTCGCCCATGTTAATGGGCGTGCCACGGGCCAAATCGCGGCCATAACATTTGCCGCAAACGCCGAACTTGGTTTCGCAGGTGAGCACGGACCGAATACGAACTTCAGTGATGCCAGCTTTTTCAATCTTCTCAACATTAGCTTCGAGAATTTCGAGACCAGCTTGGGCAAGAACTTCGCCTGAAACTGGATCTGTAATATCCTCAGCAGCAGTGCGGCCGAGAATACGGACGCCAATCGGCACAATCACTTCACCTGAATCAATGATCGGACGCGTGGTGATGTAGTTCTTGGAACCGCAATCCTCTTCCGAGATAATCGCATCCTGCGCCACGTCCACCAAACGGCGGGTGAGATAGCCAGAGTTAGCTGTCTTCAATGCCGTATCAGCAAGGCCCTTACGGGCACCATGGGTGGAGTTGAAGTATTCGAGAACCGAGAGGCCTTCTTTGAAGTTCGAGATGATCGGTGTTTCGATGATCTCGCCCGAAGGCTTGGCCATCAAACCACGCATACCCGCGAGCTGCTTCATTTGCGTTGGTGAACCACGCGCACCCGAATGGCTCATCATGTAAATCGAGTTCACTTGCTTGGTGCGGCCAGTGACTTCATCTTTACGAACGGCTGAAATTTCAGCCATCATTTCTTCAGCCACTTTGTCTGAGCACTTGGCCCAAGCATCCACGACCTTATTATATTTTTCGCCTTGGGTGATGAGACCATCAATATATTGTTGCTCATATTCCTTGGCCAGCGTGCGGGCATTGGCCACCAGTTTCACTTTGGCAGCCGGGATCATCATGTCGTCCTTACCGAACGAAATGCCAGCCTTGTAAGCATTGTAGAAACCGAGAGCCATGATGCGGTCGCAGAACACAACCGCTTCTTTTTGACCGCAATGACGATAGACTGAGTCAATCATCTTTGAGATTTCTTTTTTGGTCATCAGCTTGTTGCACACTTCAAACGACATGTTTTCAGCGATTGGCAACAACTCACCAATCTTCATGCGGCCTGGTGTTGTATCCACAGTGCGATTGCGTGGCTCACCATCTGGTCCCATGTCGCGAACACGGCCCTTAATTTTGGCGTGAAGCGTTACAGCACCCGCAGCAAGAGCATGATCAACTTCAGCCATAGAGCCGAAAATCTTGCCTTCGCCTGGTTCTTTGTCTTGGATGATCGAGAGATAATACAAGCCCAAAACGATATCTTGCGACGGCACAATGATTGGTTGGCCGTTGGCAGGATGCAGAACGTTGTTAGTTGCCATCATCAGAACACGGGTTTCCAACTGCGCTTCAAGCGATAGTGGAACGTGAACCGCCATTTGGTCACCGTCAAAGTCAGCGTTGAAAGCAGTACACACGAGCGGATGCAACTGGATGGCTTTGCCTTCGATTAACACCGGCTCAAACGCTTGAATGCCAAGGCGATGCAGCGTTGGAGCGCGGTTGAGCATAATCGGATGTTCGCGGATCACCTCGTCGAGGATATCCCACACTTCCGGCTTTTCTTTTTCCACCAGCTTCTTGGCTTGCTTCACTGTGGAAGAAAGCCCCTTGGCTTCAAGGCGCGAGTAAATGAAGGGCTTGAACAGTTCGAGTGCCATTTTCTTTGGCAAACCGCATTGATGCAGCTTCAATTCTGGACCCACAACGATAACCGAGCGGCCTGAATAATCCACGCGCTTACCAAGCAAGTTTTGACGGAAGCGACCCTGTTTGCCCTTGAGCATATCAGAGAGCGACTTCAACGGACGCTTGTTAGCACCGGTGATCACACGGCCACGACGACCATTGTCAAACAGCGCATCAACCGATTCTTGTAACATGCGCTTTTCGTTACGCACGATAATATCTGGCGCACGAAGTTCAATCAAACGCTTCAAACGGTTGTTGCGGTTGATCACGCGGCGATAGAGATCGTTCAAATCTGAAGTGGCAAAACGACCACCATCCAGCGGCACAAGTGGGCGCAGTTCTGGTGGGATAACCGGCACGACAGTGAGGATCATCCAATCTGGGCGGTTGCCAGATTCAATAAAGCTCTCAACCAGTTTCAAACGCTTGGCCAATTTCTTTGGCTTCAATTCGCCAGTGGCCACTTTCAATTCTTCGCGCAATGTAATTTTAAGCGCATCTAGATTGATAGCGTTAAGCATATCGCGAATGGCTTCAGCACCAATGCCAGCTGTGAAGCTGTCTTCACCGAAATCTTCTTGGGCTTTCAGATACTCTGATTCACCCATCATTTGGTTCATCTTGAGTGGCGTTAAGCCTGGCTCAAGCACGATGTAGTTTTCAAAATAGAGAATGCGTTCAACATCCTTCAGCGTCATGTCGAGCAATGTCGAAATGCGTGATGGAACTGATTTCAAGAACCAGATGTGAGCAACCGGAGCTGCAAGCTCAATGTGGCCCATGCGCTCGCGCCGTACCTTTGAGAGAGTAACTTCAACACCGCATTTTTCGCAGATGATGCCCTTATACTTCATGCGCTTATATTTGCCGCACAAGCATTCGTAATCCTTAACGGGTCCAAAAATACGCGCGCAGAACAAGCCATCACGTTCTGGTTTGAACGTGCGATAGTTGATGGTTTCTGGCTTCTTGATTTCGCCAAATGACCACGACAAAATTTTCTCTGGCGACGCGATCGAAATACGGATCTGGTCGAATACTTGTACCGGGGCTGCCGGATTGAAGACGTTCATGACCTCTTGGTTCATGGTGTGCTCCTAAAATAGATTTCAAAAACTTTTAGATGGTGGCGGAAGGTTGCCCTTCCGCCCAGATTGCTCAACAAGATTACTTAAACTGGCATCACCGGAACTTGCCCGCTCTGCAGCTCTACATTGAGGCCGAGCGAACGCATTTCCTTGACGAGCACGTTGAAGCTTTCTGGAATGCCGGTTTCAAACGCATCATCACCGCGCACAATGGCTTCATAAACCTTTGTACGGCCAGCAACGTCGTCTGACTTCACAGTCAGCATTTCTTGCAGCGTGTAAGCTGCACCATAAGCTTCGAGCGCCCACACTTCCATTTCACCGAAGCGTTGACCGCCGAACTGCGCCTTACCACCCAGCGGCTGCTGAGTAACAAGCGAGTAAGGCCCAATCGAACGCGCGTGGATTTTATCATCCACAAGATGGTGAAGCTTCAGAATGTAGATGATGCCGACAGTCACTTGACGATCAAACGGGTCGCCAGTTTTGCCGTCATAAAGTGTAATCTGACCTGAAGCGGTGAGGCCTGCATCAACCAACATTTTAGCAATGTCTTCTTCGCGTGCGCCATCAAACACCGGAGTTGCAATTGGAACGCCCTTCTTAACAGAATGAGCAAACTCAATCACTTCTTGGTCTTCAAGCGCATCAATCTCGGCATTCTTGCCATAGATGCGTTGCAGTTCATCCTTAACTGGTTTTACTTTTTGCGTGCTTGAATAAGCATCCAAAGCGTCACCAATCTTCTTGCCCATGCCAGCACAAGCCCAACCCAAATGGGTTTCAAGAATTTGGCCCACGTTCATGCGTGAAGGCACGCCGAGCGGATTGAGCACCACGTC
>JAYUPT010000150.1:0-9257 GCA_043759965.1 Aestuariivirga sp. | reverse complement strand
TTTGATGGTTGGTTTTAAGGCGTTTGGTTGATGGCTGCTGAAGTTAAACGTTATGAAGTTTCCGCTGATGAAGATGGAATGCGTTTGGACCGCTGGTTCAAAATTCATTTCCCACAAGTGACATTTGCCTATTTGAACAAGCTCACGCGAACTGGCCAAGTGCGGGTGGGGGCAGGGCGGGTTAAAACCAATGCACGGCTTACCAAGGGCCAAGATATTCGTGTGCCGCCACTGGCCTTTGATAAGCGGCCTGCTGATACGCCCAAGGAAGATGTGTTGCCGCTCACGCCCTATGAGCGCCAGTTCTTTTCCTCGATGGTTATCCATGAAGACAATGATATTTTCGTTTTGAATAAACCAGCCGGATTTGCCGTGCAGGGCGGCACCAAAACCCACACGCATTTGGATGGGCTTTTGATGGGGCTTGGCAAGGAATTGGGTGAGCGGCCCTTGCTGGTGCACCGCCTCGATAGAGACACCTCTGGCGTCATCGTCATTGCCAAGCGCCGCGCCGTGGCTGCGGCTTTGGGCAAACTGTTTGCTACACGCGTTGTGAAGAAAACCTATTGGGCGGTGGTGAAGGGCATTCCAACCCCTGCCCAAGGGAAAATAGATGTGGCCTTGATTAAAGCCCGCAGCGAAGATGGCGACCGGATGCGTGCTTCTAAAGCAGGCGAGGAAGAGGATGAGCAATCTGCCGTCACGCAATATGCGGTGCTTGGAAAATCGGGCAATGCGGCTTGGCTTTCATTGAAGCCGCTCACTGGCAGGCAGCATCAGCTTCGCGCTCACACGGCGCATATTGGAACGCCGATATTTGGTGATAATAAATATAATGGCGATTTGGAATTGCCAGAGGGTGTGACTAACAAGTTGCATCTCCATGCGCGGCGAGTGGTGTTTCCGCATCCGCGTGAGGGGGTGGTGGATATTACAGCTCCACTGCCTGAGCATATGATCTCAACTTTTAAGGTTTTGGGTTTTGATGCGGAAAGATTTGACGACTGAAACGGCTGATGAGCGCTGGGAACGGCTTTCGCGTGACCGTATTGTTAGGCCATTGCCGAAAAAGTTTTACAAACTGGCGACAGTGACGGACGAGTTGGGTATTGCCCTAGATGGTCGCTCCGTGAAAACTCCGATGAAAGCCAAATTGATTTTGCCATCAATGGCAATGGCTGCTGCGATTGCAGCGGAATGGAACGCGCAAGAAGAATTTATCAACCCTGCGGCTATGCCTCTTACAAAATTGGCTAACACTGCAATTGACAGGGCAGGTGCTGAACGCAAATTTGTGGCGGGGCAGGTTGTTGAATTTTCAGGTTCGGACATGGTGTGCTACCGCGCCGATGCGCCCTCGAATTTGGTGGCGTTGCAATCTGATGCTTGGGACCCTGTAGTGGCTTGGGCTTCGGCAAATTTGGATGCCGAATTCAACATGGTGTCAGGTGTTATGCACTCTGCACAATCGCCTGCGACGATTGCGGCTGTCGAGAAGTATGTGGCTAACCTTTCCAACTTTGAACTCACGGTTGCACATAATCTAACTACGCTCACTGGCTCAGCTTTGGTGGGTTTGATGCTGACTGCTAAGGCGATTTCGCCTGAAGCTGGCTGGGCCGCTGCCCATGTGGAAGAAGATTTTCAGATCGCCACTTGGGGCCAAGATGATGAAGCCAATGCCCGGCGCGCTTTTCGCCGCATTGATTTTGATGGCAGCTTGCAGTTTCTTAACCTTCTCGCAGTCTAATCCAGTTTGCCACAATCGCGCCCTTAACACGTCACGATTATAGATCATATTAGCAGTTCAACTTCTTGGGGAACACCATGACATCACGTTTGCTCGTTTCGGTTTTGTTTGCTTCAGCCTTAACAATTGGTGCTGTGGTGGCTCAAGCGGCCCCTGCTGAATTGGTGAATGCCTATGCGGCTGGTGTTGCTGGCAAAGTGTGTGAGCCGCAATTGGACAGCGAAAAATCGAGCTTACTGGGTGATGCTGTGCAACGTGCTGAACAGAAAAGTGGTTTAGGGCAAGACGAATTGGATGCGCTTTGGAGCGATACACAAGCTGCCGCCAAAGCTGATAATGCTGGTTTTTGTGCTGATGCTGTGCCGAAGATTGATGCTGCAATTAAAGCTGCACAATAATCTATTTTAGATACATATAATTTGTCATCCCGACGAAAGTCGGGATCCAGCACAACGCATTCAGTGCAAAATAATTTACTAAGTGCCACTGCTTCTGGGTCCCGACTTTCGTCGGGATGACAGTTGTTTTCGTTCGGTTTGACCTTGCTTATTCTTCTCCCTAACGTGTTCCCAAGCTGGAGCATAACATGCAAGAGATTCTTGAAGATTTAGAACGCCGCCGTGCTGAGGCTCGTGCGGGTGGTGGGCAAAAGCGGGTGGATGCCCAACATGCGCGTGGCAAGCTGACGGCGCGTGAACGCATTGAGCTTTTGATGGATGCGAACTCGTTTGAAGAGTTCGACATGTTTGTGGAACATCGCAGTTCTGATTTCGGCATGGAAAAAACCAAAATCCCGGGTGATGGAGTGGTCACAGGTTGGGGCACGGTTAATGGCCGTTTGATCTATGTGTTTGCCAAAGACTTCACTGTGTTTGGCGGCTCACTTTCCGAAACTCATTCGCGCAAAATTACCAAGCTGCAAGATATGGCGCTGCGTAATCGTGCGCCAATTATCGGGCTTTATGATGCCGGAGGTGCGCGCATTCAGGAAGGGGTTGATGCGCTGGGTGGTTATGGTGAAGTGTTTCAGCGCAATGTGTTGGCATCAGGGGTTATCCCACAAATTTCAGTAATCATGGGGCCTTGTGCGGGGGGCGATGTGTATTCGCCAGCGATGACGGACTTTATTTTCATGGTGCGCGACACCAGTTATATGTTTGTAACCGGCCCTGATGTGGTGAAAACTGTTACGAATGAGACTGTGACGGCTGAGGAACTGGGTGGTGCATCGGTTCACACCACGCGTTCTTCAATTGCTGACAAGGCATTCGACAATGATGTGGAGGCGCTTTTACAAATGCGCCGCCTGATTGATTTTCTGCCATCTTCCAACACATCAGCCATACCCGAAATTCCGTATGACGATGATGCCGAGCGGTATGATCACTCATTAGATACACTGATCCCCGCCAATCCAAACCAGTCTTATGATATGCATGAGCTGATTCAAAAAACTGTTGATGACGGTGATTTTTTTGAAATTCAAGAAGCTCACGCCAAGAATATCATCACTGGTTTAGCGCGGATTAAGGGCCGCACTGTTGGCATTGTGGCCAATCAACCGATGATGCTGGCAGGTGTTTTGGATTCTGATGCGGCGCGCAAAGCTGCAAGGTTTGTGCGCTTCTGTGATTGTTTTGGCATTCCAATTATTTCTTTTGTTGATGTGCCAGGGTTTTTGCCCGGCACCGCGCAGGAATATGGAGGATTGATCAAGCATGGTGCGAAACTGCTGTTTGCTTATGCCGAAGCCACGGTACCGAAAATCACCATCATCACACGCAAGGCTTATGGTGGAGCTTATGTTGTTATGGCGTCGAAACATTTACGCGGTGATTTGAATTATGCGTGGCCCACGGCAGAGATTGCGGTGATGGGTGCTAAGGGTGCAACCGAAATTATTTACCGCGCAGAGTTAGGCGACAAGGAAAAAATTGCTGCTCGTGTGAAGGATTATGAGGCCCGCTTTGCCAACCCGTTTGTGGCAGCCGAGCGCGGGTTTTTAGACGATGTTATCATGCCGCATTCAACACGGCGAAGGGTGGCGCGAGCGCTCGATATGCTGAAAGGTAAGCAGTTAGAAAACCCGTGGAAGAAGCACGATAATATACCGTTGTGAGTTCTTCTCCTTCTCCCTCAACGGGAGAAGGTTAGGAAAAGAGACTAAACCCGTTCCCCCACCAAATCATATTCCTCGGCTTCAACAATCTTCACCTTCACCATATCGCCTTGCTTCAAATCGGTGCCGCCGGGGATGAATACGTTACCGTCGATCTCTGGGGCGTCCCACGGGCTGCGGGCAATGGCTTCGTCATTCTCATCGTCGATCTCATCGACCAGCACATCAATCACGCGGCCCACTTTGGCTTGGAGTGCAGCTTCGGAAATCACTTGTTGGGTTTCCATGAATCTGGCGTAGCGTTCGGCTTTCACTTCGTCAGGAACTTGCGGCAAGCCCAAGTCATTGGCTTTGGCACCGCTCACAGGCTCATATTTAAAGCAGCCCACGCGCTCCAATTTGGCTTCCTTCATCCACTCTAATAGGAATTCGAAATCAGCGTCCGTCTCACCGGGGAAGCCCACAATGAAGGTGGAGCGGATGGCAATGTCTGGGCAGATGCTGCGCCACTTGGCCAAGCGGTCTAGAACCTTTTCTTGATTGGCTGGCCGACGCATAGATTTTAGAACTGTGGGTGAGGCGTGTTGGAACGGGATATCCAAATAGGGCAAAACCTTACCTTCAGCCATCAACGGAATCACATCATCCACATGCGGGTAGGGGTAAACATAATGCATTCGCACCCACGCGCCGAGGTCGCCCAGTTCCTTGGCCATGTCATAAAACTTGGCGCGCACTTCGCGGCCTTTGTATTTTGACTCGGCGTATTTAATGTCCATGCCATAAGCGGAAGTATCTTGCGAAATTACCAGCAGTTCTTTCACGCCAGCTTTCACCAAACGCTCAGCTTCGTACAAAACCGCAGCCATGGGGCGCGAGACCAGATCGCCTCTGATGGATGGAATAATGCAGAAGGTGCAGCGGTTGTTGCAGCCTTCGGAAATTTTCAAATAAGAATAATGGCGCGGGGTTAAGTGCAGGCCCTGCGGTGGCACCAGATCATAGCGCGGATCATGCTTGGGTGGCAGCGCCTCATGCACGGCAGCCACCACTTGCTCATATTGGTGAGGACCGGTGACGGCCAGAACATTGGGATGAGACTTGCGAATAGTGTCTGCCTCAATGCCATAACAGCCAGTGACAATCACGCGGCCATTCTTCTCCATAGCTTCGCCTATGGCGGCCAGACTTTCAGCTTTAGCAGAATCGAGAAATCCACAGGTGTTCACAATCACCACATCGGCATCATCATAGCCGGGAGCGATTTTATAGCCTTCAGCACGCAACTGCGTGAGGATGCGTTCGGAATCGACGAGGTTCTTCGGGCAGCCTAGCTGCACGAGGCCAACTTTAGGGACATGAGCGTTCATAAGTTTGGCCTTTAGCGCAGATGTGCATTTGGTGCAAATCTTGAGCGGACAACCATGTTGCCGCTCTTGAGTCGCCGGAATTGGCCGCTATCATGGCTTAAACAAGGTGGCAGATGGGCAAGATTTTCTTTGGGTTGGTTTTTGGTGTGGCGGCACTTTGGAGTGAAGCGGCGTTGGCCCGAGATTTGAAACTTACTGGCAGGAGAATTTGCTATGGCCCACTGCCGGATGCTGCTGAGGCAGTGTTGCATTAAGATTTTATACGGTCGTTCCAGCGCTTCAACGCAATAATTGACCACACTGCTTCAATCACGCCAAAAGGCCAAGCCCCTTGCAAGAAGCCATAAACTGAACCGAGCGCACAGGCTATGGCGAAAAGAAAGACCATCCAATGACTACGGCTTTCGAACGTGTAAGTAACTAGCATCATTGAAACGGCAAACAGGCCGAAGAGCGTGAGTGTGTCCATTATCAAAAATACTCTGCAAGTGATTTGATGAATATAATAATGGCAAGGCTGGCCAAAATGACCAACACATATTTTCTGAACTTCTCTGGGTCGGTGCCTTTGAAACTTCTAGCGCCCAGCCACACGCCTGCTACGAGTGGCGGCAGATAGAGTGCTGCGCGGATTGCTGTTTCTTGAGTAATCAAACCGTGTACAGATTGATTTGCCAGACCGATAATGTCGGTTGCGAGGAAGAATGCCACAAGCGAGGCGCGGCCGACAAGGTTGCCGGCGGGGGATGCGAAATAGAACAAGATCACAGGCGGCCCGCCAATGCCAAAGGCGCCATTGGCCAAGCCTGATGCGGCACCGGCGGCAGTTGATGCAATTGTGCCGGGCATGGTTTTAAGCGCGAAGCCACGCCACATTAGAAGGGTAGCAGCTAAAACGAAAATGCTCAGGGCCATTTGCATGGGGGCAGGTTGGATATGGGCTAACAGCCAAACTCCAAATGGAGTTGCAATGAGGCAGCCAAGTGTGAGAGGACCAAGCGACTTCCAATGAATATCTTTCCAGATTGAAGGCAGCAAATGAGCACTGGCCACCAATTCAAGCATGAATACCGAAGGAATGATTTCCGCTGGTGGATAAAGCAGCGACAGTGCAGTGATTGCTAGCAATGAAAAGCCAAAGCCAGAAAACCCGCGCACAATTGCGGCGAGGAAGATGATGAGGCAGGCAAGCGCGATGAGCATGGTTTGGTCATAGCTTGTTTGCCCGAGATTTTGGAAGACCAGTTTCTAATTAACCGTCACCCCAGCTTTAGCAGGGGTGACGAGACGTAGGTTTTAATGTGTGAGATGAAAGCTTGCTGGCTGATCAGGCTCAATCAACCCGATCAGCGCCCCCGTTGAATCAGTAACCACTGCCAGTTTGCCAACACCAGGAATGCGCACTGGTGAGCGCATCACTTCGCCGCCTGCATCAGATGTGCTGGCTTCGGCTTTTTGCATATCTTTGACCGAGAGATAAGTCATCCAGTGTGATGGGATGCCATCATAATCTGGGGCTGTAAGCTCGAAGATGCCGCCGACAGGGTTGCCATCCTTTCTGGCAATCCAATAGGCTGCGCCATCAGGCAGCGGCGAAGGTTCAAACTCCCAACCCAAAGTTCGGCCATAAAATGCAAGGGCTGCTTCAGGCTCCCAGGTGTTAAGCTCGTGCCACCAATGTTTTTGCGGCATATTCATCATATTATTCTCCCCTCTTAATTGGAGTGTGATTGCAATATGTCGCCGTCCGTTAAGCAGAGTGGCTTGGCGATGGGGCGGGGATGTGGCCCAAATGCGGCGATCCTGAGAACTGCTCACTTGTGAAGGGAATAATGATGACCTGCCGATTCTCTATATAAAGGTCACCATTTGGGGGCTTGCAAGTGGCCTCAACTGACAAAAGCCAATAATTCCGAATCCTTAACGCTGTTTTTGCAATCGCGAAGCGATTGTTTGCACTGCAAAAGCCTGATTTACTGCGTTTGCATCGGATTTGCCGTGTTTCATTGGAAAAAATCATCATTTTGCTGTTGACGTTATGGGGGTAGGTGGGTATGACCCGCCTACTTCCGAAAAGCAGGCCGTTGTGAGTTCGCCTCACAAAACGCTGACGCGGTGGTAAAAGAGAAATAAATTCAAGGTCATGCTCCTCAAACCTGGCCGGTTTGGAAAGCCTCTGGTTTTGGCGCTACGGTGTTTCCGGACTGGAACATGGTAGTGCTCACATTCGTTTGATCCAGTCCAACAGTTTTTAAAGGGTGATGGGCCGAATGCCTACTATCAACCAGTTGATCCGCAAGCCCCGTCTTGCGCCAACCTACCGGAACAAGGTTCCGGCGATGCAAGCTTGCCCGCAAAAGCGCGGCGTTTGCACACGCGTTTACACAACTACACCAAAGAAGCCGAACTCTGCTCTCCGTAAGGTAGCTAAGGTTCGTTTGACGAACGGCTTTGAAGTTGTGAGCTATATTCCAGGTGAAGGCCACAATCTTCAAGAGCACAGTGTTGTCATGATCCGTGGCGGCCGTGTGAAGGATTTGCCAGGCGTTCGCTACCACATCATCCGCGGTGTACTCGATACGCAAGGCCTTCCAAAGCGCCGTCAGCGTCGTTCGAAGTACGGCGCAAAGCGTCCAAAGTAAGCGCGGGGAGAATAGAATATGTCACGTCGTCATCGCGCCGAGAAACGCGTTATCAATCCAGATCCTAAGTTTGGTGATCTGATCCTGTCGAAGTTCATGAATAACCTCATGCGCCAAGGCAAGAAGTCCATCGCTGAAGGCATCGTTTACGGTGCTATGGAAATCGTTCAAACGAAATCCAAAGCTGATCCACTCGCATTGTTCCATTCCGCTTTGGACAATGTGGCTCCTGCCATCGAAGTGCGTTCGCGCCGCGTTGGTGGTGCAACATATCAGGTTCCAGTTGAAGTTCGTGCTGAGCGCCGTCAGGCTTTGGCAATTCGCTGGATCATCAATGCAGCCCGTGGCCGCAATGAAAAAACCATGGTGGAACGTCTTTCTGCTGAATTGCTCGATGCCGGTAACAACCGTGGCACCGCAGTGAAGAAGCGCGAAGACACACACAAGATGGCCGAAGCGAACCGCGCTTTCAGTCATTATCGCTGGTAAGAGATTTAGAGAATTATGGCACGCACGCACGCACTTGAAGATTATCGTAACTTCGGCATCATGGCCCACATTGATGCTGGCAAGACGACAGCCACTGAACGGATTTTGTATTATTCTGGCAAGACCCATAAGATTGGCGAAGTGCATGATGGTGCTGCCACCATGGATTTCATGGAGCAAGAACAAGAGCGCGGCATTACGATTACCTCTGCTGCCACCACAACAACTTGGAACGGCAAACGCCTGAACATCATCGACACTCCTGGCCACGTTGACTTCACCATTGAAGTTGAACGTTCGCTCCGCGTGTTGGATGGTGCAGTATGCGTTCTCGATTCAAACCAAGGTGTTGAACCACAGACCGAAACAGTTTGGCGCCAAGGCGACAAATATGCGGTTCCACGCATTGTGTTCTGCAACAAGATGGACAAGACTGGCGCTTCGTTTGAGCAGTGCCTTAAAGACATTAAAGAACGTCTGGGCGCTCGCGCTGTTCCAATTCAATTGCCAATTGGCGCTGAAGCAGATTTCAAAGGCATCATTGATCTCGTTCGCATGAAGGCCGTTGTTTGGGACAACGAAGAACTCGGTGCTTCCTTCCACGATGAAGAAATTCCAGCTGATATGTTGGCCGCTGCTGAACAAGCCCGCGCAGATATGATCGAAGCTTGCGCTGAACTCGACGACGCTGCGATGGATGATTATCTCAATGGCAAACCAATGGCCAATGAGACCATTAAGCGCCTTCTGCGCAAAGCGGTTTTGAACGCCTCGTTCTTCCCAGTGCTTTGTGGTTCTGCTTTCAAGAACAAGGGTGTTCAACCTTTGCTCGACGCTGTTTGCGATTATTTGCCTTCACCTTTGGATCGTCCGGCCATTAAGGGCAT
>JAYUPT010000149.1:0-9343 GCA_043759965.1 Aestuariivirga sp. | reverse complement strand
GCGCTCACGCGGGCACCTTCCAACATTGGAAATGTGACGAGAGAAATTTCCCAGAGGTCGATGGTGATGAGACGGCGCGTTTTAGTGGCGCGGTCTTGCTTGGCGTTCACGGTTTTGAAACCAATTGATAGGCCATCAAGTCCGCCATTTTCTAATAGCGAAAATAATTCGCGGCCACGCTGAACATTTTTATCGAGGCGGCCTTGCACAAAAAGCCCGCGCTCATCTTCATAAATTTCCAGCCAGGTGCCCACAGGCTCGGCAGGGTCATGCTGAAACAGCATGCGGATATTTTCCACGCCACGCTTTTTTAGCGAAGCAGCAAAGGCACCCGGCATAACAACATCGCCAGTGCCATCGCGTTTGCCAAAAAGGCTGGCATAACCAGTAAACAAGCCGGTGCCAGGGAAAGCCTGCAAAGGCTGCCCCAGCCCGCGCCGTGAAAGGCGAAGGGTCATGTAAATTCCTCTACGTTGAAATCAGTAACCGACGGCGCTGCGCTTCTCGTCTTCGCTCAGAAAGCTTGCGTCGTTCACGCGCTTCCACAAAGCGTCCCGATCAGGCGCTAGAGCTTCCACTTGGTCGAGATCGAATGTCAGGCGCAAATCTTTTTCGAACTGAGGCCCGATGAAATTTGTGAGCGCATCGGTCACGCGGCCGAGAAGCGGCACCACGGCTTGGCGCCAAAATGTGCGGTTGGCTTCAGCATAATTGGCAAATGTATTATCGCCCGGAATGCCCAGCAACATAGGTGGCACACCAAAAGCCAAAGCAATTTCGCGCGCACTGGAATTTTTAGTTTCAGTGAATTCCATGTCCTTGGGGCTATAACCCATTTCTTTCCAATCGAGCCCGCCTTCTAACACCATGGGGCGGCCCGCATTGGCGGCCCCTTGGTAGGTGGATTCGAGTTCGCTTTTGATGCGTTCAAATTGTTCATTGGTGAGCTTGCCTTCAGAAGCCGCAAACACCAGCGCCCCAGAAGGCCGCGCCGCATTATCAAGCATGGCTTTATTCCACGCGGCAGCAGAATTATGGGTGTCAATGGAACGCTGTGCTGCTTCCAGTGGAGACTGGCCATAGTAGTCATCGAGCGGATTGAACATTTTAATATGCAGAACATTTTCAGCAGGCAGTCTTGTTGATGCTCCGTACACTGAGTATTCGTAAGCATCAGGCCAACCATTGTGCCCAGCAATCACCTTCACACGGTCAGGCCGCAGTGAAATAAGCTCGCGTGGGCTGCCATCTAAACTTGAGACTTCAATATAGCTATTGCCCGCGACCAGCAGATATGAAATGATATTTTCAATGAGATCGCGGCCAGATTGAGTTGGGTTCGGCTGCTTCAGCAAATCCAAAAGTGGATGCTTGGAAAGTTCTGCGTCACCTTGATAAAGCAACAGTGGAATTGAGCTCGCAGCCTCAGCAATCATGCGCACGCATCGATAACCAATAGCATTACCAGCAAAGCCCTCACGCGCCAATGAAGCATAATTGCGCGGCGTCCATTGCGGTTGGCCAACAGAGTGCAGCGAGACAATTGGCTGGGCGCGAAATTGCTTTTGCTCTGGAGAGAGCAGCGCGACAATTTTTTTAAACATCGTCTTCCTTTCTAACCTTCTCCCCTTGCGGGAGAAGGTGGATCGCGTTTCTTAACGCGAGGTAAGCATTTTCGTAAAAAATGCGTAGGATGAGGGGTTGGTGCAGCGAGTCTGCCATCAACCAGCCCCCTCATCCGGCGCTGCGCGCCACCTTCTCCCGCAAGGGGAGAAGGAAAAAAATAAAGAATGCTATATCATCCTAACTCTAGGCTCCACTCTTCGCTTCAGCAGCAAATCAGTAATCGCCCACACAAGCGCGTCGAGTCTATCCGGACTCTTTCCGCCTTCGCCGATTACGTTGCACATTTCATCTTCAAGCTCGGCGAATGTTCCAACATGGCTCACCCTACCTTGCTCATATAATGCAGCGACTGGCTCGGCGCGGGCTTTCTTGCCACGCGTGGCATGAACAGCGCGAAATGAGATGTCTTCATCCACATCACGCAGCACTTGCTCAACCATGGCACCGCCTTGGTTGATTTCTGCCACCACGCGGTCAGCTTTTCTGGCATGGTATAAAGCCACAACATGTGCCGCCCATTTGGCTGGGCGGGCTCCTTGCACGGAGGCATCGTCCAAAACATAGGCCCGGTCATCAATGCCCAAACCAACACACACAATGCCACAAGCATTGGATGTTTTGCCGAAACCCGCTGGCGGATCGACCGCCACCACAATGCGTTTTAATTCCGGCGCTTCATTCAAGCGATGTTCTTCAATTGTGTCACGCTTGAACAGCGCATCGGGATCATCGTCAATCAGCTCACCATCTAATTCCTGGCGGCCCAACCTAGTGCCACCATAACGTGCCAGAACTTCATCCAAAAATGGCTTAGCCAAATTCTGGCTATTATCAGATGTTTTTGATCTCGTGGTCACCGTTCCCTCATCAGCCAGCAAGCGTTTGAGCAGTGGAATGGCGCGGGGCGTTGTGGTGATTACGGTCACTGGGTTTTCACCCAGCCTTAAAGCGAACTGCAACATATTCCACGCCGCGTCGGCGTGCTTCCATTTGGCCAGTTCATCGCACCAGGCCGCATCAAATTGTGGCCCCCGCAAACTATCGTAATCTTCGGCCGAAAACACTTGAGCAATTGTGCCGTTAGGCCAAGTGATCAAGCGTTTTGATGGTTCATAGTGCGGTTGATCATCTCGTCCGTGTACAGATAAAATTCCAGATTGCCCCTCAATCATCACCAATCGTGCTTCAGCCAATGTGGGCGCAATTAACGCGATATATTTGGCGCGTTCGCCCCATTCGCCTTGCGCAATGGCCCTAACCCATTCCGCCCCCGATCGGGTTTTGCCAGAACCCCTGCCCCCAAGAATGAGCCAGCGCCGCCACTTGTCACCTTTAGGCGGAAGCTGATCATCCCTCGCCCATTGCGGCCATTCCATCAGAAGGGCCGTCACTTGGCGGTTCTTCATGGACTTCACTAAATTCTTGCTTTTCCAGCCTAAGCTTCTCAATGCGCCGCGTAAGTTCGTCACGCTCGGCGTCATTGAGTTTGCGGTTTTGGCGGGCACGGCTTGATCGTTGCTTTCGCTCTTTGTGTTCAAGTTCCAAAACCTTTTCCAAAGTGCGAACCAAAGTGTTGGTGGCGCGAATGTCGCGCTCGCTGGCGAGAGCTGAAATCTCAGCACCTATTTCACCAATCTGAGATTCCAATTGCGTCAAGCGGTTCTGCAATAAATCTTTCAGGCGCTTAATAGTGTCGCGCGTGGATTGGCTCTTTTTGGCGCGCGATGATCGCAGCAACCAGCCTTCAGCACGGGCCCGCAGCGTTAGCTTATGCGGCGTGGTTTGAATGTCAGCCGCAATCTGCGAAACAGTTTCCGTGGCCGCCTCATAGCGCGCACGAATGGTGGCCCAAGCTTCGGGGTTTTGGTTCATACCAATTCTTTCAATTGAGTTTGGGGAGACTGAAAAATCTTCACCCTCTTCTGGAGTGTGATGAGAACTAGCCCAAGCACCGTACGCCGTCAAGCATTATTTTCCTATCTTAGGTATTATTTTTTAAGCCGTGCTATATTTCGGCCTTAAGTTATTGTCCACACATGGACATTCGGCAATTACAATATCTCGCAGCATTGGCGCGGGAGAAGCATTTCACGCGGGCGGCGACTGCTTGCAACGTAACACAACCCACATTGTCGGGCCGCATTCGCCAATTAGAACAAGAACTTGGCGTGCCGATTGTAGAGCGTGGCCAACGTTATATCGGCCTCACCCCGGAAGGAGAGCGGGTTTTGAAATGGGCGCATCTCATTTTAGATAATTGGCAATCGCTGCAGCAGGAGCTGACGAAGATCAAAGGCAAGAAGGGTGAGCTGGTGGGCCGCATGGTGTTAGGCGTCATACCATCGGCGTTGCCCATGGCCTCTTTCCTCACCAAGGCGATGAATGCTTTGCACCCGGCTGTTGATTTCACCATTCTGTCACACAGCTCCGAAGAAATCATCCGTGCACTGAGCGATTTTTCAATCGAAGCTGGCATCACCTATTTGGACAATGAACCCGTGCAAGGATTGATGAACACGGAATTATACCGCGAAAATTACTGCCTGTTTATTTCTGATACCAATGAACTTGCTTCGCGGAGTTCCGTAACCTGGCTGGAAGCGGCACAGCAGCCTTTAGCCTTGCTCACACCCAACATGCAAAATCGGCGGATCATTGATCGTGCCTTTGCTGTAAACAAAGTGCAGCCCTCACCCCGGCTTGAAACCAATTCTATCATGAATCTTCTTTCTTCTGTGCGCTCAACCAACCTGTGTTCAATTTTGCCAGATTATTTTAAAAATGCCATGGGTGCTCTTGAGGGAGTGAAGGCCATTCCGCTCGCCGAGCCAACTGTAAGCCACGCTGTTGGCCTGGTGGCGGTGGACCGTGATCCACTGTCGCCAGCCATAGCCGCCTTGT
Source organism: Aestuariivirga sp. (assembly GCA_043759965.1). Taxonomy (GTDB): domain Bacteria; phylum Pseudomonadota; class Alphaproteobacteria; order Rhizobiales; family Aestuariivirgaceae; genus Aestuariivirga. Next base: position 4,816 of record JAYUPT010000149.1, on the reverse strand, counting down.
TTCAGGCAGCCAAGAATTTCAAAGTTCATTGACAGCGTCTATAGTCTAATCGGAATGGCCAATTGGCGGTAAAAACAATTCCTGCCTATGATCGCTCATGGCAAAGAAACACACCCTGATCGATATTAAATCTGGCAAGGCGGATCCCGCCGTGGCCATCGCTGCTAAATATGGCAATAAGCCTGATGCGCTTTTGGAAATTCTGCATGATGTGCAGGCTGAGCTTGGCTTTGTTCCGGAAAAATCTCTGCCAGCCATTGCCAATGCGCTGAATATTTCCCGCGCTGAAGCTTATGGCGTTGCCACTTTCTATCATGACTTTCATTTGAAACCCACGGGCAAGCATGTGATCAAGTTGTGCAAGGCCGAAGCCTGTCAATCGATGGGTGGCCGCAATTTGGTTTCAGCGGTTGAGAAATTTTTAAAAATCAAAGTCGGAGATACCACTGCTGACAAGTTGATCACATTGGAAGCCACCTATTGCTTGGGTCTTTGTGCTTCGGCTCCAGCCATCATGGTGAATGAACGCCCAGTGGCCCGTGTTGATGCCAAGAAATTTGAGACTGTTGTTGAAGGGCTTCGCACATGATTAAAATTTATGTGCCACGCGATTCTTTCGCTCTTGCCGTTGGTGCTGATGATGTCGCAAAGGCCATTGCTGCTGAGGCAGTTGCACAAAAGGTCAGTGTACAGATCATTCGCAATTCATCACGCGGGCTGGCATGGCTCGAAACTTTTGTGGAAGTTGAAACTGCCAAGGGTCGCGTGGGTTATGGCCCCGTTGAAGTTGGTGATGTGCGACGCTTGTTTGCCGCAAAGTTCTATGAAGGCCAAAAACACACGCTGTGCCACGGCCTTGTTGAAGAGATGCCTTATCTCAAAAACCAAGAGCGTCTAACATTTGCCCGTGCTGGAATTACTGACCCAGTTTCGCTTTCGGATTATTTGGCACATGGTGGCTTTGCCGGATTGAACAAAGCCCTTTCGATGGCTGGCACAGCCATTGTTTCCGAAGTCACTGACTCAGGTTTGCGCGGGCGTGGTGGTGCGGGTTTTCCAACAGGCATAAAGTGGAAAACGGTTCACGATGCCAAGGCGGATCAAAAGTATATTTGCTGCAATGCTGACGAAGGTGACTCAGGCACGTTCGCTGATCGCATGGTGATGGAGGGTGATCCCTTTATGCTCATTGAAGGCATGACCATTGCGGGAATTGCAGCGGGTGCCTCCAAAGGCTTCATTTATATTCGCTCTGAATATCCCGATGCTATCAGCACCATGAAGCAAGCCATTCGACTTGCCACCGACGCAAACTGGCTTGGGCAAAATATTCAGTCCACGGAGCATTCTTTCACTTTGGAAGTTCGCCGTGGAGCGGGTGCCTATATTTGCGGTGAAGAAACTGCGATGTTGGAAAGCCTTGAAGGCAAACGCGGCATGGTGCGGGCCAAGCCACCCATTCCAGCTTTGGTTGGATTGTTCGGTAAGCCAACGATCATCAACAACGTTCTCAGCTTTGCAGCGGTTCCTTATATTATGGCCAATGGCGCTGCCGCATATAAAAATTATGGCATGGGCCGTTCACGCGGAACTCTGCCGTTTCAACTCGCAGGAAATATCAAACAAGGTGGTTTGGTTGAAAAAGCCTTCGGCATAACCCTCCGTACACTGATCAATGATTTCGGTGGCGGCACCTATACAGGTCGCCCGGTGCGTGCTGTGCAGGTGGGTGGGCCGCTTGGTTCGTATTTACCAGATTCTCAGCTCGATCTTCCCATGGATTATGAAACCTTCGCAGCGAATATGGCCATGGTTGGTCATGGTGGACTTGTGGTGTTTGATGATTCAGTTGATATGGCTCAGCAAGCTCGTTTCGCCATGGAATTTTGCGCCATTGAATCCTGCGGCAAATGCACACCGTGCCGAATAGGCTCAACGCGCGGTGCTGAGACTATCGACAAGATTGTCGCTGGTGAAAATCGTGACGCAAATTTATTGCTTCTCGAAGACCTGTGCCAAACCATGACAGATGGTTCGCTCTGCGCCATGGGCGGCCTCACACCTATGCCGGTGATGAGTGCCGTTAAATACTTCCCTGAAGATTTTGATAAACCAACGCGCCTCGCAGCGGAGTAAGACCAATCATGTCCCTCATTAAAAAATTAGATTTCGGCACAATAAAATCCGCATCGACCGCCATGGTCACGCTGGAGATTGATGGTCTCAGCATCACAGTGCCAGAAGGCACATCAATTATGCGGGCGGCAATGGAACTGGGCACTAAGATTCCAAAACTCTGCGCCACGGATACGCTGAACTCATTCGGCTCATGCCGCTTGTGCCTTGTTGAAATTGAAGGCCGCAAGGGAACTCCGGCTTCCTGCACCACACCAGTTGCTGCGGGCATGAAAGTTAAAACTGAAAATGATCGTCTGAATAAACTCCGCAAAGGTGTTATGGAACTTTACATCTCAGATCATCCGCTCGACTGCCTCACCTGTGCTGCCAATGGCGATTGCGAATTGCAAGATATGGCGGGCGCTGTGGGTCTTCGCGATGTGCGTTATGGTTATGATGGTGAAAACCACACGACTGCCCGCGTGGGTGGAGAAGAGAATTTCCGCTTCAAAGAAAAAGACGAGAGCAATCCTTATTTCACATTCGATCCAGCAAAGTGCATTGTGTGCTCTCGCTGCGTTCGGGCTTGCGAAGAAGTGCAAGGCACATTCGCACTTACCATTGATGGGCGCGGGTTTGCCTCTCATGTTTCAGCGGGCATGGATGAAGGCTTTATGGATTCGGAATGCGTGTCGTGCGGCGCATGCGTGCAAGCTTGCCCCACCGCAACGCTGACTGAAAAATCAGTCATCGCCAAGGGCCAACCTGAACATTCAGTGGTTACCACTTGTGCTTATTGTGGTGTTGGCTGTTCTTTCAAGGCCGAAATGAAGGGCGACGATGTTATTCGCATGGTGCCTTATAAAAATGGCGGCGCCAATGAAGGCCATTCATGTGTGAAGGGCCGCTTTGCTTGGGGCTATGCCACCCACAAAGATCGCATCACCTCGCCAATGATCCGTACACGGATCACTGATGAGTGGAAGGAAGTGAGCTGGGAAGAAGCCATTGCCCATGCGGCTAGTGGTTTTAAATCGGTTCAGAAAAAATATGGTCGCGGCTCGATTGGCGGCATCACCTCATCTCGTTGCACCAATGAAGAAGTTTATGTGGTGCAGAAAATGATCCGCGCTGCCTTCAACAACAATAACGTTGATACTTGTGCGCGCGTTTGCCATTCGCCAACGGGTTATGGCTTGTCGAAAACCTTCGGCACATCAGCTGGTACACAAGATTTCAAGTCCGTTTCCAAAGCAGATGTGATTTTGATTATCGGGGCCAACCCTACTGATGGCCATCCAGTTTTTGCATCGCGCATGAAAAAACGTTTGCGCGAAGGTGCAAAATTGATCGTGGCTGATCCGCGCCGCACAGACTCGGTGCGTTCGCCGCATGTGGAAGCGCAATTCCATTTGCAGTTGCGCCCCGGCACCAACGTTGCCATTATCAATGCGCTGGCCCATGTGATCGTGACAGAAGGTTTAGAAAACAAACCCTTCATCGCCGAACGTTGCGACACCACCGAATTTGCACGTTGGACAGATTTCATCCGCGATCAATCAAACTCACCAGAAACTTTGGAATCAATTTCTGGCGTTCCCGCCAATGAAATTCGCGGTGCTGCACGATTATTCGCAACCAGTGGCAATGGCGCAATTTATTATGGACTTGGCGTTACTGAACACAGCCAAGGCTCCACCATGGTGATGGGCATGGCGAACTTGGCCATGCTCACCGGAAATATTGGGCGTGACGGCGTTGGTGTAAACCCGCTGCGCGGTCAAAACAATGTGCAGGGCGCTTGCGATATGGGTTCGTTCCCGCATGAGCTTCCGGGCTATCGCCATATTTCGGACGACACTGTGCGCAAACTGTTCAATGAAGTTTGGCATACTGAGCTGGATAATGAACCAGGTCTTCGCATTCCAAATATGTTGAGCGCTGCGGTTGAAGGCACATTCCGTGGCATCTTCATTCAAGGTGAAGATATTGCGCAGTCTGATCCTAACACCAAGCATGTAACAGCCGCACTCGAAAATATGGAGATGGTTGTGGTTCAAGATTTATTCTTGAATGAAACCGCCGCCTTCGCGCATGTGTTTTTGCCCGGCACTTCATTCTTGGAAAAGGATGGCACATTTACAAACGCCGAACGCCGCATCAACCGTGTGCGCCAAGTGAAGGCGCCAATGCAAGGCAAGCATGAATGGCAGATTGTTTGTGACCTAGCACAAGCCATGGATTATCCGATGGCCTATAATAGTGCATCTGAAATTATGGATGAGATTGCTTTGGTCACGCCCACTTTCAAAAATGTTTCTTTTGCAAAGCTGGAACAAATAGGTTCGATCCAATGGCCCTGCAATGACAAGGCACCCGAAGGCACACCGATTATGCACATCGGTCAATTCGTGCGGGGCAAGGGCCGCTTTATGATTACCGAATATGTTCCAACTCCAGAGCGCACCAACCGCGAGTTCCCGCTCATTCTCACAACGGGCCGCATTCTCTCGCAATATAATGTGGGTGCGCAAACACGGCGCACCGAAAATTCCAATTGGCACCCTGAAGATGTTTTGGAAATTCACCCGCACGATGCTGAAATGCGCGGCATTAAAGATGGAGCTATGGTTTCACTTGCCAGCCGTATTGGTGGCACAACACTTCGTGCGCTGATTACCGAGCGCATGCCGCAAGG
>JAYUPT010000148.1:0-9346 GCA_043759965.1 Aestuariivirga sp. | reverse complement strand
TGTTTGATCTCTATAAGCTCGAAGGCGGCAAAACTTCTCTCGCTGTCGAAGTGACTTTGCAGCCGCGCGATAAGACTTTGACCGATGTTGAAATTGAGGCATTATCAGCCAAAATTGTCGCCACTGTTGAGAAAGCCGTTGGCGCTACATTGCGGAGCTAAACATGACCACAGCACTCGCCTTCAAAAATCTCAAAGCCCACCGCAAAGCTTCGGCGCTCGATATGCGCAAGGCTTTTGCCAAGGATGCCCAGCGTTTTGAAAATTTCTCGGTGCGGGCTGATGATTTGCTGTTGGATTACTCTAAGTGCGCGGTGACCAAAAAAACCATGTCGCTGCTTGCGGGCTTAGTAAAATCAGCCAGGATTGAAACTGCGCGTGATGCGATGATGCGTGGAGATGTGATCAACACGACAGAAAAACGCGCGGTGCTGCACACCGCTCTGCGCCGCCCAAAATCTGAAATGGTTTTTGTTGAAGGTCATAACATCGTGCATGATGTGCATGATGTATTGGAAGCCATGGCCCGCTTTGCCACGGATATTCGCAAGAGCGACATTACTGATGTGGTGAATATCGGTATTGGTGGCTCAGACCTTGGCCCAGCCATGGTGACGCTGGCGCTGGCTCCTTATCACGACGGACCTAAAACGCATTATGTTTCCAATGTGGATGGCGCGCATATTGCCGATACGTTGAAAACCTTGAATCCTGCGACCACATTGTTTTTGATTGCCTCTAAAACTTTCACCACCATCGAAACCATGACCAATGCCAAGACGGCGCGGAAATGGATTGCGAGTGCCTTGGGTGAAGACAAGGTGGGCGAGCATTTTGCCGCCATCTCCACAGCAATCGATAAAGTGAAAGCCTTTGGCATTTCGGAAAAACGGATATTCGGATTTTGGGATTGGGTTGGCGGGCGCTATTCGATCTGGTCGGCGATTGGCCTTCCGGTGATGATCGCCATTGGTCCAAAAAACTTTATGGATTTCCTAAGCGGCGGTCATGCGATGGACACGCATTTCTCAAAAGCCAAGCCTTCGGAAAATCTACCCATGTTGATGGGTCTTCTCGGTGTGTGGCACCGCAATATTTGCAATCATCCATCCCGCGCTATTATTCCTTATGATCAACGCCTGTCGCGCTTTGCGGCTTACTTGCAGCAGCTCGATATGGAATCAAATGGCAAGCGCGTGGATAAAGATAGCAAGCCTTTAAAAAATGCGTCCGGCCCAATTGTCTGGGGTGAACCCGGCACCAATGGCCAGCATGCGTTTTTTCAGCTGCTGCATCAAGGCACTGATATTATTCCGGTGGAGTTTTTAATCGCCGCTGAACCCCATGAAGTGGGCATGGCCGAGCATCACACATTGCTAGTCTCAAATTGCTTGGCGCAATCCCAAGCCTTGATGAAAGGCCGCACGTTGAAGGAGGCCGAAGCACAATTGAAATCGGCCGGCAAATCGGCGACTGAAATTAAAGCATTGGCACCGCATAAGGTTTTTGCGGGCAATCGCCCATCGATCACGCTGGCATATAAAAAGCTTGATCCACATACGCTTGGAAGGCTCATCGCTCTCTACGAACACCGCGTGTTTGTGGAAGGGGTGATCTGGGGACTTAACTCGTTTGACCAATGGGGCGTGGAGTTGGGCAAGGAATTGGCTACGGCGCTGCAGCCGGTTGTTGAAGGCAAGGTTTCTGGTGATGGCTTGGACAGTTCAACGGCCGGGCAGTTAGCCCATTTGAAATCACTTCGCTAATCTGCGCCGTGTGAGTTTCAGGCCAGACCAATCCTTATCCACCGCACACACTTTTATATCGACCAGTCCGCAAGCTAACGCGCTATTGCGGATATGATCTTCGCTCAGGCCTTTAGAAAGCGGTGAGGTTTTCTTCGGCCACGACACCCAGAGCATGATGGCGGGTGGCATGAGCTTTGAGAGCTTTTCAATTTCACTCACCTGTTTTATCTCAGTGATGAAAAGATGAATGGCATCGGCGTCTTTTTTCACAAGCAGCCAATCATTGGCGCTGTCTTCAAAAAGGGACGCGTAATGTGACGGCGCATTCAGCACCAGCACTTTCATGGCAGTTTTGAAACCTAGCTTTTTCCAAAGCGGCGTGCCGGAATAGCCGCTCTCAGCCTTGGCCGCCATCGCCCACCAATCCTGCAACCTGAATGCCAGCAAGGGCTGCGGCTTCATCATTGTCTGATGTGTCGCCCGAAACGCCGACAGCACCTAAGATTTTGCCGTCAGCTGATTTGATCAACACGCCACCTGGCACTGGAATAATACCGTCTATCACGCCCAAGGCTCCAGCCAGAAAATGCGGGCGATCTTTTGCCAGTTTCTCAATGCCGCGTGATCCCATGTTAAACGAAATTACCCCATTGGCTTTGGCCTTGGCCAAATCAAAGCGAGCCAGCGACGAGCCATCTTGAGTGGCAGCGGCGATGACTGTGCCGCGCGCATCGAGCACGACAACGCCGAGGGCTTTGAAGTTGGCGGACTTGGCGTGGTCTAAGGTTTTGGTGATGATGGTTTGGGCGGATGCGAGGGTGAGATTGGTCAATATTATTCTCCATAGTGATTATCAGACGCCAATAACCCGCTAATGCCTTTTTTTGTCAATCAATAGGTTCGTAGCCCACCGTTCAATCTCTAGTTTTTCCAAATCAGGAAGTTTCCCCATAAAACCTCTCGCGGCGGCTTCTGCTTGGCGGGCCAAGTATCGGGTCATATTGAGTGGGTATCCATCCACAGAGCGAAAATCAACGCCAAGGGACAACAAAATCTCAACTGCTTCTTCTGGACTAGCGTCAGTTGTAGTGAGTTGTGATTCGAAACTTTCTTTCATCTCCTCCCACTCTTCTTTCTTTTCAGAAGTCTCGAGAATTTTCATTTGATCTGGTGTTAAGTCTAGCTGAGTGTTTGAATAGGTAATTCCAAATATTTTTTTGGAAAATGAATTAAGAGTAGGTGAATTAATTTCTTGGTCGTCAATTGGGCGAATCCGCCAACCAGCCATGATGTGGGTTTCAAGCGCTTGAGCACCTTCAATGTCACGCATCACAAGTAGCTGCTTCGAAATACTTGATTCTTGATTGCGGTCGTCAGGTTGATTGGTCATGTTAAACTCCTTTGCGAGTGAAGTTCCAATAGATGACTATGATTCGGAGTTTTGTTTGACTTCAATTGAGTTATACCCGCAATCCACAGCCTCAATAAAAGATTAAATACTAATTCGCTGGGCCTTCGTCGCCCGTCTCAACGTCAAGTTAATTCGACCCCCCTCTTTCAGCAATGTTGAAGTTCCTTGATTCACGCGGTCGATACCGTGGAAGCATAATCTAGATTCGCCGCCCATCACTAACACATCGCCGGAGGATAATTTGAGTATCGAGGTTTTGCCGCTGCGTTCCGTGCCGCCGATTCTAAACACCGCTGTGTCGCCCAAAGATATCGAAACCACGGGGGCCGAGAAATCTTCTTCGTCTTTGTCTTGATGTAGGCCCATCTTGGCACCACCTTGATAGAAGTTAACCAAGCAGGCTTCGGGTGGCGAATCGTAACCTGAAACCTTGTTCCAAATATCCAAAATGGTTTGCGGCATGGCGGGCCATGGTTCCTCTGTTTCGGGGTGCTCCGCTTGATAGCGATAGCCGTTGCGGTCGCTTACCCAACCAAGGCTTCCCATATTGGTCATGCGCACGCTAAAGGGCCTGCCGGTTTTGGGCATCAGTGGCACGAACAGAGGTGCCCTTGCCACTGCCAAACGCAACTCGGCCACCAAAGCTTCCTGCTCGGTGCGGTTTAACATGCCAGAATAGTGTTTCAGACCCGGAATCATCAAATCTCGCCTCACTAAACCTTGATAGCTGGAATTGGCACCCCTATATAGCGCCAGAACGCCAAATCACCTGATGTGAAGCGGCACATTTAATTGCGGGGGTTGCGGCCTTCCAGTGCCTGATTGGGGGCTGGGAAATCACACCTGCCAGAGGAGAAGACAAATGGGTAAAGTTATTGGTATTGATCTTGGCACCACCAACTCTTGCGTGGCTGTTATGGAAGGCAAAACGCCTAAAGTTATCGAAAATGCCGAAGGTGCGCGCACCACGCCATCCATCGTTGCGTTTAATGCCGAGGGCGAAACTTTGGTGGGCCAGCCGGCAAAACGCCAAGGTGTGACCAACCCTGAAAATACCTTCTTTGCGATTAAACGCCTGATCGGTCGCCGCATGGATGACCCGATGGTTGCTAAGGACAAAAAGCTGGTGCCTTACAACATTGTCAAAGCCGACAATGGTGATGCCTGGGTTGACTCACGCGGCACAAAATATGCCCCTTCGCAAATTTCAGCTTTCACTTTGACCAAGATGAAGGAAACCGCTGAGCGCTATTTGGGCGAACCGGTGACGCAAGCTGTGATCACGGTTCCAGCTTACTTCAACGACAGCCAACGCCAAGCCACCAAGGATGCCGGCCGCATTGCGGGCCTTGAAGTGCTTCGCATCATCAACGAGCCAACGGCTGCTGCTCTGGCTTACGGCCTTGATAAGCGCGAAGCCGGCACGATTGCTGTGTATGATCTGGGCGGCGGCACATTCGACGTTTCAGTTCTTGAAATTGGCGACGGTGTGTTTGAAGTGAAATCGACCAATGGTGACACGTTCTTGGGCGGTGAAGACTTTGACATGCGCATTGTGGATTATCTTGCTGACGAGTTCAAGAAAGAACAGGCAATTGATCTGCGTAAAGATAAGCTTGCTCTCCAACGTTTGCGCGAAGCGGCCGAAAAAGCCAAGGTTGAACTTTCATCTGCGATGCAGACTGAAATCAACCTGCCCTTCATCACTGCTGACGCCTCTGGCCCAAAACATTTGGCTGTGAAGCTTTCGCGCTCCAAGCTTGAAGCGCTTGTGGATGATCTTATTCAAAAGACAGTTGAGCCATGCCGCCAAGCGTTGAAAGATGCTGGCGTTACAGCGGCTCAAATTGATGAAGTTGTTCTCGTTGGCGGCATGACGCGGATGCCGAAAGTGATCGAAATCGTAAAGCAGTTCTTCGGCAAGGAACCTCATAAGGGTGTGAACCCTGATGAAGTTGTAGCCATTGGTGCTGCTATTCAAGGTGGCGTTCTCAAGGGCGAAGTGAAAGACGTGTTGTTGCTGGACGTGACACCATTGTCACTCGGCATTGAAACTTTGGGCGGTGTGTTTACACGGTTGATTGATCGCAACACCACCATTCCAACCAAGAAGGGCCAAGTGTTCTCAACAGCTGATGACAACCAAACGGCTGTTACCATTCGCGTGTTCCAAGGTGAACGCGAGATGGCGGCTGATAATAAGTCGCTCGGCCAGTTTGATCTGATGGGCATTCCATCGGCTCCGCGCGGCGTGCCACAAATTGAAGTGACATTTGATATTGATGCCAACGGCATTGTGAATGTTTCAGCGAAGGACAAAGCCACCAACAAAGAACAGCAAATTCGCATTCAAGCGTCTGGTGGTCTTAGCGATGCTGAGATTGAAAAGATGGTGAAGGATGCTGAAGCCAATGCCGCTGAAGATAAAAAGCGTGTGGGCTTGGTGGAAGCCAAGAACCAAGCTGAAGGCTTGATCCATTCCACCACTCGCACCTTGAAGGATGCTGGCGACAAGGTTCCAGAAACTGACAAGGTTGCAATTGAAGCTGCGATCACTGATCTCAAAGCTTCCATTGAAGCTGGCGATTTGGAAGATATGCAAGCCAAGACGACTGCTCTCATGCAGCTTTCCATGAAAATGGGCGAAGCCATGTATAAGGGCGGCGGCATGGGCGATGCGCCATCAGGTTCAGCAGACAATGACCATGATGCCGATGATGACAAGGTTGAACGCGACGAACTCGACGACATTATGGATGCCGAGTTTGAAGAAGTTGACGACAAGAAGAAGTCGTAAGTTCTATGCTTCCTAATCTAATCACAACAATCGTCACCCCCGCGAAAGCGGGGGTCCAACTTTGGTGAAGTTAGATTCCCGCTTTCGCGGGAATGACGTGTTGGGTATGGTGTTCATTTTTAACTAAAGACAGATAATGGCCAAGCGCGATTTTTATGACGTTTTAGGTGTGCAAAAGGGTGCCGATGAAAAGGTGCTGAAAACGGCCTATCGCAACCTTGCAAAGAAACTCCACCCCGATGCCAACCATGGCAGCAAAGAAACTGATGCTAAGTTCAAAGAATTGAACGAGGCTTATGATGTTCTGAAAGACCCGCAGAAGAAAGCGGCCTATGATCGATTTGGCCATGCGGCTTTTGAAAATGGTGGCGGGCAGCGACCCGGTGGCGCTGGTTTTGGCCCTGAATTTAATTCCTCGATGTCGGATATATTTGAAGACCTGTTTGGCGACATGATGGGTGGTGGCCGTGGGGCCAAAGCCCGTGGTGGTGCTCGCGGTGGAGGAGCACAACGCGGCAGTGATCTTCGCTACAATCTCGAAATCAATTTGACTGATGCTTATGCTGGCAAGACCGCCACCGTGCGCGTGCCATCATCAGTCTCCTGCGATACCTGCAAAGGTTCCGGTGCTAAACCCGGCACGCAGCCCACAACCTGTCGCACCTGCAATGGTGCTGGTGCTGTGCGCTCTCAATCAGGCTTCTTCACTGTAGAACGGGCCTGCCCAACTTGCGCTGGGCGCGGCCAAGTGATCAGTGACCCTTGCTCCGTGTGCAGCGGCCAAGGCCGTGTTACCAAAGAGCGCAATCTCAACGTTACCATTCCACCCGGCGTGGAAGATGGCACGCGCATTCGGCTTGCGGGCGAAGGCGAAGCTGGGCTTCGCGGTGGGCCAACGGGAGATCTTTATATTTTCCTCAGCCTTCGCGTCCATGAATTTTTCCAACGCGATGGCGCAGATTTATTCTGCAAAGTTCCCATCTCGATGGCCACAGCCGCCTTGGGTGGCGAAATTGAAGTTCCCACCATTGATGGCAAAAAAGCCCGTGTTACCATTCCCGAAGGCGCCCAGAATGCCAAACAGTTCCGCTTGAAATCCAAAGGCATGCCAGTGCTGCGCTCATCGCAGACGGGTGATATGTATATTCAGGTGAGTGTGGAAACGCCGGTGAATTTGAGCCGCCGCCAGAAAGAAATTTTGACTGAGTTTGATAAGGAAGCGCGTAATAATTCTCCAGAATCCGAAGGCTTCTTTGCCAAGGCCAAAGCATTCTGGGATGCGTTTGGAGGTTGAAATGCCCAAAGCCTATTGGATCGCGCATGTGACTGTGACTGACCCGGTGCAGTATCAAAAATATGTCGAGGCCTCACGCGCTGCGTTTGTGAAATATGGTGCGGTGATGCTGGCGCGCGGTGGCGCGTTTGAGCAGATGGCTGGTGAGGGCCATGCGCGTAATGTGGTGATTGAGTTTTCATCTTTGCAGCAGGCCAAGGATTGTTACAACTCGCCAGAATATCAACTCGCCAAAGCTTTGCGCAAAGACGCAGGCATTGCCAATTTGGTTTTGGTTGAGGGCGTTTAGTAAACAACCTGCCAGCTATCATCGCTTAGCTTCAATGGCATCCATAATTAGCTCAGCAATATCAGCGCCACCGAAGCGTTTCACTTGCCTTATGCCTGTGGGCGAAGTGACGTTGATCTCGGTCATGTAATCGCCGATTACATCTATGCCAGTAAATATCAGCCCGCGCTTTTTCAAATCAGGGCCGATGGCTTCGCATATTTCATGCTCGCGTTTGGTCATGGTGGTGGGGGCGGCCACACCGCCCACATGCATGTTTGAGCGATTATCCGATTCTGCTGGAATGCGGTTGATGGCACCTGCCACTTTGCCATCCACCAGAATAATGCGCTTATCGCCTTTGCGCACATCGGGGAGATATTGCTGAGCGATGAATGGCTCGGTGCCATAAAGTTCGGCAAACATTTCGAGCACTGATGAAAAATTTTGATCACCTTTATGGGTTCTGAATACGCCTGAGCCGCCATTGCCATAGAGCGGTTTTAGAATCACATCATTGTGGAGTTGGCGAAATTTTTCGAGCTCTTTCACATCGCGCGTGATCAGTGTGGGTGGCATCAAATCGGGAAATTTGAGGATGAATAATTTTTCAGGCGCATTGCGCACTTCGGTGGGGTCATTCACCACCAAGGTTTTGGGGTGGATCATATCGAGCAAATGAGTGGCGGTAATATAACCCATATCAAAAGGCGGGTCTTGGCGCATGAGGATTGCATCTTGCGTGGAAAGATCAATGCGGTGGCGCGGACCCAATTCAAAATGTGCGCCCTTCACATCTTGCACTTTCACTGAATGGCCTTCAGCTGAAAGTGTGTGACCTTCATAGGCCAGCGATTTAACATGATAGATAAATAATGCGTGCCCACGCCCTTGAGCGGCCAGCATCATGGCAAAGGTTGAATCGCCTTCAATGTTGAAAAGCTCAATCGGATCAGATTGCACGGCGATTTTGAGGGGCATACTAACGATCTCCGAAAAAGGCATTCTCAATATGTTTGGGCCAAAGATAGGCATTCACGGCCACAATATCAAACCGGCAAAAACTTTGTGCTGCAACTTGGTCTTTAGCCATCCACAAGCCAGCGGCGGCTGAAATGCGCTTGGCTTGATAGGTGGTGACCGAGATAATCGCCTCATCATGGGTTTTGCGGGCTTTCACTTCAATGAAGGCGGTGGTTTTTCCACGGCGCATAATCAAATCAATCTCGCCGTGATAAGATTTAAAACGGCGGGCAAGCAGGCGGTAACCTTTCAGGCGCAGCAACCACAGTGCTGCCGTTTCAGCTTTGTGGCCGCGCTTTTGCGCCTGTTGGCGTTTCACGCTTCACCTTTACGTTTTAAAATGCGGGCGTAAATATCTTCTTTTTTCAAATTGAAATTCTTGGCCACGATATTTGCGGCTTTGCTGGCGGCATTATCTTGCAAGGCTTCAGTGATGGCTTGCTCAATATCATCTTCGGCAATTACTTCGACTTCATTTTGGGGTGGGCCGATAACCAATACAATCTCGCCTTTCACCGACTCACGCGCCGCTAAAATCTCACGCACGTCATGGGCCGTTCCGCGCAACACTTCTTCATGCAGCTTGGTGAGCTCGCGAGCCATAGCAACTGGGCGCTCGCCTAAGGCTGTTGTCACATCGGCTAGAGCATCAACAATGCGGTGCGGGCTTTCAAAGGCGATCAGCGTGGATGGGAGTTTTTTTAGACTCAATAACAGATCAATGCGGGCTTTGGATTTTTGCGGCAGGAAGCCGATGAAAGTAAAGCAATCGGTGGGCAGACCAGAGAGAGCCAATGCCGTAAGCG
>JAYUPT010000147.1:0-9347 GCA_043759965.1 Aestuariivirga sp. | reverse complement strand
CCCAGTCCAGAACCGCCGAAACGGCGTGTGGTCGAAGTGTCTGCTTGGGTGAACCGTTCAAACACGCTTTCGAGTTTTGCAATCGGAATGCCGATGCCCGAATCCGCAACAGCAAATCGCAAGCTGGTCGATAGGGCATTGCTTGTTTCCTGGGTTATGGAGAGAAATACTGTGCCGCGTTCTGTAAATTTAACGGCATTGCCGATTAAATTCAGCAATACTTGCCGCAACCTCGTGGGGTCGCCGATCAGATCATTGGGAACATCAGACGCAATATCACACGCTAACACCAATCCCTTTTCGAGCGCACGCGCCGCCACCATCTCGATCACAACTTCAATATTATCGGACAACAAAAAGCCAGTTCGTTCTAACTCAAGTTGGGAGGCTTCGACTTTTGAGAGATCGAGAATGTCGTTAATGAGGTTCAGTAAATTATCGCCAGCACGGCGAAACACTTGCACATATTTATCCTGTTCCACTGAAAGCTCAGTCTTCGCCAGCAGATCAGCAATGCCCATGATAGCATTCATGGGTGTTCGAATTTCGTGGCTCATGCTGGCGAGGAAATCTGACTTGGTTCGGCTTGCACTTTCTGCAACAGCCTTGGCCTGCTTCAATTCCATTTCCACCCGCTTACGTTCAGTCACATCACGCGCTGCGGCAAACACGCCTTGCAGCTTGCGATTCCGATCATAAAACGTTGTTGCGTTATAGGATACGACGGTCTGCTTACCGTCGCGGGCTCGTGCAGTTAATTCATAATCGGTGACTGATTTTTCACTCAACACCCGTTTAATTCCAGCTTCAGCACGGTCAGGATCGGTAAAAAAGTCCTTGAAGGGTGCTCCAATCAGCTCATCACGCGTACAACCTGTCAGAGCCTCCATTTGCTTGTTAACATCAGAGATGATGCCGGAAGGATCCGTCGTCATAAGTGCGTCGATGTTAGATTCAATAAGTGAACGCGTATAGAATTGTTGGTCACGCAGGCGCTGGTCCAATATTTTTTGTTCTTCTTCGACCAGTTTGCGTGCTGTGTTGTCAGTGCCGATGAGAAGATAGCCGATGATGCTGTCTTGCGCGTCACGCAAAGCAGTTACAGAAACGACAGCAGGAAAGCGGCTACCATCTTTGCGGATGTAAGTGAGTTCGTAAATATCTTCGATGCCGCGTGAGGCTTTAAAAACCAGAGCCTCAAAGCCTGGCGTAATCGGTGTGGAAAGTTCCATGCTCAAGCTATTGGCGCGCGCGATCAGTTCCTGCGGATCAGAAATATCGGCAGGCGTAATCTTGTTCATCACTTCCAAGGCTTGGTAACCGAGCATACGTTCGGCACCAACATTGAAAATTTGAATCACACCTTTTGCATCCGTGGCGATGCTGGAGAAGTTGGCGCTATTGAAGATGGCACTTTGCAAGGCTCCGGCCTTAAGCAGTGCATCTTCTGCTTCCTTGCGGGCTGTATTATCGGTGCCAATGAGCAGATAGCCGATTATTCTATCTTGAGCGTCTCGCAATGCAGTTACAGATACAACGGCAGGAAAACGGCTGCCATCTTTGCGAATGTAGGTGAGTTCATAAATGTCTTCAATGCCGCGCGATGCTTTGAAGACGAGAGCTTCAAAGCCAGGGGTGATGAGAGTGGCAAGCTCAACGCTTAATGTTTTTGCACGCGCAATTAGCTCCTGCGGATCAGAAATATCAGCTGGCGTAATCTTGTTCATCACTTCTGCGGCTTGGTAGCCGAGCATTCGTTCAGCACCAACGTTAAAAATTTGAATCACACCATTTGCATCCGTGGCGATGCTGGAGAAGTTGGCGCTGTTGAAAATGGCATTCTGCAAAGCGCCCGCTTTATCGGTGCCATCTGCAATAAGGTCAGCGAATGAGTGGGTTGAATTCATTGCGATGCTGCGAGCAGCTTTTCCAAAGAGTTTTGGAGTTGAATTGGCGTGTATGGCTTTTGCATGAAATGTGCGCCGTCCACAAACATGGCTCTCATGTCATCGGACACGGTACTGCCTGTCGTATAAAGCACGCGCAAGTTTGGTCGCAGCCTGACGGCCAATTGCGCCAGTTCAAATCCACCATGCTTGTTGGCCTTAAATCTAATATCTGTGAACAGGGCATCAACTGTTATTGAAGTTTCCAAGTGTTGAAGTGCTTCAGCTGTGTCACTTGCCATCATCGTTATATGGCCAAGTTCTTGAACTATTAGCTCGGCCAATGAGCGGATAAAAACCTCATCATCAACAATAAGTATCGTTGCCATCAAATCCCCTCTGCCGTGGTGATTAACCGCCAAACCAAGCATCTGGGCGCATTCACCCTGAAGTCAGTGACAAAGAACGCACAACCAACAAAAAGGTTCCATTGAAAAATCACCCAATGTGATTGATTTGTAGCCCTACGGCACTGCATTTGAATTTGGCATTTAATTTCGCTTCGGCGGGATAAAAATTATGATTATGCCGATAATGAAAACTACCCCACCAACCGTTCCCCAAACCAGAGATCCACCTACAATGCAGGCACAGTTAGCAAAGCACAGGATGGGGCACACATTGAGTATCCCCACTCCTTGCAAGAACCAAAACGCACCGAGAAGCATTGCAATTGCGGCAAATATTATTTGAGCTATTTTTCTCATTTTCAGGACGTTTTATCTCCAAAGTTCAGTTTTAGTCGCCACCATGCAATGATTGCACTGACGGGAAATGCTAAGATTAAAAACGTCACGAACGGATCGTAAAATGATCCCGCAACTGGAAACAGCGCCCAGGTGAGATTGATCATGGCGTGGAAAAGGACGGCGATGAGAATGCTCTTACCGGTGCTCTCAAAAAGCCAGACGATGATGAACCTGAGAGCCACTGTGCTTAACATGTGCCAAATAATCCAATCGGTGCTGCGGCCCATTTGAACAAAGGGAATGAGATGCCAAAGCGCCCAAATGATGCCCAGGATGAGTGCCGAACTAAAAATGGAAATATTTTTTCTGAGACGAGGGTAGGCATACCCCTGCCAACCCAGTTCTTCGCCGATGGCACCAATAAAAAAGGCGGCAAAGTAAAACAGACTCCGACCGAATTCGATTTGCGGTATTGGCATCGCGCTGCCCATTAAACGCAAAATAGCAAACTCAAAAAGGCTGACAATTGGCATAAACAGAACTACTGTCAATATCCAAGCTGCACTGAGGTTTCGTCCGTAAGCAACAGAGGATTTCAGTAATGCTATGGCACTTTTGTCACCATCCTGCCGATAAATGAGAATCAGCGCTGTTACGATCGGAACAAATCCCATCAACGCGCTGGCTGGCAGGAACGTCATACCGGGAAACTGGGCACCAGTTGCACCCAATATGTAGAAAGGGACCGACAGCACGAATACCAGTAAAAAAAAATTTAAAGACGACGTTTTCACTGAGTGTTCTGCGGCCTCTGTTCGATAAGCTGTATCAATGCCACAGATAACTTTTGGTTCCTTTACTCTGAGCATGACCCAACGGTAAAGTGGAACCAAATCCTGTCCACACCGTTTAGGCACACAGAATTGCAGCAATCAATATATTCACCCGCTCTTCAGTGGACAGTGCCAACCTAATGAGATCTTTTGAAATTCTGCTTTTGCTCACCGATCTATCGATCTTAATCCTGATGTTCTCGTCGTCATCTTCAGGTGTTTCTGGGTTCCGCTTTATACCTTTAATTGCCGTGTTCGTTGCTGCCGCGCAGGTCCTCATCGAGGGCACACGCTGGCAAATGGTACCAGCCTACCTAATGATAGGTCTGTTCTTTCCAATTTGGCGGTCTCGAAAATTTACCACCATATTGGGTGGGCTGGCATTGGCTGTCTCAGTAATATTATTGATGACACTCCCGGTGTTTCGTTTTGAAAAACCATCGGGTCCCTATGAGATAGGCACAGTGATTTACAATTGGGTTGATGCATCGCGGATGGAAGTTTTCAATGCTGAAGCCAAAACCCACCGCGAGTTGATGGTGCAAATCTACTATCCAGCGCAACACGACGCAACATTGCAGCAAGCCTCATATATGCCAGATGCCACTGCGGTTTCGGCGGCACAAGGCAAATTACACAACTGGCCATCATTCCTGCTTGGTCATCTTAAATATGTCAAAACCAATGCCCAACTCTCGGCGAAAGTAGCAGAAGATAAGTCGCAGTTTCCAGTTCTGATATTTTTGGAAGGCATAACCGGCTTTCGTCAAATGAATAATTTTCAAGTTGAAGAGCTGGTATCTCATGGTTACATTGTAGTTACGATTGATCAGCCTTTTGTGGCAGCGTCAGTGGGCTTCCCTGATGGAAGGCAGATTACGGGGCTTTCCAAAGATCAAATGAATCCGCTGATACAACAGAGCATCACACCGGGGCAAGCAGCACCGGTCCTCAAGGGAACTGCATTCAAAGATGGCATCATCCCATATTTTGCCCAAGATGTAGTTTTTACATTGGATCAGCTCAGTGAGCTGAATAAAATTGATCCAAATGAAATTTTAAACGGGCGACTTGATCTAAAGCGTGTTGGGATTTTTGGAGTATCACTCGGGGGTATTATCGTAGGCGAAGCCTGTCGTGTTGATCGCCGCTTGCGCGCCTGCATGGTGATGGATGCGCCAATGACGGCTCCTGTGGTGCGTGAAGGCCTCTTGCAACCTAGCATGTGGATCACCCGCGATGCGCAGACTATGCGAACTGAAGGTTGGACTCAGTTTGATATTGATCAACACCAAACCACAATGCGCGCGGTATATTATGGAGTGACGGGCGATGGATATTTCATTCAAGTCGCTGGAATGTTTCACGCCAATTTGACCGATGTGCCCTCTTTTTCTCCGCTGCTTTCTTGGTTCGGGATTACTGGGCCAATAAACGGTAAACACGCGTATAATATTATCAACGCTTATTCAGTAGCATTTTTTGATAAATACCTCGTGGGTCCAACGTCAAATTTTCTTGATGGTCCTGCCTCGCAATTTCCGGAAGTACAATTTGAGGCACACCGGTGAAATTGAAAACGCCGAATTGTGTTTTGTTTTACACAATGATGCTAGCAATGGGTCGGCGTGCAGAATAAGGAAGTGTAGTACCGTAACCAAAGCGCATCATAATATCGGGGCGAAGACCGGGCAGGCCAACAAGATTTGCAAGCTCCGGGCGCAAGCTTGGAACTTCCACGGGTTGATTGATGAACGCCAGCTTCATGCCTAAAGCGGTGGCCTTTAGCGCAAATAGCTGGCAGGCCCTTCCTGCTAATACCCAATGTTCGGGATCGTCTTTTTCAGACACAAAAACTGCAATTCCCGATGATGAGTCGATTTGGCGGGCATATTTATTATTCTCTGTTTTGGGCGTAAAAAACCACTCGAAAGCCAGCTGCCCCAGCCAATCGGGAAGTGCCGGATTGCCACTTGTAGCGCTGAACAGGCCATCCCCTGTTGTCATTGCGCGGATTAAATCTGATCCAAGCTTTGAGTTCTTTGACAAATGCGGGATCGGCCATTTGCAAACTGTTGCCAGAAATAACCAAATCTCGAACCCTATCGATCTGCGGTCGGTCGGTTATGATTCTAACATCAACACCAGAAATCTCCGAGGCGCTTTTCAGCTGTTGTACATCAGCCGCACTCACTGGCCTGCCATCATATTCCGTGCGTGTGGATTGCCGTTTCGTGATTGCATCAAACAAATATGGTTGATCAATCATATTGCTACCAAACGTGAAAACAACCGAGCCATCATTTGCGCCATCGAAACTAATTTCACCAGTTTTCCCGCTCGCTCCAGCAGCTAAAGCAAGATTAGTTACAGCACAGCCGAGACTGGCAAAGAGATGGTGATTATCTGGATCGACAACGGCAATTCGCCGCGTAAGGTCCGGCAGAATTTCAATCCTGAGATCGCTGATTTTGAACTGCCAAGGTTGCGTGTTGTGACTGTTGGCCGCGAGGCAAGCAAATCGAATGAACTCTGGCAGCTCAGGGGTTCGTTTCAGCGCTGAACGAATGCTCGCAACTTCTGCACCATATTCAGACATGGAATTTGATCGTTCTTGCCTATAGCCAAGTCCTGCGCCAGCCAATACCACTGCCGTTCCAGCCAGAATTATTTCTCGTCTTTTGATCATTGCTAGACTCCGAGCGATGAACGTAGTGCAGAATATTTGGTTCCATTGGTTCAAAAGCCTTGGTGGAACTTTAAAACGCCTGTGCCGTTGTGATGGTGGCCGATGATGTCGTCCACAAGTCAACTGAAGGGGTGGAAAACATGAGTGTTGCAAATACTCTCGAGAAGGGTAACGGAAAACTCGGTTTGACCTCGCTCGTAGCTCTTGTCATAGGCTCTATGATAGGTGGCGGTGTTTCCAGCTTGCCGCAAAACATGGCCAAGGGTGCTTCCCCTGGTGCGGTGATCATTGGATGGTTGATCACCGGCGTTGGCATGTTGGCGCTGGCATTTGTTTATCAAAGTCTCTCGACACGAAAACCCAAATTAGATGCGGGGCCCTATTCTTATGCGCGCGCAGGATTTGGCGATTTCGTGGGCTTCAATAGCGCATGGGGTTATTGGCTAAGTGCGTGGGTTGGCAATGTCTCTTACGTTGTTCTCATTTTTGGTGCGCTGAGTTATTTTTTCCCGATCTTTGGTGCCGAAGGCAATACATGGCAGGCCATTGTGGGTGCATCGCTGCTTCTATGGGCGGTGCATTTCACAATTCTTATGGGTGTCCGGCAGGCGGCAATCATCAATATTGTTACTACTATTGCCAAATTGGCACCGATCTTGATTTTTATTGTCGCCATAATAGTGGCGTTTCGCCTTCCCACTTTTAATTTGGATTTTTGGGGTGCTGCAACGCCAACACTTGGCGGTGTGATGGCGCAAGTCAAAAGCACCATGTTGGTGACACTCTGGGTGTTCATTGGCATTGAAGGGGCCAGTGTAGTTTCAGCTCGCGCTGAGAAACGTTCAGACATTGGCACGGCTACGATTATTGGATTTGTCGCTGCGCTGGTGATTTATCTGTTGGTATCACTCCTCTCTTTTGGCGTGATGACGCAGCCAGAGCTCGCAGCACTCCCCGGTGCGGCTTCGATGGCCAATGTGCTTGAAAAAGCAGTCGGCCCGTGGGGTTCGATGCTGGTGCGTATTGGTATTGTTATATCGGTGACCGGCGCGTTTCTCAGCTGGACATTATTTGCCGCAGAAATTCCATATCGTGCGGCCAAGGAAGGCATGATGCCGAAGCTGTTTGCCGCAGAAAATCATAAGGGCTCGCCCTCTGGTTCATTATGGATCACTAACATTGCTGTTCAGGTTTTTCTGATCATCACTTACTATTATAATTCAACTTATCTTTCGCTGTTTTACATCGCCTCCACCGCCATTCTGGTGCCGTATGTTCTGTCTGGCGCTTATGCGTTCAAACTCGCAATGACTGGTGAAAGTTACAGTGCTAACGAAGGCCGGAACAAAGATATGTTAGTAGGCTTTGTAGCTACTATTTTCGGAATCTGGCTGATCTATGCGGCAGGCGCACAATATCTTCTTATGTGTGCCTTACTATATGCTCCCGGCATCCTGATTTATTGGTGGGCTCGCAATGCGCGTGGTGAAAAAGCGTTCACGGCAGTCGAAGGATTGATCGCTGCCGGTTTAGCAATCTCGGCGGCTATCGCTGGTTACCTGATGTGGACCGGAGCTCTCAGTGCATTATGACAACTGAAAAAATTCCTCTTGGCGTTCACTCCGAAGTTGGAAAACTTCGTATAGTGCTCACCTGCAGGCCGGGGTTGGCGCACCAGAGACTAACCCCCTCGAACTGTGATGAACTGCTGTTTGATGATGTGTTCTGGGTGCAGGCGGCCAAGGCGGATCACCATGATTTTGTGGTGAAGATGCAAGATCGCGGTATTGAAGTTTTGGAAATGCACGAGCTGCTCAGTGACATTCTCAAAACCGATATAGCGTTCAATTGGATTTTTAAGCATAAGTTTACAGAGAACCAAATTGGCATTGGCATGGCAGATGAGTTGCGGAGCTGGTTGAAGGGTTTACCATCAGATCAACTCGCGGAATTCCTTGTCGGTGGCATCACAGTGGGTGATGTACCCTTCAAAACGCAAGGTATGTTTGGTCTTTATCTAGGTGCGGAAGGCTTTATCTCGCCCCCACTGCCTAACCTCATTTTCACGCGTGATACAAGCGCCTGGATTTATGGCGGTGTAACACTCAATCCCATGCATTGGGAGGCACGGCGGCAAGAAACGCTACTGACTGCCGCAGTTTATAAATTTCATCCAAGGTTCAAGGAAAGCGATTTTAAAGTCTGGTGGGGCGATCCTGAAGTTGATTTTGGTCCTTCCACTCTTGAAGGCGGTGACATTATGCCGATTGGCCATGGCGCTGTTTTTGTGGGCATGGGCGAGCGCTCAACACCACAAGCTGTTGGGCAATTGGCACGGGCGCTTTTTGCCTCAGGTGCTGCAACGCGCGTGGTGGCTTGTCAGATGCCAAAGTCGCGCGCTTCAATGCATCTCGATACGGTGTTCACTTTATGTGACCGCAGCACAGCGACCAGTTTTGTAGAAGTTACTGACCAAATTCGCTGCTTCAGTTTGCGCCCCGGCGACAAAGAAAATTCTGTTGACGTTAAGACAGAGAGCAAACACTTGTTTGAAATTGTAGCCGAATGTCTTGGCGTCAAGTCCCTGCGCATCATTGCAACAGGCGGGGACTCTGCTGAGCAGGAACGCGAACAATGGGATGACGGCAATAATCTTATATGTCTCGAACCCGGTGTGGTGATTGGTTACGACCGTAATGTTTATACCAACACCTTGCTGCGCAAAGCTGGCATTGAAGTGATCACCATTCGTGGATCTGAGCTTGGTCGCGGTCGCGGTGGCAGCCATTGCTTAACTTGCCCCATCGCGCGTGATGCATAATGAGAGAGGAACTAAAATGTCCGTCAAACTCAGAAATCGAAATTTTCTCACCCTCCGTGATTTCACCCGTAGTGAGATCAAATCACTTTTGAAACTCTCGGCAGATTTGAAAAATGCAAAGAAACAGGGCACCGAAAAAAAAAAGCTGAAGGGCAAAACCATCGCCCTTATTTTTGAAAAACCATCGACCAGAACCCGAGTTGGCTTTGAAGTGGCTGCTTACGATCAAGGAGCGCATGTCACTTATCTTGGTCCAAGTGGCACTCAGATTGGCATCAAAGAAACGATGAAAGACACAGCCCGCGTATTGGGCCGTCTCTATGATGCCATTGAGTATCGTGGCTTTGGTCAAACCGTGGTGGAGGTGCT
>JAYUPT010000146.1:0-3578 GCA_043759965.1 Aestuariivirga sp. | reverse complement strand
CAATGAGGAACCAGAAGGCAACAGCCATATTGACCAAGTTCCACGCGATGCCATGCAGGAAGGCCATTTTATATGAACCTGTATAATCAAAGATCACGCCAGAAAGCCAGCCACCCAAGGCCATGCCCAGAACTGTCATGGTTAAAACCAAACTGATGCGGGTGCCAGCTTCCTTGGCCGGAAAATGATCACGCACGATCAAGGCATAGCTGGGCACGATGCCGCCTTGGGCTAGGCCGAAAAGGGCTGTGACCAGATAAAGCGATGCGAGGCCATCAAATGGAATGTAAAAAAGCAGAGCCAAACATTGTAGCGTTGAGCCGATAATCAATGTGCCAATGCCACCTATTTTATCGGCAAGGAAACCTGAGGCCAAACGACTGACCACACCACAACCCAACATGAGGGAGAGCATTTGCGCGCCTGCCGCTGGGCCATAACCCAAATCACCACAATAAGCGATAATGTGAACTTGCGGCATGGCCATGGCCACGCAACAGGCAAGACCAGCCAGCATTAAAAGCCCTTGCGTGAAAGTTGTTCCATCAGTGGTCTTTGTGCTGGTCGCTGGGCTGATGCGATCAACCGTGGGGGAGCGTTGGCGCAGCATGAGCGAGAGCGGCACCATAAGCACCACGCAGGTGATGCCGATGAAAATGAATGAGGTGCGCCAGCCATAAGTTTGGATCGATCTGGTGAGAATGGGCGGCCAAATGGTTCCAGCTAAGTAATTTCCAGAAGCAACAATGGCCACGGCAATGCCACGGCGCTTTTGGAACCACAAAGAAACATCGGCCACCAAGGGGCCGAAAGTTGTTGCGCAACCAAATAACCCAATGAGAAGCGATGAGGCTGCAACATAAGACCAATAATTTGGAGCGAGTGCTGCGGCAATGAAGCCCACACCTAACATCACCGAGCCAATCATCATTGGCACCATAATGCCAAACTTATCGGCAAGCTTGCCCATCAGCACACCGCCCAAGGCAAAGCCGATCATGGTCGTGGTGTAAGGCAGGGAGGCCCCGGCCCGATCAATTCCGAAGTCAGTTTGAATGAAAGGCAACACCACAACGCCCGCCCACAAGCCAATGCCACCAATGGTGGAAAGTGCAATGGAGGCCGCAAGCCTGATCCAAGCATAGCGGCTGTCTGGCAGATGTGTGGTTTGCATGGTTGATATTCTTAGCGCAGAACCCTACATGTTGGCCATGATCAAAACTATTTTAAGGCTGGTGCCAGCTCGATGACGCACAAAACAATCCACAATCAATGTCGTGAGACTGCAAGGTGCGATTTCGGCTGGGGGCTTTCGCGCTGGGCTGAATGCTAAAGATTTAGAGCCCCTTTTAAAACGCGCCTTTCGCAAAGGCGTATCTGGCGTGGCACTGGCGATCAATTGCCCGGGTGGTTCACCGGTGCAATCCTCATTGATTGCGGCGCGCATTCGCGCTCTCAGTGCTGAGCACAAAGTTCCAGTCTATGCCTTTTGTGAAGATGTGGCGGCCTCTGGCGGCTATTGGCTGGCTTGTGCCGCTGATGAAATTTATGCCGATGAAAGCTCAATTGTGGGCTCCATTGGCGTGATTGCATCTGGCTTTGGTTTTGTTGATGCAATTAAAAAATTGGGCGTGGAGCGACGGGTTTATACCGCTGGTTCGTCTAAGAACATCTTGGATCCGTTCAAAGAAGAGAAAAAGGAAGATGTGGCGCGTTTGTTAGAACTGCAAGAGGATGTGCATGAAGGCTTTAAAGCCTATGTGCGAAGCCGTAGGGCTGGCAAATTGAAGGCTGACGAGGCTGAGCTTTTCACAGGTGCTTTTTGGACAGGCAAGCGCGGGGTGGATTTGGGCTTGGTGGATGGCCTTGGCCACATGCATGACGTTTTGCGCCGCAAATTTGGCGACAAGGTTGAAATTGCTGAAATTTCAGCACCTAAGGGCTGGGGCCTCAAACGCTTTGGCTTCGGTTCCGCCATAGATCTGCCGGAAGCTGCCATTAACGCCCTTGAAACACGGGCATTGTGGTCACGTTTCGGACTGTGATAGTCTGGAGCAAATGAGGATTAGACAGATGGGATTTTTCCGGACGGTGGCAATGATGGTGGTGGGTTATATCGCCATCAAAACCTTGAAGCGCGCCATGAAGACTGTTGAAGTGCAACAGGCCAAGGCGAAGGTGCAAGAACCACATAGCGAAGTTCCGATGAAACGCTTGAAGCTTGATCCAGTGACGGGTGCTTACGTTCCAGAAGCGTGAAAATAGATCAACGGCTAAGCCGAAAGCGGATCTACGATACGGGCGCATGTGGTTCTACGGGTTTAAAGTAAGAGCCCTCATCCTGGGCTTTTTCTTGACCAAAACATCCGACCTGACTAATTGATCATCCATGAGCCTCAATCCCACCAAATCATTTCAAGACCTGATCCTGACCCTCCATAATTATTGGGCGGCACAGGGCTGTGTTATTTTGCAGCCTTATGACATGGAAGTGGGGGCTGGCACGTTTCACCCGGCTACCACATTGCGTTCAGTCGGGCCGAAGCATTGGTCTGCGGCTTATGTGCAGCCATCACGCCGCCCCAAGGATGGGCGCTATGGCGAGAACCCCAATCGGCTTCAGCACTATTACCAATATCAAGTGATTATGAAGCCTTCACCACCAGATTTGCAGGCGCTGTATTTAGGCTCCCTCAAAGCCATCGGCATTGACTCATCGCTGCATGACATTCGCTTTGCTGAAGATGATTGGGAAAGCCCCACGCTTGGCGCTTGGGGTCTTGGCTGGGAAGTGTGGTGTGACGGCATGGAAGTTTCGCAATTCACATATTTTCAGCAAGTGGGCGGGATGGATTGTTCGCCTGTGTCAGGCGAACTCACTTACGGTTTAGAGCGCCTTGCCATGTATGTGCAGGGTGTGGACAATGTTTATGATTTGAATTTCAACGGACTCGAAGGCGACCGCAAAATTACTTACGGCGACGTGTTCCTGCAGGCTGAGCAAGAATATTCGCGGTTTAATTTTGAACATGCAGACACGGCAATTTTGCACCAACATTTTATGGATGCAGAAAAAGAGTGCAATGCGCTTCTTACTGCTGGTGAGCGTGACGACAAACATGAGCTGGCCTTGCCCGCTTATGATCAATGCATCAAAGCTTCCCACGCTTTCAATTTGCTCGATGCGCGCGGGGTTATTTCTGTGACTGAGCGAGCCGCTTATATTGGCCGCGTGCGCGAATTGGCCAAAGCTTGCTGCGTGGCGTGGAGCAAAACGGCTGGCGGGCGCGCAGCTGCCTAAAGTTTTAACGATTAGGTAAGGCTTGAGTTTTATTGCTTTTACCCATGAAGATTTCTGCCATTTGCGTGTGTTGGAATGCGGCGAAAACCATTCGCAGCACCATTGAATCTTTTCTGGCGCAAGATTACACCAATAAAGAATTGGTGATCGTTGATGGCGTTTCCACCGATGGCACTTTGGAAATTGTGCGTTCATTCAATTCACCCTTGATCACATTGCACAGCGGCAAGGACAAAGGCATCTATGATGCCATGAACAAGGGCTTGCGGCTTTATTC
>JAYUPT010000145.1:0-3587 GCA_043759965.1 Aestuariivirga sp. | reverse complement strand
GC
The DNA here is from genome assembly GCA_043759965.1 of Aestuariivirga sp. Taxonomy (GTDB): domain Bacteria; phylum Pseudomonadota; class Alphaproteobacteria; order Rhizobiales; family Aestuariivirgaceae; genus Aestuariivirga. Next base: position 3,585 of record JAYUPT010000145.1, on the reverse strand, counting down.
ACCGAGCAGCCATCCACGCCGATGGGAGTAGATGCCATATCCACATCGCAGAGGCGGCTTATGGTTGCCGCCATAGCCAGCTGCACCGGATGATCTGGCTTTATGTAATTGTGTGAGTCGACACCTAAATGCTTGGCCAAGGCCAACATGCCTGCGTGTTTGCCGGAGCAACTGTTATGAACGTCCTTGGGGCCTTCTCCGGCACGCACCAGTTCATAAGTTGCTTGGCGGTGCGTGGGCCAATGGGCACCGCATTCATAACAAGTTTCAGCGATGCCAGCTTTGTGCAACATGGAGCGGGCCACGCGCACATGGTCAGCTTCGCCAGTATGAGAGGCACAGCACAGCGCTATTTCTTCATCGTTAAAGCCAAAAGTATCGGCAGCACCTGATTCTATCACCGGAAGGCACTGAAATGCTTTCACTGCTGAGCGTGGGAATACGGGAGTTTCTGTATCACCGGCGCTGAGCGAAATTTTGCCCGCCTCGTCGCAAACTGCATAAGCGCCACGGTGACGGCTTTCAACAATTGAGCCTCTGGTGACTTCTGCGAGTATGGGATTGGTCATGATTTGGGCTATCTAGAATAATTTTTCAATTGCAACAACCAAATCATTGTACCTATTGCGTGCATCTTTGGGGGCCGTTTTGCACCGCTTCAGGATGACGAAAGTGTTTGCCGATATTTTTCGGCATCCCAACTCAAAAGCTGATCAATTTGATCTGGTGTTAATGCCTTGAGTTTCGCTGTTGGCTCAACCCGAAGGAACACATCTGCGAGGCAGCGCAACATGGGTTCAACTGATGCTTTCGCATCTTTATGCACCAACATGCCAATTCTGCGCAGGAGAATGGCAGGCGCATTGCTTGAAAAATCTCGTGGGATCTTTGTTCCTAAAAACACCACGTGATCGGGGTAAAACACATTTTCTGAACCCACATCAACAGCCACCGCGTCAAAAGCTAAGGCATGTGTGGCATTGTCAGTTGCGGGTACATAATTTGTGCCCTTAGCAATCAGTTTGAGCGCCGCAAAATCTGGCAGAACCATCGGTCTTGCCGGCAGCTCCAATTTTTTGAGTATTTTACGAAGCAGAAATTCTGCACCGAGAACTGTATCAGCGGCGACAACCAAACCATGATTTCCGAGAACCAAGACATTGCATCCCGGCTTTAAGCGTTCACGGATTGCTCTTGAGAGATTTAGGCCGGGCCTAGCATAGGGAATGAAGACCCAGTTTTCGCTGCTCAATTTTTCCGACAAAAGCGCTTCGGCATTTTCATGGATTGCCCAGGCAATTGTGTTTACGCAATGCACATGCAACACCACAGCTTGCGGCATTAATCCGTGTACGGAGGTTTCAATGGAGGGACGAAGTTCTGACGAGTTTATATCCCTGCAAACAAATTTTGTGCACGATTCACAGTCCGGATCGTCAGAGGCAAGAGCATCTTTTAACCTATCGTAATCGAGTGGAACGAAGATTTCTTTAAGTGCTGCATCCTTCAGCCAAGTGCCGGAGGCTTTTATCCACATTACGCCATCTTGTTTGAGTGATGTGTTGCCGCCTGCAGCCTGCACCAGCAGAGGATTGGCACCAATGCGGGCTGAAAAGTTACGAAGATTTTCGAGTTCGTTCATTACACTAACATCAAAGCTGGTTCTTTAATAAAGCTACGAAAGACCTGCAACAATTCTGCACCCACTGCCCCATCCACCGCGCTATGATCGCAAGAGAGTGTACATTTCATTAGTGTTTTTGCAACAGGAAGTTTTTTAATTGGCACAAATTGTTCGATACTTGCACCAATCGCCAATATGGTTGCTGGGGTGGATTGATGATGGCGGTGATTTGCTCAACGCCATACATTCCGAGATTAGAGATTGTAGTGGTGCCGCCTTGATACTCTGCTAATTGCAATTTTCGCGCCTGCGCACGAGCGGCCAAATCTTTCATTTCAAGTGAAATTTGCGAGAGTGATTTTGATATGACTGATGCTTCTTGTCCAATAGATAGATGCATGGTGCCATGGGTGAGACCGCGCACATAAGAATCTTCGGCGGTCTCTTCAAATTTGCGAACCAGATGCATCCGGCGCAAAGCTTCTTTCAAGTGTTCAGCGCTGTGGTTTGCATAAAACGGACGAAGGTTTTTCTGAGGATTTTTAGGGCCGCTCATTGGCACTATCAAAAAACGTTACATTTTAAAATGCAAAAATAAAAACGAGCGGGCTTCGGTCTTGAGAACCGGGGAGAACATGGCCCGCTCGTGAGTTCTTGTACTTTTGCAGTTTTAGTTGTCAATATGTAACATATTAAACGTAGCGAAAAACGAACACCGCCCACAACACGCAGACAGCTAAGCCACCCCAGATTATTGTGCTGACCCAGCCAACCCAGAGCAACATGAGGAAACAACTGCCTAAAATGCTGATAAAGAGGCGATCTCCCCTTGTGGTATCAAGCCTGAAGACGCCATGGCGGGGGGAACCGCCAGGCACTTTATATTCCCAGAAGCCCATGGCCGCGATGGACGAAAAAATTGCTATAAAGAAAACGGCGGTGGGCCAGGTCCAAGCCATCCATGAAAGGTCAAACATGTTTCCTCCTTACACGCGGCCCAAGGCAAAGCCTTTGGCGATATAGTTGCGAACGAAATAAATGACGATGGCACCGGGGATCAGCGTGAGCGAGCCCGCGGCTGCCAGCAAACCCAGTTCATAACCAGCGCTGCTGGCAGTTTTGGTCATTATGGCGGAAATGGGCTTGGCGGCCACAGATGTGAGGTTTTTAGCCAGCAATAATTCTACCCAAGAGAACATGAAACAGAAGAAACACGCCACACCAATGCCAGCGGCAATGGTGGGGACAAAAATGCGGAAGAAGAAACGCGGGAATGAATAACCATCAACAAAAGCAGTTTCATCCAAAGCTTTGGGCACGCCGCCCATAAAGCCTTCGAGAATCCACACGGCCAATGGAACATTGAACAGCGTGTGTGAAAGAGCAACGGCCCACGGCGTGTCAAACAAACCAACGGCTGAATAAAGCTGGAAGAAGGGCAACACAAACACTGCCGGAGGCGCCATACGGTTTGACAACAGCCAAAAGAACAAATGCTTATCGCCCAAGAACCTATAGCGCGAAAAAGCATAAGCAGCAGGCAGTGCCACGGAAACGCTGATCACTGTGTTGATCAACACATAGGTGAGAGAGTTAATATAACCATTATACCAAGTGGGATCAGTGAGGATTTTTCTGTAGCTATCCAATGTGAATTGATGCGGATATAGCGAGAAGCCGCCCAAAATTTCATTGGTGGTTTTAAAACTCATGTTGAGCAACCAATAAATTGGCAACATTAAAAAGATGATGTAAAAAAGTGGCACAAAGCGGCTGCGCGATTTCATGTTAATTTTCCTCGTTCTTCATCATCAATGTGTAGAAGAGCCACGACACTGAAAGAATGATCAAGAAATAGATGAGCGACATGGCAGCGGCTGGCCCCAAATCAAATTGGCCAATCGCAGTTTTAACCAAATCAATAGACAAGAATGTGGTGGAGTTGCCGGGGCCACCGCCAG
>JAYUPT010000144.1:0-3588 GCA_043759965.1 Aestuariivirga sp. | reverse complement strand
GCAAAAGCTGTTCACATCACCATGGGCAGCACTTGCCGGGTGGATCCACTATTTAGCATTTGATCTTTTCGTTGGGGCGCATATTTCCAAAAGAATTATGAAAGAAAATTTACCTCGGTTGAGTTTGGTTGTGCTGTTGCCACTCACCTTCATGTTTGGACCCATTGGATATTTGGGCTTTCAACTCACGCGGCTGGCCTTTCGTAAAGTTAGTGCCGCAGCATGAAACAGGAATTTGCAGTCACGAATTTTCTAAAATCAGCCAAGCGCGGCTCACCCCTGCTGTGGTGGTCGGCGGCGGCGATGGCAGTGGGCATGGTCATTTGTTTGGCACTGCCACTGGTGGATGATCGTTTAATTTATGGCGTTAGCGTTTGGGAGAAGCCGGCCAAATTTTTCCTTTCACTTATCGTGCATACACTCACTGTGGCTTGGGCAATTTCACTTCTAAATTACAAAACCCGCGGCGTTAAAATCGCATCTGCCATTTTGGTGGGGGCGGCTTGGTTTGAAATGGCTTATATGATTTTTAGGGCCTCGCGCGGTGAGGCTTCGCATTTCAACATTGAAACAACATTCGCCAACATTATGTATGGTTTAATGGGGTTGGGTGCTGTTTCACTCACTGCTACCAGTGTTTTTATTGGCTGGCGGGTTTGGCGTGAGCGGGCCGATGGCTTGATGAAAGAGGCTGCCGGGCTTGGGTTAATGTTGGGCGCAGTGCTTGGCACAATTGCCGGGGCTTATCTTTCAAGCCACACCAGCCACTGGATTGGCGGCGATCAAACTGATGCAAGTGGACTAGCGTTTTTCCACTGGTCAACCACGGGCGGCGATTTGCGCGTGGCGCATTTTATAGGGCTGCACGCTACTCAGATGGTTCCGATGGCCGCATTGAGCGGAAGCAGATTATTTGTTTTGAGTGTTGCGGTTGGTTGCGCGGCACTAACAATTGCGGCGTTTGCTTTTGCGGTTATGGGTTTGCCAATACTGCATAGCTTGTGGTCTGACTCTGACGCTTCGAACCCCACCCGAGTAATCTTCGGATGACCGCAATGCGGACAAAGCCGACATCTAGACCGCAGACCCAATGGACCTAATCTGGGCTATAAGTTGTCGCTAAGACTTTATGACGCCTCAGTCGACGAGCCCTAATTGCCGGGCGATGGTGGCGCTATCGTAGTAGTCGCGGCCCTCAACCACCAGCCCGTCTTGGACTCGCATCACAGAGCAATAACGGACTTCGGCTCGTTTGCCGGTCGGCAAGAAATCTCCAAGGCTTGAACGAAGGACTCCGGTATGTGTGCCCGTATTGCGGAACTCGACAGTTGCCCACTCTCCACATTGGCTAACGATCACATTCTCGACTTTGCAGAGCCCGTCTGGGAAGGCTTCACGCCAGCGGTAATAATCGGCCTTGTAGGCATCTTTCCCCGCAAGTTTCTCGCCGCGGGCGATATCCTCGAAATCACAGCCTTCGGCAATTACGGCTGCGCCTCGATCGGGGTCGCGCATGTCCCACGATTCGTGAAACTGTCGGACAACCTCTTCGGTCTGATGCATTTTCTGGCTACCTTCCTGCGTATGCCCGATAAGCTTAGTCGTCTGCATCCATCAGTTCAATGGCGGGTTCGATTTGGGCTCGAAGCCGCCTTTGACCAAGTCGCACCGCTCGACCGGTCGGCGACGATTGCTGCAAGCCGTCGGTGGTCCGCAACAGAAACGGCGATGGAAATTCCTGTGCGCATGACGCAGATTCGCACAAATGAAATCAGACGGGAATCCCAAATCGGACTCTTCCGTTTGGGTCAAACCACTAGTTTCTTAAGTTAGAGACTGGGCCCGCGATCAGGCTCTGCTAGAATTGTGAATTAGCTCTTCTTCGTTGCTTTGGCTGGCTTTTTCTTGGCCTTTGGCGCTTCGGCTTCGCCTGAGGTGGGAGTGCTCAAAGTTTCAAGAGCCCGTTGCCAATGAAGTTCAGCACGGTCATCTGGCTTGCCTTCAGCCTCCCAGAAGCCATGGGCTAGGCTGCGGATTATTTCTTCAGATTCAATTTTGTGAGTTTGCATATTAGAGTCCCCTTTTTGATAATGGCAGGGCCATAGCATAAAATGCTGCACTGCACAATAGATGTTGCGATGCAATATATAATCGGCTGGTATGCTTAATAATCGGCGCTATAATTCCGACCGTTGGAACTTAAAGAGGGAGAATATTATGGGTGAAATTATCAATGGGGTGAGTTGGCTGGCTGTGTTAGCCGGGGCAATTCTATCATTTATGCTAGGCTATTTTTGGTATTCGCCAACTTTGTTTGGTGTGAAATGGGCCGAAGGGTCTGGCGTGAAAATGAACACGGCAGACAAAATGCCAATGGAAGCAATGACAACACAAGGCATTGGCTTATTGCTGATGAGCTGGTTTGTGGGCGTCACCGCAAATTCTAATGCACTTTATACGGTGATATTGGCGACGGTGGCTTTTACTGTTCTGGGTTATTCAGGAGGCGCCTTTAGTGGCAAATCCAGTTATGCACGATTGGTTGATGCAGGTTATTGGATTGCCTGCTTAGTGATCATGATTATTTGCCAAGGCGTTATTCGAGGCATGTAAAAACAATTGGGCGCGAGAGTGTGATTTGTTGCACTCTCGCATTCGAGCGCTTACATAGGGCTTCAACCCACTTGGAGAAAAAAAGATGGCCCTCGAACTTCCTGCACTGCCTTATGCCTATGATGCTTTAGGTCCTTATATGTCGAAAGAAACTTTGGAGTTTCACCACGACAAGCACCACATGGCTTATGTGACCAATGGCAACAATTTGCTGAAGGATTCACCTTTGGCTGCCGCTTCGGTTGAAGACATTTGCAAAGTGGCTTTTGCTGATAAGGCCCAAGGCCTGATCAACAATGTGGGCCAACATTATAACCACAATCACTTCTGGAATTGGATGAAGCCAAATGGTGGCGGCAAAAGCTTGCCGGCAAAATTGCAAGCAGCTGTTGATGCGGACCTTGGTGGCTACGACAAAATGCGCGCTGATTTCGTGCAAGCTGGCCTCACGCAATTTGGTTCTGGCTGGGCTTGGATTGCCGTTAAAGGCGGCAAGCTTACGATTATGAAAACGCCAAATGGCGAAAACCCCTTGATGCACGGCGCATCGCCAATTCTGGGCTGCGATGTGTGGGAACACAGCTATTACATCGATTATCGCAATGCCCGCCAAAAATATCTGGAAGCGTTTGTGGATAATTTGGTGAACTGGGAATATGTGGAGCAGATGCACGCAGCCGCGTGATTCAGATTAGAATTTGCTAATAACGGCTGTGGCTGACAATGTTGGCCGCAGCCGTTTTACGTTTAGCTAATGGAGAGTCTTTTGCGCGCAGTTTACTTTGAACAGTTTCAACAGCTGCCAGTGATTGCAACTGTGCCGGATCCAACACCTTCGCCCGCAGGCGTGGTTGTTAAGGTTGAAGCTTCTGGAGTTTGCCGCAGCGATTGGCATGGCTGGATGGGGCATGATGCGGATATTAAATTGCCGCATGTGCCGGGGCATGAGCTTGCTGGAACTGTGGTTGCGGTGGG
>JAYUPT010000143.1:0-3597 GCA_043759965.1 Aestuariivirga sp. | reverse complement strand
CGGGTGGCACACGGTTGCTAGCTGATGTTATTGCCCGCCCACTTTCTGATCCAGATCGGATCAATGAGCGGCTTGATGCGGTTTCGCATTTTTATAATGAGGAGCGGCTCTGTGGTGATTTGCGCGTCGCGTTAAAATCCATGCCCGATCTTGAGCGTGCTTTAGCAAGACTTACCAGCGGCAGAGGCGGCCCACGCGATTTGGCTGCCATCCGCGATGGAGTGTTTGCGATAAAATCTTTGCAAGGGCTTTTAACTATTCCGCAAGGTTTAACAACTTTGCCAAATAGAGTGGTGCAGTTACTTCAGTCCCTTGCCTCAGCGCCTCAATCCCTTGCAGAAGTTTTATCGAAAGCTTTGGGTGACGAGCTTCCACTTCTGCCGCGTGATGGTGGCTTTATTGCTGGTGGTTACCGCGATGAGTTAGATGAAAACCGTAAACTGCGCGATGACACCAAGCAGGTGATTGCTGCTTTACAAACGCATTATGCCACTGCCAGTGGGGTTCGCGCGCTTAAAGTTAAACATAATAATGTGCTGGGTTATTTTATCGAAGTGAGCGTGCAGCAAGCAGAACTTCTCAAAGCAGCAGACACGGAAGCCCGCTTCATCCACCGCCAAACCATTGCCAGTGCATCGCGCTTCACAACCACCGAACTTGCGGGGCTGGAGCAGAAAATTGCTCTCGCGGCATCGCGCGTGGTGGCGCTGGAATTAGATTTGTTCAAAGGCTTTGTTGAAAACATCAGTGACGTGCGGGCTGCACTTTCAGCAGCAGCACAAGCCCTTGCCGAAATTGATGTTCACGCCAGCTTTGCTTATCTGGCACGGAAGCGCCGCTATGTGCGGCCCACCGTTGATCAGTCCCTCGCCTTTGATATTTCGCAAGGTCGCCACCCCCTTGTGGAAGAAGCCTTGCGTAGCCAAAGCGACCGCAGCTTTGCCGCCAATGATTGCAATTTAAGCGCTGATCATAAGCGCCTGTGGTTGCTCACCGGCCCAAACATGGCGGGTAAATCCACCTTTCTGCGCCAGAATGCCTTGATTGCCATTTTGGCCCAAGCAGGCTCATTTGTTCCGGCAAGCAAGGCTCATATTGGCTGTGTTGACAGGCTCTATAGCCGTGTTGGAGCTGCCGATGATTTGGCCCGTGGCCGTTCAACCTTTATGGTGGAGATGATTGAGACGGCGGCCATTCTCAACCAAGCAACGCCACGGTCATTGGTGATTCTCGATGAGATTGGCCGAGGCACTGCCACTTATGATGGCCTTTCAATTGCATGGGCCACCTTGGAGCATTTACACGATGTTAATTCATCACGCGCTTTGTTTGCCACGCATTATCACGAGTTGACTGCGCTTACTGCCACTTTGAAACATCTGCACTGTGCCACGATGATGGTGAAGGAGTGGAAAGGCGATATTATTTTTCTGCATGAAGTGGGGGCAGGTTCGGCTGAACGGTCTTACGGAATTCAAGCGGCAAAATTGGCTGGCATTCCTTCTGCGGTTATCACCAGAGCCAGTGAAGTTTTGAAACGCCTGGAAGAAGGCCGTGAGCGCCCGCACAAGCAGAACCTTGTGAGCGAGCTGCCACTTTTCTCAATTGTGCCTAAGCCACACCTTAAAAAGTCTGATGTTTTGCGAGATAAACTATCAGTGCTTGCACCCGACGAACTTTCTCCGCGTGAAGCTCTTACACTTATTTATGAACTCAAACAGCTTGCCAGCAAGTTGGACGAAACATGACACCTGAACTTAAATTTGCTGCCGCCCTGCAAGCCCTGCCCGCCAGCGCTGTGCTGCCACTGCGCACCCAAATTTCAGAGCTGATCAAAACTTGCCTCAGTGAATCGCGCGACATTGCGGAAGCGCAACTTCTACAAGATGGCCAAGGCACGAGATGTGCCGAGCACCTCTCAAACACCGAAGATGCCATCATTAGAGCCGTTTATGCTTATGCCAGTGCCGTTGTGTTCCCCGGCGGCCAACCTTCCGGCCTTTCTGTGGTGGCCGTTGGTGGGTATGGTCGTGGCACTTTGGCACCGGGTTCTGATATTGATCTGTTGTTTCTCATGCCTGGAAAATCTGACCCGCGCGCTGGCCATATTGTAGAGTTTTTGCTTTATGCTTTGTGGGATGCGCGGCAAAAAGTTGGCCATGCCACGCGCAATATCGATGATTGTTTGCGTCTTGCAAAAACTGACAACACAATCCTCACGTCCATTCTTGAAGCGCGCTATATTTGCGGCCAAGAAAAACTTTTTGATGAATTGAACGCGCGCTTTCGCAGCGAAATTGTTCAAGGCAGTGCCAAAAAATTCGTTGCTGATAAATTGACTGAACGCGATACGCGCTACACCAAATCTGGTCAAAGCCGTTATGCCGTAGAGCCGGATTTGAAAGATGGCAAAGGCGGGCTTCGTGATCTCCATACGCTATTCTGGATTGCAAAATTTTTGTTCAACGCCAATTCAACCGAAGAACTGGCAGAGAAAGGGGCCTTCACCCACAGCGAGTTGGCCAAGTTTAAAAAATGCGAAGATTTTTTGTGGGCGGTGCGCTGCAACCTCCATTTCATTGCCAAGCGCGGTGAAGATAAATTGAGCTTTGATCGGCAATCAGAACTGGCCGAACGCTTTGGCTATAAATCGCATCAGGGCCTCAAACATGTTGAGCGCTTTATGAAGCATTATTTTTTGATCGCTAAAGATGTGGGTGATCTCACGCGGATTTTTTGTGCAAGTTTGGAAGCCAAACAATTCAAGGATGCGCCATCGCTATCTCGCATGATTGGTAAATTTCTACCGCGCAAATCTACAGTGTTTAAAGGCAGCACCGCATTTAAACTAGAAAGTGGACGAGTTTCAATTTCGCAAGATGATGTGTTTGCCACTGAGCCTGTGAACATGTTACGCATTTTCAAGCTCGCGAGCGACACTAGTTTAGAAATTCACCCTGATGCTTTGAAGGAATTGCGCAAGTCACTGCGCTTGATTGATGAGAATTTGCGCAACAGCAAGGAAGCCAATCAACTGTTTCTCGATATTCTCACGGGCAGCAGCACGCCTGAAACATTGCTGCGTATGATGAATGAGGCAGGCGTTTTGGGCCGCTTCATTCCAGATTTCGGCAAAATTGTCGCCATGATGCAGTTCAATATGTATCATCACTATACGGTCGATGAACATTTGATCCGCAGTGTGGGCATTCTTGCGGATTTGGAACGCGGCAATCTTTCCGGCGATCATCCGCTTTCAGTATCGTTGTTTCCAACGCTCACGTCGCGCCGCGTGCTTTATGTCGCTACATTTTTGCACGACATTGCCAAGGGCCGTGATGAGGATCACAGCATTGGTGGTGAACGTATTGCGCGGGAGCTTTGCCCAAGGCTGGGGCTTGATGCATCTGAAACCGATACCGTGGCCTGGCTCATCCGCCACCATTTGCTGATGAGTGAAACCTCGCAAATGCGTGATTTGAATGACTTCAAAACCATTCTCGATTTCACCGCCATTGTGCAAAGCCCAGAGCGTTTGAAACTTTTGCTGATCCTGACTGTGGCAGACATCAGAGCCGTAGGCCCAGGTGTTTGGAA
>JAYUPT010000142.1:0-9559 GCA_043759965.1 Aestuariivirga sp. | reverse complement strand
CATCCATGGAATTGCGTGATGGGGCGCTGAAACCCAAATCCTTCGCGGTCATGTGCCGATCAATGGGATAGGAAGTTCCTGCAAGGGCAGCAGCACCTAGTGGATTTTCATTCATACGCTTTTTAGCATCGGCAAACCTTGAACGATCGCGCCTGATCATTTCCACATAAGCCAACATATGATGGCCGAAAGTGACGGGTTGTGCAGATTGTAAATGCGTGAAGCCCGGCATTAAAGTTGCGGCATGGGCTTCAGCTTTTCCCGCTAAGGCCAGTTGCAAATCTTGCAAAGCCAAATCTAAAGCGTCCACACAATCACGCACATAAAGTCGCATATCGGTTGCCACCTGATCATTGCGTGATCTAGCGGTGTGCAAGCGACCAGCCGCTTGACCAATCAATTCTTTGAGGCGCGATTCTACATTGAGATGAATGTCCTCAAGTGCTGCCGAGAACTTGAATTTGCCCGCCTCGATCTCAGATAAAATTTGATCAAGACCTTTGCGAATGTCGGCAGCATCGGATTTTGTGATAATGCCTTGCTTGGCTAACATGGCCGCATGGGCCTTAGAGCCTGCAATGTCTTGGGCGTATAAACGCTGATCAAAATGAATTGATGCATTTATTTCTCCCATTATGGCAGAAGGGCCTTCTTTAAACCTGCCGCCCCACATTTTATTGGTCATAAAAATTCCTCAACCCAACCGGATATATCAACCATGAACGCGAAATTTCTCCCCATTCTTCTGGCACTAGTGGCAGGTGCTGCAGGCATTTACTGGTTTCAAGGGGATATGCGCAAGGTGTCTGAGGTGGTCCCTTCGGAAAAAGTCTCGGCGATGGCTGCATTCATCAAACATCCGGCTCCAAAAGACATAGCGGGTTTCAGTTTTGTTGATGGCACGGGGGTTATTAAAAACCTGTCCAACTGGAAAGGTCGGGTGGTGCTGCTTAACCTGTGGGCCACATGGTGTGCGCCCTGCCGCAAGGAAATGCCAGAATTAGCCAAGTTGCAAAAGCTGATGGGTTCAGCCGATTTTGAGGTGGTGGCGCTCAGCGAGGATTTAAAAGGGGCCGAGGCTTCGGCTGCTTTTCTGAAAGAGATCGGTGCTGATAATCTCGCTCTTTATGTCGATCCAAAAGCCACTGCTTTAGCCGCCCTACAGTCTGTTGGCTTGCCCACGACCTTGCTGATTGATCGTAATGGCAAGGAAGTTGGGCGCTTGCTGGGGCCAGCCGATTGGGCTTCAGAGGATGCACAGAAATTGGTGAGGGCGGTTCTTGACGCGAAGTGATTTACCTCGTCGGCACTGGAACTTCGCCGCGGTAATCATAGAATCCGCGTTTAACTTTGCGGCCCAGCCATCCGGCTTCCACGTATTTAACTAACAGTGGACAAGGGCGATATTTGGAATCGCTCAAACCTTCGTGCAGCACTTGCATCACTGACAGGCAGGTGTCCAAACCAATGAAGTCCGCAAGTTCTAACGGCCCCATGGGGTGATGGGCACCGAGTTTCATAGCAGTGTCGATGGCTTCCACACCGCCCACACCTTCATATAAGGTGTAAACCGCTTCATTGATCATGGGCAGCAAGATGCGGTTGACAATAAAGGCCGGGAAATCTTCGGAGACAGCGGTGGTTTTACCTAAGGATTTGGCAAACTCATTGACAGTTTGAAACACGCCATCATCCGTGGCGATGCCTTTGATCAGCTCTACAAGCTCCATCACGGGAACTGGGTTCATAAAATGAATGCCCATAAAGCGTTCAGGCCGGCCGGTGACGGCGGCAAGCCTTGTGATGGAAATCGAAGAGGTGTTGGAGCTTACAATACATTCAGGCTTTAAATGTGGGCAGACGGCTTCAAAGATTTGGCGTTTGAGGGCTTCTTTTTCAGTAGCTGATTCAATCACCAAATCAAAATCGGCAAATCCTTCGTATGAGGAAACTGCACTGATCTTTGCTAGAGCTGTCGCTTTGTCTTCTGGTGTTGTTTTTCCAGACTTCACACGGCGTGCTAAATTGGCATCGATCGTAGCAAGCCCAGCACTAATGTGTTCAGCGCTCACATCATTAAGGCCAACCTGATAACCTGCTGCCGCACAAACTTGTGCAATGCCGCAACCCATCTGCCCTGCGCCAATGATGCCTACTTTTACAATTTTCATAATGGACTTCCCGTTCCCATCTCTTCAAAGTGGCGGGAGACTAATCCCCTGAAATCACAGGGGCAAGCGGATTTCGCAAGTGCGAGAGGGACTTATATGGCAATTGAAGCGACACAATCGCGCACCAGTTTAGCTTTGTGGGCGCTGTTGCTGGGAAATTTAGTCATTGGCACGGGTGTTCTTCTTCCGGCGGGGCTGCTTAACCAGCTTTCCAGCGAATTGCAGGTGGATGTGGCCACGGCAGGATTGCTGCTTTTGGGTGGTGGCATTGTGGTGGGCTTTGGGGCGCCCGTTCTCGCCACTCTCACCACGCGCATTGACCGGCGCTTGTTGTTGGTTTTGGCCATGGGGCTTTATGCGGTGGGGCATCTTGCTTCGGCCTTCACACAATCATTCTGGCCACTTTTAATCATCCGTATGCTGATGATTAGCGCGGCTGGCATTTTTTCACCGCAAGCTGCGGCTGCTGTCAGTTTGCTTTTGCCAGTTGAACGCAGGGCTTCAGCAATTGCTTTTATCTTTATTGGCTGGTCGGTGGCTTCAGTTGCGGGCATTCCGCTGGGTGGATTGTTGGGCGCATGGCTTGGCTGGCGCATGGTGTTTGTAATCATGGCCATGCTCTCTGCTCTCAGTGGTCTTGCCGTTTGGCTCACGGTGCAGCCCGGGCTGTTTGGCAAGCCTTTGGATTTTGTGTCGTGGAAAACGGTGTTCACTTCACCTGCGTTGCTTTGCGTGTTGCTGGTCACCCTACTCAGCATGTCGGGGCAGTTCACGGTGTTTGGGTATTTGGCACCCATCTTGAAACAAGTCTCAGCCGCAACGCCCACACAAATATCACTGGCTTTTGCCATTGCCGGTTTGGCTGGTGTTGCTGGCAATACGCTTGGTTCGCGCATTGTGCAAAGCGTTGCGGTTCATTGTGTAATTGCCATGGCACTATTCAGCCTCTGCGCTGGTTTTTTGATATTCGGAATTATGTTTGGAAATTATTGGGGCTCGCTGGTGGGCCTTGCCTTGTGGGGCTTTGGCACATTTTCATCCAACTCTTTGCAGCAGAGCAGGCTTGTGGGCCTAGCACCTGCTTTGGCCTCGGCCACGGTGGCGCTCAATACGTCAGCGGTTTACTTAGGCCAGGCGATTGGGGCTGCTGCTGGTGGTGCGCTTATCAAAGGCGGTGCAACGGTCACATCTGTTTGGGTTGGCCTCGCATTTCTGCTGTGCAGTTTGGCCGCGTCGCTTTATGCAACGCGGCTCAAGGTTTGATTATTTACCCAACTTGCTCAGTTCCGCTTCAAGTTCCGGTACAGCGGTGAAAAGATCAGCCACCAAGCCGTAATCAGCCACTTGGAAGATGGGCGCTTCATCATCTTTGTTGATGGCAACGATGATTTTAGAATCTTTCATGCCGGCCAAATGTTGAATGGCGCCTGAGATGCCTACAGCGATGTAAAGATCGGGAGCAACCACTTTACCAGTTTGGCCCACTTGATAATCATTGGGCACATAGCCTGCATCCACTGCGGCGCGTGATGCACCCACAGCGGCGTTTAGTTTCTTTGCCACGCGTTCCAACATCACAAAGTTTTCGCCAGATTGCATGCCGCGCCCGCCGGAGACGATGATCTTCGCTGATGTGAGTTCGGGGCGATCAGATTGCGTGAGGTTTTCGCTCACATAAGATGAAAGCGCTGGATCGGCAGCGGCGTTGGTTTTTTCGACTGGTGCAGAACCTGTTTCGCCCGTGGCCGCAAATGATGCGGTTCGCACGGTGATGATTTTCTTGGTGTCAGTTGATTGCACGGTTTGCACGGCATTGCCTGCATAGATCAAGCGCACAAAGGTGTCGGCAGATTTCACTTCAGAAATATCCGAAATTTGCATCACATCTAAAAGTGCTGCAACGCGCGGCATAAAGTTTTTGCCATTGGTGGTGGCCGCGGCAACAATGTGCTCATAGGCAGGTGCCAAGGCCACAATGGTTGCGGCCATGGGTTCCGCCAGTGGGCGTTCCAAAGCAGAGGATTCCACATGCAGAACTTTTGTAACACCGGTCAATTTTGCAGCATGGGCAGCCGCAGTGCCCGCGTTGTTGCCTGCAACCAACACATGCACATCGCCACCCATTTGGGCTGCAGCGGTGAGGGCCTTATGGGTTGCGTCCTTCACGGACTTATTGTCGTGTTCGGCAATCAAGAGAACAGCCATGATTAAATTGCTCCTGCTGTTTTAAGGGCACTGACAAGTTCGGCGACAGATTTAACTTTCACACCAGCAAGGCGTTTGGGTGGTTCAACAGTGTTTACGATTTTCAATCGTGGCTTCACATCAGCGCCGTAATCGGCTGGCGTTTTTTCATCAAGCGGTTTTTTCTTGGCCTTCATAATGTTGGGCAATGAAGCATAGCGTGGTTGGTTGAGGCGAAGATCTGTGGTGATGATCAGAGGCATTTTCACTTTTAAAGTTTGCAAGCCACCGTCAATCTCGCGTGTTATGGTAGCATCGCCTGAACCCTCTTCAAGTTTGGAGCACGCTGTGGCTTGAGCCCAGCCTAAAAGAGCTGAGAGCATTTGGCCGGTTTGGTTGCAATCATCATCAATGGCTTGCTTGCCGAGGATCACCAGATCAGGCTTTTCCGCTTCAATCACGCCTTTTAGAATTTTGGCCACACCCAGCGGTTCCACATAGTCATCATGCCTTACCAAAATGGCACGATCTGCACCCATGGCCAAAGCTGTGCGCAAAGTTTCTTGAGATTGTTGTGGCCCGATGGTGACGGCGATGATTTCAGTGGCCACACCTTTTTCTTTGAGGCGAATGGCTTCTTCCACGCCGATTTCATCAAATGGGTTCATCGACATTTTAACATTGGCCAGTTCAACGCCTGAACCATCGGCCTTCACGCGAATTTTCACGTTGTAATCAACCACGCGCTTGACTGCGACAATAACCTTCATGGGAACCTCATTATCGGAATTTTTCGGGACACTAGTGAGCAGCATCACCATAGTCAATTCTGGGAACGGCGTGGCCCGGTCAATTGCGACGATTTGGCAGGATGAGAAGGCGGTTGCGTAAAGCAATGGTCAATATAATTCCAAACACAAAACCACCAATATGGGCCCACCAGGCCACCTCTTCGCCAGGTTCAGACGCGGCCAAACTATAGACTTGGATGAGAAACCACCCACCCAGCACCCATATTGCCGGAACCGGCACGGGAATGCGCATAAACAGCAAAATCCAAACGCGCGCGCGCGGATATAAAACCAGATAAGCCGCCAAAACGCCGGACACGGCACCAGAAGCCCCCACCAGCGGGCTTACTGAATTGGGTTGCATATAGGCGTGAGTTAATCCGCCAATCACACCACAGAGCAAATAAAAAATAATAAAACCCACATAGCCATAGGCATCTTCGATATTGTCGGCAAAGACCCAGAGAAACAGCATATTGCCAATCAGATGCATCCAGCCGGCGTGCAGGAAAAGATAACTGATGAGGGTGAAAGGTTCTGGGATTGGATTTTGAATGCCGCCGCCATGAAACAATTCACTGGGAATAACCCCAAAGCCACTGGCCATATCGCCTTGAATGACATCAGATGAAAATGCGCCTGTGAATAGAAAAACTGCGATATTCAAAGCCATGATCGCAACGGTGACGAACTGAAAGCGGATAACTTTCAAGGGTGTATCGTCATGGAGCGGAATGAACATCGTTAAACTTTAGCCGATGAGCAGTTTGATGGCCAGCCAGAACATGATGAAGGCAATGGCCGCATCAATGCCGCGCCAGATCTTTGGTTTAGATAGCGGCCCGCGCAAAGCTTTGGCACCATAACCAATGGCAAAGAACCACACGAAAGATGCCAGCGATGCACCGAGAGCAAAGGCTGCACGTTCATCCTGCGGCCTCGAATTGGTGATTGAGCCGATCAGGACCACCATATCAAGATAGACATGCGGATTGAGCCATGTGAGGGCGGCACAGGTTGCAAGTGCCATGAAGAGGTTTGACGCAGTTTTCGTGCTGTCGCTCAAGGCTTCTGGCTTCAACACGCGTCTGGCGGCTTTGATGCCGTACCAGATAAGAAACGCAGCACCGCCATATTGCATCACTTTGAGCAACCACGGCAGGACTTCTAAAATTGTGCCTAAGCCATAGGTGCCAGCCCAAATCAAAATGGTATCGCTAACCGAGCAGAAGAGACAAATCCAAAACACATGAGAATTGAGAACACCTTGGCGGATGACGAAAGCATTTTGCGCGCCAATGGCCACAATCAAGCCTCCGCCGAGTGCAAATCCAGCAATAATAGAGTTCAACATCTAGCGGGTTTTTCCTGGCACCCAGAGAATATCTCCGTCTGCTGCTTTGAAATTAACCCAACGGCTGGCCACGAAAAAGAAATCTGAAAGGCGGTTGATATAGGCAATGGCGCCTTCGCTCACATGTTCGCCATTGTGAGATTTAAGTTCGACAATTAAGCGTTCGGCGCGGCGGCAGATGGTGCGAGCCAGATGCAAATGCGCCGCAGCAGCATGGCCGCCGGGCAGCACGAAAGAGCGCAAGGGCGAGAGTTCGGCGTTCAACTCATCAATTTCAGTTTCAAGCCGCTCATATTGTTTGGGCAAAATTCGCAACGGTTCAAATTCTAATTTCTCACCGCGATCAGGCACGCAGAGATCTGCGCCCAAATCAAAGAGTTCGTTCTGAATGCGCGCCAACATTTGATCAAGCTTTTCTAAATTTGCAGTGTGCAAACGCACAACGCCTAAAGTGGCATTGGTTTCATCCACGGTGCCATAAGCTGCAATGCGGATATTGGCTTTGGACAGGCGTTCGCCATTGCCCAAGGCGGTTTCGCCAGCGTCGCCTGTTCTTGTATAAATGCGATTGAGAACAACCATAGTTTTTACTCGTTTCTAAGATAGAAAGATGGCTTAGCCGATAATGCCCGCGTTGTAACGCTGAGACCTGCGGTAATTGTAAGCACCATAGCAACGAGAGCAGTGATAATTGCCGTGGGTGCTGAAAACACCCACGGCATTTCCAAAATGTAATGGGCGAGGAACCAAGAGCCGAGTGAACCCACTATAATGCCGAACAAAGCTGAGACCAAGCCGAGCAAGGCATATTCAATGATGAAGGCCAGAAGCAACTGCCGTCTGGTGGCGCCGTAAGTTTTAAGCACCACGGCTTCATAGCTGCGTGATGACAGACCGGCTGCTAACGCACCTGCCAGCACTAAAATGCCAGTGAGCAAGGTTATGATGTTAGCACCGCGCACGGCTGTTAGCATCTTGCCCAAAAGATCACTCACAGTGGCCAGCGCATCTTTTACCCGAACTGCTGTGACCGATGGAAAAGCGATGGCCATGGTGTTGAGTAAAGCGCCTTCATCGCCGCCGTTCATCACCACAGTAACAATGTGGCTGTGCGGAGCTGCTTTCAAGGTGTTAGGTGAAAACACCATTACAAAATTGATGCCCAAGCTTCGCCAATTTACGGTGCGCAAATTGGCAAGCCTTGCCTCAACTTCGCGGCCCAACACGTTTACTGTGATAAGATCGCCAATATTAAGATCAAGCCCACGCGCAATATCCTCGGTCATGGAAACCAGATTGGGGCCGGCATAATCTTTGGCCCACCATGTGCCTTCGGTGAGGGTTGAGCCTTTGGGCAGTTCATCAGCATAGGTGAGGCCACGGTCACCGCGCAAAGCCCAGCTTGTGTCGGGACTGACTTCCACCTTATCAGCTGCTATGTTCTTCACTTTGGTAATGCGGCCGCGCAGCATGGGGGCATTGGTGATTTCAGCAACTCCAGTATGGGATTCTAAACTGTTGCGAAATTGATTAAGTTCGGCGTTTTGCACATCGAGAAAAAAGAAGGCGGGGGCTTTTTCGGGGATGCCTGATTTAAGTTCCGTGCTGATGGTTTGGTCAGTGAGTGCTAATGCTACAAAGAGTGTGAGCCCTAAGCCTAACGCCATTATCACTGAACGGCTGGTGGCACCGGGGCGATAAAGGCTTTGGATAGCTTGGCGCAGCAGAAGATTTTTGGGGCGCGGCAAAAGGCTTGCAGCTTTTACGATGAGAGATGCAAGAACGGCCAGAATAACAAAGCTTGCAGCTAGCCCACCAAGATAGGCCGCTGTTACTTTTGGTTCGTCAAAACCAAGCAGAATAACCAGAGCAGCAACAGCTAGAATAGCCGTTGATGCAATCACATAATGCCATGCTAGTTTTCCGCCTTCATCCATGCTGTGCGAGCGAAACAAGGCTGCACCTTGAATGTTTGCGATTCGTGACAACGGCCAAAGCGCAAAAGCCAAGGTAACGAGAAGGCCCAGCACTGCTGCAAAAATAAGTGGCTTCCATTCTAAATTTGTTGATATTGGGAGCGGCAGAATTTTCCCAAAGAATGTGTGAACGGCATAAGGAGCCAAAGCTCCTGCGACCATCGCAACAACGATACCAAGCAAACTGACGGCCATTATCTCAGTTAAAAACATGCCAACCACATCGCGGTTTGGCAGGCCCAGACATTTCAAAGTGGCAATCGATGAACGCCTGCGATTTACAAAGGCTGTCACCGCATTGGCAATGCCGGCACCACCGATGGTAAGGGCGGCAACGCTAACCAGCGTCATAAAATAACCCAAACGATTGATGAATTCATCGGCACCTTGGGCTGCCTTATCAGTGGTGCGGATGCGCCAACCAGAATCAGGGAATTTTTTGGTGGCAGCATTGGCCGCAGCTTTGCCAGCCTTTAGTGTGGCATCATTTTGCAATTTAACGCGATAGCGCCAGGTGACCAACGAACCTGGTTGGACAAGTCCTGTTGCTTGCAAAGCCCCATGCGAGAGCATGATGCGTGGACCAAAAATAATGCCATCAGCAATGCGGTCTGGCTCGGTTTCGATGGTTGTGCGAACTGTGAAAGTGGCATTGCCAAGTTTAAGTTGATCACCAAGTTTTAAGTTGAGGCGCGACAATAAAAGTGGATCGACTGTAATCTCGGTCGAATTGTTTTGCGGTTTTATGCCTTGGCTCAGTTTCAAATCGCCGTAGAGCGGATAGTTTTGATCGGTGGCTTTAAGTTCAACCAAAGTTGATGTGCCATTGCTTTGGGCCATGGCGCGCATGGTGGCAATGCGGCTCAACTCACCAATTGAATTTATGTAAGTAAATTCGGCAGGTGTTGCTTCGCGCTGGGTCAAAGCAAATTCAAGATCACCACCTAAAAGCGTCTGTCCTTGCTCGTCTAAACCTCGTTGCACGGCTGTCGCCAGCGAGCCAATAATAGCGATGGCTGATACACCTAATGTGAGGCAGCTTAGAAAAATCCAAAACCCTTTGAGGCCAGAGCGCAGATTGCG
>JAYUPT010000141.1:0-3654 GCA_043759965.1 Aestuariivirga sp. | reverse complement strand
AGACCAGCAGTTTTAAGGTGTTGGCCAGTATCTTGGAAGTGACGCTTCAGAAGTTCATCAGCAGATTTTTTGCCTAAGGTCCAGGCTGTTGGAGTAGGAATAGCGCGGTTGTCGACCGAGTAGAAATTTTTACCGGTGGGCAGAACATCAATGCGGCCTCGGGTGGGCGCTCCGGAGGGGCCGGGGAGGACACGCTGGCCACGCAAGCCTTTAAGGAAAGTGCCAATTTCGTTTGGTCCGCAGGAGGCGAGCGCTGGGCGAATTTTTTGTTCGATGCTGTGGAGAACTTGTCTTAACCCGTCATTCCCGCGTAGGCGGGAATCCAACTTGAACTCCGCTTCGATGTCAAAGTTGGATTCCCGCCTACGCGGGAATGACGAAATTAGAGTGAGGGCAAACAATTCCAATCGCTCCACCGTATCGCCATTGGTGCGCCACGGCGTACTCAGCAATTTCAGCAATTTTGCAGGTCTCTCTCCTTTCCAAGGTTCGGCCATGTTGCATGCCAAAGGATCAAACCCTGCAAAACCAAAATCATCTGAAATGGCGCGAATTATTGAGGCATCACCGCCTTCGCCAAGGCCACGCGGCACGCGAGTTAGCGCGACGAGTAAATCAGTTTCCTGTTGGCCCGTTGGTGACTTTCCCAAAATATGCAGACCATCGCGGATTTGCGCTTCTTTGAGATCGCAGAGAAAGTTATCGAGTTTTTGCAAATCGCTGTCTTCTGTGCCGGTGAGCCCAGCATCCTTGTCGAGCTTGGTGGAACTGGTGAGTTCAAAAATCTGTTGGCGCAGGGTGGCCACGCGGCGTTGGTCTAACCCTGAAGCCAAGTAGTATTCATCGACCAGAGCCTCCAAATCCTTCATTGGACCATAGGATTCAGCGCGGGTGAGGGGCGGCGTAAGGTGGTCGATGATCACAGCCGAGGTGCGGCGTTTGGCTTGGGTGCCTTCGCCGGGGTCATTGACGATGAAGGGGTAAATTTGTGGCGTGGGCCCCAAAGTGATTTCAGGATAGCAGTTTTCGCTGAGTGCCGTTGCCTTGCCAGGCAACCATTCTAAGTTTCCATGCTTGCCATTGTGAATGATAGCGTGGGCTTTGAAGTGGTGACGCAACCAGAAATGGAACGCGAGATAACCATGCGGCGTCACGAGGGCTGGATCATGATAGGTGGATTTAGGTTCAATTCCATACCCGCGCGGCGGCTGGATGGCGACGGCGATATTACCGTATAGATTTATAGTGAGTTGGAATGCGCCATTGTGGAAAGTGGGATCAGCTTCGGGCGCACCCCATTGTGAAGTGATCTGTGTACGGATGAGTTCGGGTAGTTTTTCAAAATTTTTGCAATAGTTCTCTAAACTCAATTTACTGTCATCCCGACGAAAGTCGGGACCCAGACTATCCGAGTGCTCAACTGTTGAAAGTCTGGGTCCCGACTTTCGTCGGGATGACAAAGAAAAAATGAGATCGTTCCCATTTTCTGGAATCGCGTCAATCCTATAGCCCTCGCCCTTCATCGCCTTCAAAATCTCAATTGTGCTGGCGGGTGTGTCGTAACCCACGCCATTGGCGATGCGGCCATCTTTGTCGGGATAGTTGGCAAGGATGATGGCGATATTTTTTTCGGCGTTGGGTGTGGCGCGTAGCTTTGCCCAGTTTTTTGCAAGGGTTGCTACATATTCAATGCGGTTTTTTACTGGTTGATAAGTTACAATGCGGCACTGGGTTTTTTCATGCCACATATGGTCGGCTTTGAAAGAAATGGCACGGGTATAAATGCGGCCATCGAGCTCAGGCAGAACCACCGACATAGCAAGATCAGTGGGGCGCAAGCCGCGTAAAGAAACCTGCCATTCAGCTTCAGTGTTGCCAGCCAATGTCACTTGCAAAACTGGACAATCAAACGCTGCCAAAGGATCAGCCGCCTCATCGCCAACGGCAAAGCTGGTGGCGTTTATGATCACAGATGGGGCCTTCAGATTTTCTCGAATGAAGGCAGCGCTGGCTTTATCTTTGAGGCTGGCCACATAAATGGCAGAGCAATTTTCTATAGATTTTAGCAGCGCATCAATCGGTGCTGTTTGACCACCTTCAATCACTGATCTGTAAATAATAATTGCGCATGTTGCGCTTGGTTCAGCATGATAAAAACCTGCTGCGGCTAGTGGGGTGGGTGGAAGTGGAGCTTCTGCTCCATTCAAAAGATGATTGCAAAAACGATAAAGTGCCCCCGCATTTTCAGGCCCACCATAGCTGACATATTGGCGGATGCGTTCGCAATCAGCGGGGTTGAGTGTGGAAAGAGCGGTTAGATTTTTGTCACTATCATTTCCGCCCGCAAGCATCACGAGTTTGATATTGCGCTCACGGGCCATGGCCGCAATTACATCAATGCCATAAGCCCAATAGGCAGCACCGCCTAACACACGGATGATGATGAGTTTAGATTTTGCCAAAGTTTTTTCAGCATAAAGATCAACAGCAAAATTATGTTGCAGTTGCAGGATGTTGGCTAATCTAATACTGAGCGGTGAATGATCAGCCGCCGCCGCTAAGTTTGCCAGTTCGCTATCAGCGGCTGAGAGGATCACCACATCGGCTGGCGTGTGCTTGAGATCGATGGCTTCAGCGCCGCCGTCAATCACGCCGGATGTTGTGGCGAGGAGATGCATTAGCCCATCAGTGCGG
Source organism: Aestuariivirga sp. (assembly GCA_043759965.1). Taxonomy (GTDB): domain Bacteria; phylum Pseudomonadota; class Alphaproteobacteria; order Rhizobiales; family Aestuariivirgaceae; genus Aestuariivirga. The sequence goes on along the minus strand of JAYUPT010000141.1, from coordinate 960 downwards.
CGGTAATTGCTGCTTGGTCCATTGTCTTTTCGCCGATTACAACAAGTTGTGTGCGTTGCTTATCGCGCTGCGTCCATGGGCGATCAAAATATGAATTGAGGCGTGGTCCAACGGCTTGAATGAGCAGCCGCGCGCTGGAGCCTTCAACTGCCGCAAATCCCTTCACGCGCAGAATTTCAAATTGTGCGATAGTCTTGGCAATGCGGGCCAGCAAAGCTTCTTTGTTTGGTTTGCCGTCCAACTCTACGATGAAAGTATTGAAATCATCATGGTCGTGTTGCTCAACGCCTTCCATTTCGTGATTGGATTTGCGGTTGTGAAGATCATCTTCGACGCTGGCATTTGAGCCAAGCAAAATTGCAGCATCAATCAGACCTTGTTGGGTAGGTACCATGCGGCTGCCAGCACGAAGCTGGGTTTTAAGCTGGCCGGTGACGGCGGCCAATTCTTCCACACTCAAAAGATCAGTCTTATTGAGGATCACCATATCGGCGCAATTCAGTTGATCTTCAAATAATTCTTGGATTGGGTTTTCGTGGTCAACGTTAGGATCGCTTGCGCGTTGGGCGGCAATGGCCTCTTCATCATCTGCAAAGCGACCCTCAGAAATTGCTTTGGCATCAACGACGGTTACAACACCATCAACAGTGACGCGGGATTTTATTTCGGGCCAGTTGAAAGCGCGTATCAATGGCTGGGGCAAGGCAAGGCCAGAGGTTTCGATGATGATATGATCAAACTTATCAGTGCGGTTTAAAAGCTTGTTCATGGTGGGCACAAAATCATCAGCGACAGTGCAGCAGATGCATCCATTGGCTAATTCTACGATATCATCTTCCTTGCAAGCCTCTTGGCCGCAGCCTTTGAGAATTTCTGCATCAACGCCAACATCACCAAACTCATTGATGATGAGAGCGATGCGGCGGCCACCTGCATTTTGTAAAAGGTTGCGGATGAGTG
>JAYUPT010000140.1:0-31805 GCA_043759965.1 Aestuariivirga sp. | reverse complement strand
GCAGCACTGTCATGCATTGTCCAACGTCTAACACGTTCTTGGGCTCTGGTTTAATGCCCTTTGCAGGCCGTTCGCATCTGGCACTTGCTACCGATATTGGCGGCGGCACCAGCTATTCCATGTTGCAGACGATGGGCGAGGCCTACAAAGTTCAAATGCTTTTAGGGCACAAACTGAAAGCAGCAGAACTCTTCTTCATGGCCACACTGGGCAATGCTCGCGCACTTCGCATTGAAGGTGAAACCGGAAATTTGGCGGTTGGAAAATATGCCGACATCGTCGTATTAAATCCCCAAGCCACGCCTGTGTTGGCCGCACGGCATGTGCTTTCTAATTCAATCGAAGATGTTCTCTTTGCGCTTGCCTTGCTAGGCGATGATCGCTGCATCGAGGCCACTTATGTGGCCGGAGAAAAAGTCCATTAACAATATCAAACAGCAGGTCACCAGGGCGACCCGCACTCATTCCCATAATAGGATTATATTGTCAATATATATTTTTAATCACATGGATAGTTTCAGCGCGTAAAGCCGCAATTGTGGGGCTGAGCAATGCTATTCGATCAAAGCTATCAGGCTGATCTTTCAATGATTTTCGCAATGCTTTGCCAAAAGCCATGCGTAACTCTGTGCCGAAATTAAATTTTGCGATGCGACTTTCATGGGCCAGTTTTGCACGCTCAACCAGTGGAATGCCACTGCCGCCGTGTAATACCAATGGCAGATTGGTCACGGCTTCAATTGTGCGAAGTACATTCCAATCAATACCATTGGTCTTTTCAGTGTTGAGATGCACATTGCCAATTGAAATTGCCAATGCATCAGCTCCGCTCTCGCGGTCAAAGCGGCTGGCATCTTCAGGTGACGTCATTGCTGAGGCGGCACCTGTAACATAGCCTACCTGCCCCACTTCTCCTTCCACCGAAACATTGGCGTGGTTGGCAACTTCCACAACCGATCTGGTGAGTTCAATGTTTTTATCTATCGGCAAATTTGAACCATCAATCATCACTGAGGTGAAGCCGCTTTCAATGCCTTCAACACATTCAAGCAACGTGGTGGCATGATCGATGTGGCAAACAATTGGAACTCGTGCTTGCTCAGCCAAGTGGCGAAACATTTTCCCCAAGATTGGCACTGGTGTATATTTTCTGGCACCCGGCCCTGCTTGCAGAATAATCGGAATGCCAATCTCATCAGCAGCCTCAACATAAGCGCGTGCATCTTCCCATCCTAAAACAACAAGTCCTGCAAGTGCGCGATCTACTTTCAACACATCATTGAGGTTGGTCACCGTCATTTAAATTTCGCAATCATATCCTTGATGCCTGGAATGGTTTCCACTTGATAAGCATGGGTGGGTTGGAAATATTGCACCAGTGGTCTTTGAGTTAGACCGCTGAGAATTGTGAAGTAATACATTTCATAGCCGGGTGCTGCCACACATGGGTGATAGCCTTGAGCCAAAGTAATCGTTGAACCGTCGACCAAATGAAAGGCCTCCCCCACTTTGCCATCTTCGTGTTGCACGAGTTGCATGCCGAAACCGTGATTGGGCTTAAAGCGAAAATTGTAGGTTTCATCATGACGGGTTTCAAGCGGCAAGCGATCGGTATCATGCTTGTGCGGTGGAAATCCGGACCAGCCGCCTGCACCCACAGTAAATAATTCTGAAACCAGCAAGCGGCCAACGCGGTCTTTATATTTCGTGCCGATAATATGTTTGATCTTGCGGTGAGTTTTGGTTTCATCAGAGCCGTATTGAATTTTATCAATATCAGCCACACGCACTGCGAAGGGCAAAAGTGTTCTTGCAAATTTAGCACCTGCTATGAAAACTTCGGCACTCTCTGAAGTACAATTTAGATGCACCTTTGCAGCAGTGGGCGCATAAACACCTTCGGGCTCGCCATCCCACACATCAAAACGGCGATTGCCAATGGAATTAAAATTCTCGCCTTCGATCGAAATATCAATTGTGCCAGTCGCTGGAACAATTCCGGTTTCATAACCAGGAACTTGATACTCAAAACTTTGACCGCGCTTCATTTTAACAATGTTGAAATAATTAAGCGGCACCGATGAGTCATCAACATCGACGATAGGTTGGTTGTGATTGTCAAATGGTGGAATGTGCATGGGTCACCATAAAATTTGAAAGCTCATCTTGTGTCGGCATGGCAGAAGCACAGCCAATACGAGTGACCACGATGGCCGCTGCCGCAGATCCTCTGTGTACGGATGACTTTACATCCATGCCTTGTGCAAGACTGGTGACGAAAGCCGCCATGAATGAATCGCCAGCTCCTGTGGGTTTCAAAGCCTGTACTTTGAAAATTCCGGTTTCAAAAGATTCATCTTTTGCAAAGGTCACAGAACCTTTCTCACCCATTTTATAAATGACGATTTCGGCGTTTAGTGATTTAGCCAATTCCAAACCGCCACCCATTACAGAAAACTCATCATCATTGCCAATCACAATGTCACTAAGCTTGACCGCGCGCAAACAGGTTTCGCGAGCATCCTCTGGGCTGAACCAAGAATAGGGGCGGTAATCGACGTCGAGAATAACTTTCAATCCTGCCTTGTTAGCAAGTTCGATTGCCTTGAAAGTTGCGCCGCGCGAGGGTTCAATCGCAAATGCTGTGCCCGTCACAATCAACGCATTATAATCTGTGTACGGAATTTTTTTTACATGATCTTCCGATAATTGGAAATCAGCTGCGCCATTGCGATAAATCACCGATTGGCAATTTTCGCTTCTGGTCTCGACAACGGCCAAAGAGTTGCGTGCCTCGCCAGCCACGACAACAATATGCTGTGTGCCAACGCCATATTTCCTCAGTTCGTTAATCGTGTAGCGGCCTATGGCATCATTGGAAACAACGGTGATTAAATCAGCTTGGCCGTCCAAACGCGCTATGCCTGCGGCAATGTTACCCGCCGAACCGCCTAATGCGGCCGAGAACATTAGCGCGTCTTCAGTGCGTGTGCCGGGCGGATCGGCATAGAGGTCAAGTCCTGCCCTACCAAGCACAAGAAATTTATGTTTACCACTGTTCATAGCAGACGAATTTAGTTACGGTTGCAGCGAAATGCAATTGGATTGACGTTGGTATATGGCAAAGATTGGAATTGGTATTGTGGGTGGCGGATATATGGGAAAAGCCCATGCCGTGGCGATGAACGCAGTAGGGCCAGTGTTCAACACGCGGCTTCGTCCTAGTTTAGAGGTTCTCTGCACCACCACTGAAAAAGGCGCCGCTGAGAAGGCCCAGCAATTTAGCTTTGCTCGATCAACTGCGGATTGGCGCGTTTTAGTGGATGACCCGAAAGTGGAAGCAATTATCATTGCATCCCCGCAGAACACGCACCGCGAAATTGCTTTGGCGGCATTCGCGAAGAAGAAACATGTGTTCTGTGAAAAACCCCTTGGCATGGATCTAGCTGAAAGCCGCATTATGCTTGCTGCTGCGGAGCAAAGTGGTTGCGTTCACATGACAGGTTTTAATTATATTCGCACACCTGCTTCGCAATTGGCGCGAGAGATTATCCATTCCGGTGAGATTGGCCGCATCACATCTTTTCGCGGCGAACACACCGAAGATTTTTTAGCGGACCCACAAGAGCCTTTTAATTGGCGCTGCGAATCTCGTGCTTCTGGCAATATGGGTGATCTCTCACCGCACATCATCAATGCGGCTTTTGCTTTGATGGGACCAATAGAGTCGCTGATTGCAGATATTGAAACTGTTCACAAAACGCGGCCCTCGCCCAATGGCAACAAGCTGGTCACTAATGATGATCAAGCACAAATCATGTGCCGCTTTGCATCAGGCGTTATGGGTTCGCTTTTCATCAGCCGTGTGGCCACTGGCCGCAAGATGGGTTATATCTATGAAGTGTTCGGAACCAAGGGTGCAATTCGCTTTGATGGCGAAGATCAAAATGCCTTGTGGCTTTATAAGGGGGATGCGAAGGCGGATCGTCAAGGGTTTACAAAAATTCTAACCGGACCATTGCATCCTGATTACAAGCCTTTCAGTTTAGGGCCAGGCCATGGCACGGGCTATCAAGATCAAATTACTATCGAAGCCAAAGATTTTCTGAATGCTATTTTTGATAGAAAATCTCGCTGGCCAACATTTGAAGATGGAATGTTGGTGAACCAAGTGATTGAAGCTGCTTTCACGTCGCATGAGTTGCGACGCTGGGTGGATGTGAAATCGATTTGAGAGGCAGAATTTACAAATGGCAAAATTAAACTGGGGCATGATTGGTGGCGGCGAAGGCAGCCAAATTGGGCCAGCTCACCGCATCAGTGCAGCCATGGATGGGCTATATGCTATGGCCGCAGGTGCCCTTGATGCCAATGCAGATAAAGGCCGCGACTATGCCCAACGACTCGGTATTGCCAAAGATCGTGCTTACGGCGATTGGAAAGACATGCTGGCCGGCGAACGCGACCGCAAAGACCGTGTTGATTTGGTGACAGTGGCCACACCAAATTCAACCCACTATGATATTACCAAGGCTTTTCTTGAAGCGGGCATCAATGTGCTGTGCGAAAAGCCCATGACAGTGACAGTGGCGCAAGCTGAAGATATTGTGGCCACAGCAAAACGTAACGGTGCCATTTGTGCCGTTAATTATGGCTACACGGGTTATGCTCTGGTGCGCCACATGCGTGCCATGGTAGCAAGGGGTGATCTTGGTAAAATTCGTTTGATCAAAGCTGAGTTCGCACATGGCTTTCATGCTGACGAAGCTGATGCCGATAACCCGCGCGTGCGCTGGCGTTATGACCCGGCCCAAGCTGGCGTTTCTGCGCAATTTGCCGATTGCGGCATTCACGCACTTCATATGGCGAGTTTTGTTTCTGGTCAAGATGCGCAATTGCTCTCTGCTGATTTTGCATCCTGCCTCAGCAGCCGCACGCTTGAAGATGACGCGATGGTGAATTTCAAGATGGATGGTGGCGCCCGGCTGCGCTTGTGGACCAGTTCAGTTGCAGTAGGCTCTATGCATGGTTTGAACATTCGCGTGTTTGGGGAAAAGGGTGGGTTGCGCTGGGTGCAACAATGGCCTGATCAATTATTTTATACACCGCTCAATCAACCCACTATTACGTTAGAGCGTGGAGGCCCCGGCTTATCGCCCGAAGCAGATCGTGCTTCGCGCATTGCTATTGGCCATGCCGAAGGCATGCCTTTGGCTTTTGCCAATATCTATCTCGATCTTGCTGAAGCAATTTCTGCAAAACGTGAAGTGCGCCAAATTGATCCGTTGGCGGATCACTATCCAAAAGCCATTGATGGACTTCGCTCTATTGCGGCCATTCAAGCAGCAGTTGATTCCAACGCGGCAGGGGGCAAGTGGTTGGATGCGCGGCCACCTTCATTGAGATAAAACATGCTCACCATGCCCAAGCCAGATTTGGCTATCTTAGCAAGGCGCAGCGAAATTGCTGCGGCCTTGCGCGAGATTGTTTCTGGTGAGGGCGTGATCGACACACAAACGCAAATGCGCGTTTATGAATCCGATGGTCTCACAGCCTATAGGCAAATGCCCATGTTGGTGGTGCTGCCGGAAACAACGGATCAGGTTTCTCGAATTTTAAAATATGCAAATCAGAACGGCATTAAGATTGTGCCGCGCGGTGCTGGCACATCTTTGTCGGGCGGTGCCTTGCCGCTCGAAGATGGCATTCTGTTAGGGCTCGCCAAATTTAATCGCATTCTCGACATTGATTTTGAAAATCGCTGTGTGGTGGTTCAACCCGGTGTTACTAATTTAGGAATCACCAAGGCTGTTGAACACAAAGGCTTCTATTATGCGCCAGACCCTTCTTCGCAAATTGCTTGCACCATAGGCGGCAATGTGGCCGAAAATTCGGGCGGTGTGCATTGTTTGAAGTATGGCCTCACAGCAAATAATGTTTTGGGCATTGAAATGGTTTTGATCACGGGCGAAATAATTCGCTTGGGTGGAAAGCATTTGGATTCTGAAGGTTATGATTTGCTTGGGTTGATGACGGGTTCTGAAGGTTTACTCGGCGTGGTCACCGAAGTCACGGTTCGCATTTTACAAAAACCCGAAACAGCACGCGCAGTGCTGGTTGGATTTCCAACGAGTGAAGATGCTGGGCAATGTGTGGCTGATATTATTTCGGCGGGCATTATTCCAGGTGGCATGGAGATGATGGATAGGCCTGCAATTCATGCTGTGGAAGAATTTGTACATGCTGATTATCCGCTGAATGTTGAAGCGCTGCTGATTGTGGAATTGGATGGGCCACAGGTTGAAGTTGATCATTTGATCGAGCGAGTTTCAGCAATTGCCAAGAAAAATAAATCCAAAACTTTGCGTGTCTCAAATTCCGAAGAGGAGCGCATCTTATTTTGGGCGGGGCGCAAAGCGGCGTTTCCGGCGGTGGGGCGCATTTCACCTGATTATATGTGCATGGATGGAACTATTCCGCGCAAGAAATTACCAGAAGTGTTGGCGGGCATGGCCAAGCTTTCAAAAAAGTATGATCTGCGCGTGGCCAATGTGTTTCATGCTGGCGACGGTAACTTGCATCCCTTGATTTTGTTTGATGCAAACATAGATGGTGAGCTTGACCGCGCTGAGAAATTTGGCGCCGATATTTTGCGGCTCTGCGTTAAAGTGGGAGGCGTGCTCACCGGCGAACATGGCGTGGGCGTTGAAAAGCGCGATTTGATGCCGGAAATGTTTTCGCAAATTGATCTAGACCAACAGCTGCGATTGAAATGTGCCTTTGATGGGCAGGGGCTTTTGAACCCAGGCAAGGTTTTTCCCACTCTGCATTCCTGCGCTGAAATGGGGCGAGTTCATGTAAGCGGTGGAAAAATGGCTCACTCCGAAATTCCGCGCTTCTGATGATTTACAAACCCACAACCGAAAATGAGTTGGCTGAATTGGTGGCAGCAGCATCTTTGCCTTTCGAAATTATTGGTACAGGCACCAAGCGCTCATTAGGGAGGCCACTGGAAAATTTGAATGTGCTCGATCTTTCAAAATTCTCATCCGTCATTTCTTATGAACCAGAAGAATTGATTTTGGATGTGGGTGCGGGTGCAAAGCTTGCTGATGTTGAAAAACTTATCGCTGCAAGAAATCAATATCTCGCATTTGAGCCGCCTGATTATTCAAAGTTGCTTGGTTCAAAACACAGTGGCACCATTGGCGGGATATTAGCATGTAATCTCTCTGGCCCACGCCGGATAAAGACTGGTGCGGCGCGCGATCACATCTTGGGCCTTAGTGCTGTTTCTGGGCGTGGCGAAATTTTTAAAGCGGGTGCTCGTGTTGTTAAAAATGTGACGGGCTATGATGTGCCGAAATTGATGGCTGGGTCTTATGGCACGCTGGCGGCTTTCACATCGGTAATTTTCAAAGTGTTACCGAAGCCGGAAACTGAAGAGACACTTGTTTTGCATGGGCTTGACGATGCATGGGCGGTTACTCAAATGAGTCTTGCCATGCAATCATCTTGCGAAGTTTCGGGAGCTGCGCATATTCCTGATGTTGGAACATTTTTACGGCTGGAGGGAATCGCGCCTTCAGTTGTCTATCGCCGTGATAAATTGGTGCAGCTGCTCAGCAGTAAAGTCGAAATTTTGAATGCGAGAAATTCTGCTTCTCAATGGCGCAACATTCGGGATGTTCTGTCATTGGCCGATAGTCAGGAGCGCATGGTGTGGCGCATTTCTGTCATACCTTCGCTTGCGCCAACAGTAGTTGAAAAACTCAAATCTCAAATTGATCTGCGTTATTATTTTGATTGGGCGGGCGGGTTGATTTGGCTTGATTGCCCACAAGATGCGGCAGAGATTATTCGCGGCTCGATTGGTGATGGTCACGCCACGCTGATGCGTGCACCGGAAAAAGTTCGAAATCGCGTGGAGGTTTTCCAGCCGCAGCCTGAAGCACTTGCCGCACTTTCAGCGCGGGTGAAAAGTTCTTTTGATCCACGCAAGGTATTTAATCCAGGCCGCATGTATAAGGGTGTATGATGCAAACCCATTTCACAGCTGAACAATTACTAGACCCGCACATTGCGGATTCTAATAAAGTGCTGCGAAATTGTGTGCATTGCGGATTTTGCACGGCCACCTGCCCTACTTATGTTTTGCTGGGCGATGAGCTTGATAGCCCGCGCGGACGGATTTATTTGATCAAGAATATGCTGGAAAAAGGCGAGGCCGCCACAGCAGAAACCGTGAAGCATGTGGACCGTTGCCTTTCGTGCCTCTCATGCATGACCACTTGCCCTTCAGGTGTGAACTACATGCACTTGGTTGATCATGCACGGGTGCATATTGAGAACACCTACAAGCGGCCGCTGTTTGAGCGCGTGCTGCGAAATGTATTAGGCTTTGTGATGCCGCGACCACCACTGTTTCGATTGGCATTGATTGGGGCAAGGTTGGCAAAGCCACTCCACAAAATTATGCCCTCTAAGCGCGTTGCCGCCTTGTTCAACTTGGTGCCAAAAAGTCTGCAAGCACCGATGCAACTTGGTTCTGCAGGAACCTACCCTGCAACGAACCCGCAGCGCGGGCGGGTGGCTTTACTTATGGGTTGCGTGCAGAGCGTTTTAGACCCTGGTATAAATGCAGCCACCATTCGATTGCTCACAAGATTGGGGTTTGAAGTTGTCGTTACCGCAGAGTCTTGCTGTGGCTCTCTCACACACCACATGGGCAAAGAGGCTGATGCTCTAGCACGGGCCAAGCGCTCAATTGATCAGTGGACGAACGCAAATGTTGATGCCGTTGTCATTACGGCCTCTGGCTGTGGAACGACGATCAAAGATTATGGCCACATGCTGCGGCTTGATGGCAACTATGCGGAAAAGGCCAAAGCGATAAGCGCTAAAGCCAAGGATGTGACAGAATTTTTAGCGGAGCTTGATCTTCCGAAACAAAATATGAAGCTTCGCGTTGCTTATCATGCGGCCTGCTCCATTCAGCATGGCCAGCAGATTAAATCGCAACCACTAAAGCTTTTGCGTAATGCAGGCTTTGATGTGGTGGAGGTGCCGGAGGGACATTTGTGCTGCGGCTCGGCTGGAACTTATAATATCATGCAGCCAGAAATCGCGTCCAAGTTGCGTGACCGCAAGGTGGCTAATATATTGTCCACGCAACCACAAGCCATTGCCACCGGCAATATCGGCTGCATCACTCAGATTTCCAGTGCGACGCAGATCCCAATTTTGCACACAGTTGAACTGTTAGATTGGGCTTATGGTGGAGCCAAACCGGAGAAGCTCGGCTAGCCAAAACAAAAATAATGAACTAAAAAATTGATTACTGAGCTTCTCATTTTCAATGCGTTCTTCTTTTGTTGGCGTCTTGAAATTTTAATCAGCAATGCCAAGCTGTGAGTAACCACTATCTGAGGTATAATAGATGCAAATTTCACCGCAGACAATTCTATCGGGGTTGGGAACACTGAACCGCCGCGAGATGTGCGATATTCTTGCACTGTTTGAGGACACCACTTTGCTCAAAAGGGTTTCGGAAAAAATCAACGCCATTGTCGACAAAGGACGCGGTATTGAGAGTTTGAATAGGGACTATGCTTTCGAACAGCTTGGCAACGTTTCGTCTGATCAAATTGAGCGTTCAAAGGCAACAAATCGCGCACTCCGATTTCAACTTTGGTGTGCGTATCGTTCTGCGTTCGATCTTGATGTCGCCGTCCCTTTGTCAACACGAATAGCTAATACTTCTGCCGCTGAATTGGCTCAATGCGTTGCGGATTATCTTCACCCCGCTTTATTATCGGATGAGATACAAAAATCAACATCACTTAAAGTTGTCAAAACTCTCAAATCGCTTAAATCCAAATTCATCTCCGAAAGTTCAGATTTCACAACTACCGTTAACGTGCAAGCCAGACGTCTGATCGCCAATGCAGCGCTCGATGGAAAGCTGTCCAATGCGGCAAAATCAGAGCTTTTAGGCCAACTTCGGTTACAGCTTGAAACACTTCCGCCAGAGTTGTGCGATGCAACAATTGAGCATGCTATCGCGTCTGGTGATGCGGCCATGTTGACGCTATTAGCTTCGGGTTCTTCTCTTGTGGGTCTCGGTGTCGCGGTCAACATGGCGGGGTTCAGTGCATATGTATTCGCAGCGCAAGCGTCTGCTGTAATTTCGCTGGTTAGTGGACCGGCATTGGTTTCAACGCTTTTTGTGTTGGCCAATCCGTTTTTCATAATTCCTGCTTTGATTGCAGGAACACACCTCACTAACAAAAAACACAATAGTTCAGTGCGGAGAGGATTTGCTTCAACACACCTTGTCAATCTTTCACTTCGAGGACTCGCCGCAGGTGCAAAAGGACTCTGCCAATGCCTTGATGACTTCAAAAACTTGACTGAAGAAGACTTGAGTACATTGTCTGCGAAGCAAATAAGATTTGTATTGCAAAAACTACGGGCATTAAGATCGCGAATGAACGGTAAGTTGCCGCTCACGCCTTGGCAACCAGAGGCCCTATTGGCCGCTTCACCACAAGGTGAAATTGTTGATGCTTTGGAACGGGCGCTTTTCCCATCAAAAGACAACTTAAACAAAGAGGCAATGTGGGTTGGGGGGCTCACAATTGGTGACATTGTGTACCATGCCGCTGCAATCGATCCGGCTGTACTCAAAGCGGCTGATTTTTCACGTATTGAGGATCTTTCTAACATATTCAATTTTGGCACATTTGCTAAGAATGCAAGTGCGCTAGCCGACGTTTCGCAGATAGGCTTCGAAAATAATTTGCGCGGATATGTTGCGGAGCAATTGGTGGCGGCGCGTTTGGTCGAACAAGGTTTCCAAGTAACATTCCCTGATATCTCAAACAATCCAGGATTTGATTTTCTTGTTGATGGCAACGAATTTCAAGTGAAATGCCTGAGCGACCTTTCAGGATTGCACGAACATTTTAAACGCTATCCAAACATGCCAGTATTTGCAAATGCCGAACTCCAGCTGCCTGTTTCCATCTCAGGTGAGAGTTGGTCTGACAAAGTACATTTTGTTGAAAACTATGATTTCAAAAACACAAATTTCATAACGGAGACAGCCCTTGACGGCGGTGCCGCAATTGGTGATATAGTTTCACCCATTTTTGCAATAGCCGTTTCGTCAGCAAAGAACATTCATGGTTGGTGGAAAGGAAGTATTCCTTTGAAAGATTTACCTTTCGAAACTGTCATGCGGAGCGCCTTAAAAGGCACATTGACCGCCGCTGGAGGATTTACTGGGAATGCCATCGGTTGGTTGGCTTTTGGCCCAGCTGGTGGGGTGGTCTTTGGAGGAGTTGGTGGCGTGACGGCCTTGTTTGGTTCAAATTGGACCCAGCAACAAATCAATCAGCTGTTTACGGGTGAGTGGGTGGATAAACTTGATGAATCAACCGAGCGTTTTCGCTCTGCGCTAAAAGTTGCTCTCACCCGAAAGATAGAAATATTAATTGGGAAAGTTACACAAATCTCTGCACAGGACACAGAGCAATCATCTTGGTTCAATTCACGACTATTAGACAATGCTCTAACACTTGAAGAATATTTGTGGGAATTAGATGAAGTTATTCTGCAAGAAAACAAAATGACGAAAGCAAACTCTTGCCTTCGCATTATGACCGCTGCAAGCGTTCATCCGTGGTCAGTCAGAAAAGACTTGCTCGCTCTATTGCAAGTACTTTCAGAGAAACCAAAAACAAGCACAGTTCTATCGGATACGACCAAGACTGCAATCAACAGAGCGACGAGCCTTGCTAGAACCTATTTAAAGAAATGATCAAATTAAGCGATCTCTAGCCCTTGTTCTTATAATAAACATCCAAGAACACCGCGAACATCAGCACGGCACCCTTAATTACAAACTGCCAATCAATGCCGATGCCCATGATGGACATGCCATTGTTCATCACACCGATGATGAAAGCACCAATCACGGCACCGATGATTTTACCCACACCGCCCGTAACTGCGGCACCGCCGATGAAACAGGCGGCGATGACTTCGAGCTCAAAACCTGCACCAGCCTTTGGTGTGGCCACATTTAAGCGTGCTGCGAAAATCAATCCACCAAGGGCAGCGAGAGCGCCCATAATGGTGAAGATCCAGAAGGTGAGGCGTTCCGTGTTCACGCCTGAAAGCTTGGCTGCTTTTTCATTGCCGCCCATGGCATAAATGCGGCGGCCAAATGTGGTGCGCGTGGTGATGAACACAAACAGTGCAATCAACGCAAACATCACAATCAACACATTGGGCAGGCCCTTATATCTGCCCATAATGAAGCTGAAACCTATTAACGCCACGGCTATAAGAATGTTACGACCATAAAATATTAACTCAGGCTCTTCAGCCAAGCCGTGCTGCAATTGGCTGCGGCGCTCTTTGAAATTGAAATAGATGAGCAAAGCCGTGATCAAAGTGCCAATCAACAAAGCCAACAAATTGAAGGGCGCACCAAATAATTGCAGGTTGAATAAATCAGCAAGAAAACCCGTGCTGAGAAGTTGAAAGGTTTTTGGCAATGGGCCAACCGAAGCGCCACCCAAAACTGAAAGCGCCAAACCCTTAAAGATCAACATGCCCGCTAAGGTGACGATAAATGCTGGAATTTTATAATAGGCAATGAAATAGCCTTGTACCGCTCCAATGGCCGCCCCGATTGCCAAACAGATAAGTGACGCAGTTATGAAATCAAATTTTGGAATCGTGAAAAGTTCAGGATTGGGCGATGTGCCTGTCATCAAAACGGCGGCAACAGCGCCAACGAAACCTGACACAGAACCAACTGACAGATCAATATGGCCTGCCACAATAACCAGCAACATGCCAAGCGCCATTACAACGATGTAGCTGTTTTGCAGCAGCAAATTGGTCATGTTCACAGGTTTGAACAAAGTGCCATTGGTGTTGAATTGGAAAAAAACCATGATGGCCAGAAGCGAAAGCAACAGCGCATAGTCGCGGATATTGGCTTTAACAAAGCGCATGAAATCTGGTTTCACTTGTGGCGTGGAAATATCAGTCATTTTATTTGTCCCATGATTTGCGTGTCCCACGACTTCATAATGGCACGCATGATTTTTTCTTGGCTCGCCTGTTTAGCAGGCATTTCGCCCACGAATTTTCCTTCGTTCATCACATAGATGCGATCTGAGATGCCAAGCAGCTCTTGCATTTCCGATGAAATAACAATCACGGCTTTGCCTGCTTCTGCAAGCTGATTGATGATGCCGTAAATTTCATATTTGGCACCCACATCAATGCCGCGCGTGGGCTCATCCAATATCAAAACTTCAGGTGCTGTGAAAAGCCATTTTGACAGAACGACTTTTTGCTGGTTGCCGCCGGAAAGATTAACTGTGGTTTGAAACACCGATGAGCAACGAATACCAAGGTCGCGGCGATATTTATTGGCAATGGCCAGTTCAACCAAATCATCCACAACTGAAACTTTCGCAACCCCATCAAGATTGGCCAAAGTTATGTTATGTTTGATATGGTCGATAAGCACCAAGCCATAGGTTTTGCGATCTTCAGTGGCGTAAGCCAAGCCAGCATCCATGGCTTTTGGAATAGTGCTCACATCAACAGGTTTGCCGTTGATCAAAACTTCGCCGGAGATTTTCTGACCGTAAGCGCGGCCAAAAATTGACATGGCAAGCTCGGTGCGGCCCGAACCCATCAAACCTGCAATGCCCACCACTTCACCTTTGCGCACATTGAGATCAACATTTTTGATCATTTGGCGTTCGGCATGAAGCGGGTGATAACAGCTCCAGTTTTTCACTTCAAAAATTGGTTCGCCAATTGTGGCGTTGCGTGGAGGGAACCGATCGGTCAACTCACGGCCCACCATGGCTTTGATAATGCGGTCTTCGCTAATTTTTTCTGCGTGGCAATCAAGTGTATCCACCGTCATGCCGTCACGAATAACAGTGATACGATCAGCCACTTTGGAAATTTCATTTAGCTTGTGCGAAATCATAATCGATGAAATGCCTTGCTCGCGGAATTCCATCAACAATGCTAAAAGTGCATTCGAGTCAGTTTCATTTAAACTCGATGTGGGCTCATCAAGAATGAGCAGCTTTACTTTTTTATTGAGTGCCTTGGCAATTTCCACAAGTTGCTGCTTGCCGGTGCCCAAGTTTGTAATGAGTGTATTGGGGTGTTCATTCAGCCCCACTTTTTTCAAAAGCTCTTTGGTGCGCGTGAAGGCTTCAAACCAATTGATCACGCCATGTTTTGCGGTTTCATGGCCCAAGAAAATGTTTTCAGCAATCGAGAGCAATGGCACCAAGGCCAGCTCCTGATGGATGATGATAATGCCAGAATTTTCGCTATCAGCAATGGTGCTGAAGCGGCGCTCGGTGCCTTCAAAATAAATATCACCTGTGTAAGTGCCGTGCGGATAAACGCCAGATAACACTTTCATTAGAGTGGATTTGCCTGCGCCATTTTCACCAACAACGGCGTGAATTTCGGCTGGCCGCACATCAAGAGTTACATCCGAAAGCGCTTTCACACCTGGAAACGTCTTGGTAATGCCGCGCATTTCAAGAATGGGCTGCATCTAACTCCCCTGTCTTATTTTGGTATTAAAAACACGGGCCCTGCAAATTTGCAAGGCCCGTGGCAACAATCGATCCTAGTTGTCGATCTGGTCTTGTGTGTAATAGCCTGAATCTACCAAAGCTGCTTTAATGTCAGCCTTGCCAACACTGTGGGGCACAAGCAGATAAGACGGCACAACTTTCACACCATTGTTATAAGTCTTGGTGTCGTTGATTTCTGGCTCTTTGCCAGCCAGAACAGCATCAACCATTTTCGCAGTCACTTTCGCCAATTCGCGTGTGTCCTTGAATACTGTTGAGTATTGTTCGCCAGCAATCATGCCCTTAACCGATGCAAGTTCAGCATCTTGGCCAGTTACGATTGGCATTTTCTGGTCGCCAGAACCATATCCAACGCCCTTGAGCGAAGAGATAATGCCGCGTGACAAACCATCATAAGGTGACAGAACGCCAGATACTTTCTTGTCTGTGTAGTTGGCAGACAGCAAGTTATCCATGCGCGCTTGTGCAACAGCACCATCCCAACGCAATGTTCCCACCTTGTCCATGCCCATTTGGCCAGACACGATGACGATTTCTTTTGAATCGATCAAAGGCTGAATAACCGACATTGCGCCATCATAGAAATAGAAAGCGTTCGTGTCATCTGATGAACCACCGAACAATTCAACATTGTATGGGCCTGCACCTGATGCCTTCAAGCCTTCAATCAATGAGGTGCCTTGCAAAACGCCAACGCCAAAATTGTCGAATGTTGTGTAATAATCAACATCGCCAGTTTTGGTGATCAAACGGTCATAAGCAAACACCTTGGCGCCAGCAGCATGGGCTTTGGCCAAAATGTCTGACAATGTGGAGCCGTCAATCGCAGCAATAATCAAAACCTTGGCACCCTTGGTCACCATGTTTTCGATTTGTGCGAGTTGGTTTGGAATATCATCTTCGGCATATTGAAGATCAGTATCGTAACCCATTGCTGTGAATTCCTTCACCATGGATTCGCCGTCGGAAATCCAACGGGTTGAAGACTTTGTAGGCATGGAAATGCCAATCAAGCCCTTATCGCCAGCAAAGCTTACGCCAGCGGCAGCCACAGCAGCGGCAACGCCAGCGACCGAAGCGATGAAATGTCTACGATTTAACATGTTAATCCTCCCATTAAAAACAACCAATCTTTGAGACTTATTCTCTGAACTGTGCTGTTATGGGTGGGACCATAAATTGTCATTGGTTTGCGGGCAAGTGTTTTGTATGACAATTAAAAAATAGATTGCGGGGAGATGCGGCGTGCCAAAATCAATAAAAAAAAGCAGCGCGAATGTGCACGATCGACTAGCCCGCAGCATTGGTGAGCGGATTTTGGCTGGCGAATTTGCCCCTGGTGCTCTGCTGCCCAACGAAGCGGAGTGGGGAAAAATTTACGACGGAAGCCGAACGGCTGTACGCGAAGCGATTAAGACTTTGACTGGTAAAGGCCTGTTGCTTTCGCGCCCAAAGATTGGAAGCCGCGTGCAACCGCGTGAGCGCTGGAACTTGTTGGACCGAGACGTTCTCTCGTGGCATCGCTCGGCGATTGATCGCCGAAGCTTTGCCACCTCAACACAAGAGGCCCGCCGCATTATTGAGCCTGGTATTGCAGAGTTGGCTGCCAAGAAGCGCAGCGCCGAGCAACTTGATCGCATGGTTGCTGCTTTTGAGGCAATGCGCGAAGCAAAATCAGTTCAAGTTAATGTTATAGCTGATGTGGAATTTCACAGCGCTTTGTTGCAGGCAGCCAACAATGATCTGCTAATGCCTTTTGGAATTGTTATTGAACAAGCCTTGGCTAATCTTTTTGATTACACATCGCAGCGCAATCCCAAACCCAGCTTGGCCATAAAGCTGCACGAACGAATTCTCCACGCTGTGGTCGCACAAGATGCCGAGGCAGCAAAGCAGGCCATGTTAAAGCTGATTGATGACACTGATGCGGTGATTGCAGCAACAGCACCGCCTAAGAAAAGCTAAAGCTTGCGCAAAAATACACTGCGCACCTTGTGGTCGGGTCCTTTTCGTAACACCAAATCAGCACGCGGCCTAGTGGGCAAAATGTTTTCACGCAAGTTAATGAGATTGATGGTGGTCCAAATGCGCGTTGCTGTTTCCAAGGCTTGTGCATCAGTTAAGGCAGCATAGCGATGGAAATATGATTTTGGATCTTTAAAAGCGCCGCTTCGCAATGTGAAGAAACGCTCAATATACCATTCACGCAAATCATCAACATCGGCATCGATGAAAATTGAGAAATCAAAAAAGTCAGACACGTTTGGAATACCACGACCATCGCGCGGCGGGCGGCCCGTTTGCAACACATTGATGCCTTCAACAATGAGAATGTCCGGCTGGTCAATCACTTGGGTTTTGCCATGCAGCACATCATAGGTGAGGTGCGAATAAAGCGGTGCCTCAACATCGCGCTGGCCGGATTTTATATCGGACATGAAGCGCAAGATATTGGGAAGGTCATAACTTTCTGGAAAGCCTTTACGGGCCATTAAACCATCGCGTTCAAGAATGGCATTGGGCAACAGAAAACCATCGGTGGTGACCAGATCAACTTTTGGTGTTGAAGGCCAGCGCGAAAGCAAACGGCGGAGAATACGAGCAGTGGTGCTTTTGCCACCAGCCACACTGCCCGCAACACCAATAATATAGGGCACCTTTAATTCCGTGCGATGCAAAAACATATTGGATGCGTTGAAGAGTTTTTGGCTGGCCTGCACATAAAGATAAAGCAGGCGCGACATAGGCAGATAAATCGTTTCAACTTCAGTGAGATCAATGCGGTCGTTCAAACTGCGAAGCTCATTAAGATCAGCTTCGGTTAAAGTCATTGGTGTGTCTTCGCGAAGTGCTGCCCATTCATCGCGACCAAAACGGCGGAAGGGCGAGACTTCTCTGGCTAGATCTTCTTCAATATCAACCATTGCGGTTGGCTTTCTCCACCAAACCTGATGTGCCTTCGCGCTTTTCTAAAACTGCCATCACATCGGCCAATGGCACATCGGCTGATTGCAACAAAACCAGTAAATGATAGAGCACATCGGCGGCTTCATTGGCGGTGTTGGTTTTGTTATTCAGCACTGCGGCCATGGCCAATTCAAAAGCTTCCTCACCAAATTTCTTGGCGCATTTTTCTATCCCTTGCGACAGAAGTTTTGCTGTGTAGGAACTTTCCGGCGCTGAAAACTTTCGAGCTGCGATTGTCTCATTTAGCTTATCGAGTGTTTTCATGTCGTCATCCTCACGGCAATTCCGTTCGCGGCCATGTGTGCTTTAGCTTCGGCAATCTTAAAGATTCCGAAGTGGAAAATCGAGGCCGCTAAAACCGCTGTAGCGTGGCCATCACGAATGCCTTCGACCAGATGGTCCAGTGTGCCAACGCCGCCTGAAGCGATCACTGGAATTTTTACGGCATCAGCAATCGCTCTTGTCAGGGGGATGTTGAAACCTTTGCCAGTGCCATCACGGTCCATTGAGGTGAGCATAATTTCGCCTGCCCCTAAGCTTGCCACTTCGCGGGCAAAATCCACAGCGTCGATGCCGGTTTCCTTGCGGCCACCATGGGTGAAAATTTCAAATTTTCCGGTGCTGGTTTCTTTGGCATCAATGGAAACGACGATACATTGCGATCCGAACTTTTCCGCCGCAGCTTTCACAAACTGACGATCGGTGATTGCCGCCGAATTGATCGACACTTTATCAGCGCCAGACAAAAGTAAATTGCGAATATCTTCAATTTTTTTAACGCCGCCACCCACTGTGAGCGGCATGAAGCAAGCCTCTGCCGTGCGTTTCACCACATCAAACATGGTGGAACGATTTTCATGGGTGGCGGCGATATCGAGAAAGCAAAGCTCATCGGCACCTGCTGCATCATAGGCTTTAGCGCACTCCACAGGATCGCCAGCATCAACCAGATTTACAAAGTTAACACCTTTAACAACGCGGCCATCTTTCACATCAAGGCAGGGAATGAGGCGGGCTTTGAGCATTATCGTCCTCCTGAGACGCGAAGCGTGGTGGCAGTTATGTATGAGGCTTCTTCGCTGAGTAGAAATAAAATTGTTTTGGCCACTTCATCAGCGGCCCCCTCACGCTTGATGGGGATCACATCGCGCATACGGTTCACACGGCCCGGTTCCCTTGTTGAGCGGGCGTGAAGTTCAGTATCGATGAGCCCAGGCGCTACGGCCACAACGCGAATGCCTTCTTCAGCCACTTCGCGGCCAAGCCCCAGTGTGAAAGCATCAACTGCGGCTTTAGACGCCGCATACCACACAAATTCATTGGCGCTGCCAATGCTTGCCGCACCCGATGAGAGATTCACAATAACGCCACCCGTGCCGCCTAGCCTTGTGGACATGCGCTTTACAGCTTCGCGCGAAACTAAAATTGTGCCGAACAGATTGGTGTCGATAGTCTGGCGGATGGTTTCTAAATCTGCATCAACTAACCTGCTGCTTTTTCCAGTGATGCCTGCTGAGTTCACCACATGGGTGATGGGCCCGAGCTTGGATTCGATTTCGACAAACATGTGGGCCACATCTTCGGACTTGCTCACATCTGCTTGAATGGCGAGACCATCAATTTCTTTGGCGAGAGTTTCCGCAGCAGATTTATCCACGTGATAATTCACTGCAACTTTGTAGCCAGCCTTTGCCGCAAAGCGACAGGATGCAGCGCCAATGCCACGCCCACCACCTGTTACGAGCAGAACTTTATTCATGCGGCTTTCGCAATCAGGCGCAAGGCTTCTTCGGCATCTATGCGGCCATCATAAAGAGCGCGGCCAGTGATGGCGCCTTCAAGTTTTTTGGCATCGGGTTGCAACATGCGCTGAATATCTTTGATCGAAGCCAAACCACCAGATGCAATGACGGGAATGGAAACCGCATCGGCCAATGATAAAGTTGAATCCCAGTTGATGCCGGTGAGAATGCCGTCACGGTCAATGTCGGTATATATAATTGCCGAAACGCCAGCCCCTTCAAATTGTTTGGCAAGCTCAATCACTTCAAGTGTTGAAGCTTCAGCCCAGCCTTCAACTGCAACTTTGCCGCCCTTAGCATCAATGCCGACTGCGACTTTGCCGGGGAAGAGTTTGCAGGCTTCCTTTACCAGTGCGGGATTGCGGACAGCCACGGTGCCGAGGATGACGCGGGCGAGACCTTTGGCAAGCCATGACTCAATATGGGCCAGCGTGCGAATGCCACCGCCCAGTTGCACTGGATTTTTTGTGGCTTTCAAGATCGCTTCGACTGCTGCGCCATTTATTGACTGGCCTTCAAATGCGCCATTGAGATCTACAACATGCAGCCACTTGAAGCCTTGGTTCTCGAAGGCAAGCGCTTGGGCGGCAGGGTCTTCATTATAAACCGTGGCCTGTGCCATATCGCCAAGTTTGAGGCGAACACATTGTCCGTCTTTCAAATCAATGGCGGGGAAGAGGATCATGAGAAAGGGACCTCATCCGCCCCGTTGGGGCACCTTCTCCAGAGGAGAAGGGCGAAGTTTTGCAGTTCCAGATGAGACTTCACGCTTCTCCTTTGGAGAAGCTGTCGCAACGCGACTGATGAGGTCCCTTTGACTAATATGCGCGACATCACGGCCGCCACCTGAGGAAATTTGCTATCAATGCGAGGCCTAATGTCTGACTCTTCTCAGGGTGAAACTGAGTTCCCACAATGTTGTCATAACCCACCATCGCCGTAATCTCGCCCGCATAATCCGCTGTGGCGATCAGGTCTTCCGGCAGAGTTGGGAGCATGTGATAGGAATGCACAAAATAAGCGTGTAGGCCGTTATCGCCCGTGAGGATGCCATCAAGCAGCGCATGCTGGCCTTGGGGTTTCAGCGTATTCCAGCCCATGTGCGGAATTTTTAGAGTTGGGTCGCTTGGTGTGATTGGTTTCACATCGCCCGCAATCCAGCCCAGCCCCTTGGTTGTCTCGTGCTCAAGACCGCGAGTGGCCATGAGTTGCATGCCCACACAAATGCCTAAGATAGGTTTGCCCTTGGTGATCACTTGCTCTTGCAAAGCTTCGCGCAAGCCAGCAACGGCGAGCAGACCATTCATGCAATCTCGAAACGCGCCAACACCGGGCAGAACAATGCGGTCGGTCTTTTCTAAATCGTCCGGCTTGTTAGATACAACAACTTCACTTTTGATTTTAAAATCCTTGGCAGCGCGTTCAAAGGCTTTTGCAACTGAGTGCAAATTGCCAGAGCCATAATCAATGATAACGGTTTTCATCATCCGGCAAGTGAGCCTTTGGTGGAAGGAATACGATCAGCTTGGCGCGGATCAATTTCAAGCGCGTCGCGCAGTGATCGCGCCAACGCTTTGAAACTGGATTCCGCAATGTGATGCGAATTCAGGCCATAGGCATTTTCCAAATGCAGCGTTATCCCCGCATTCATGGCAAAGGCTTGGAACCATTCGCGCACCAATTCAGTGTCGAAAGTTCCAATCTTGTGCGTAGGATAGGCACATTTGAAAATCAAAAATGGCCGGCCAGAAACATCAATGGCCACGCGCGTTAAAGTTTCGTCCATGGGCAAATCGCAAGACGCATAACGGCGAATGCCTTTACGGTCGCCCAAGCTTTGCGAAATGGCTTGGCCCAATGCAATGCCACAATCTTCCACCGTGTGGTGATCATCAATGTGCAAATCGCCGTTGGCTTCGAGCGTGATGTCAATCAGCGAATGGCGGGCCAGTTGCTCCATCATGTGATCGAAGAAGCCCACGCCAGTTTTAATGGCATAAGTGCCAGTGCCGTCTAAATTGACGCTGGCGGAAACTTTAGTCTCTGTGGTTTTTCTGCTGATGGTGGCTTTGCGCATAATTTGAACCTTTCGCGGGCGCTCTTAGCAGATGCAACATAAATTGGCCATATCGCCCTTTAACTTTGGTCAACAAGCCCTTAGATGATGGGATGAGAAGGAATTAACGCAAATGAGTGATCCGACAAACTGGCATGGCACGACGATTTTGGGCGTTCGCAAAGGTGGCAGAATTGTCATTGCGGGTGATGGTCAGGTGAGTGTTGGCCAAACAGTTATGAAATCTAACGCGCGTAAAGTGCGGCCCCTTGGCACAACAGGCGTTATCGCTGGGTTTGCTGGTGCCACTGCTGATGCCATGACATTGTTTGAGCGGCTTGAAGCCCGATTGGAGCAATTTCCCAATCAGCTTACAAGGGCGTGCGTGGAGATGGCAAAAGACTGGCGCACTGATAGGTATTTGCGGCGCTTGGAAGCCATGATGATTGTGGCTGATAAAAATATTTCGTTGGTGCTCACCGGCACAGGCGATGTGTTGGAGCCAGAGCATGGCGTGGTGGCAATAGGTTCTGGTGGAAATTATGCGCTGGCCGCAGCACGGGCCTTGATGGACTCAGACATGGATGCCGAGGCGATAGCACGCAAAGCCATGGGCATTGCGGCTGATATTTGTGTTTATACCAATGGCAATTTGACTGTGGAAATTCTGGATGCGAATTAACTTTGTTCGATCACTCAAACTCCGTCATTCCCGCGCAGGCGGGAATCCAACTTAGCCAGACTCATGCGCGATGAAAAACAGCCCGCTGTTTACATAATGGCTAACGGTCCACGCGGAGCAATCTATATTGGTGTGACTTCAGCTTTGTGGAATCGCGTAGCAACTCACAAGGATGGAGGTATTGCAGGATTTACAATTAAGCACGATATCAAAAGCCTTGTTTGGTACGAACACCATCATTTGATGGAAAGTGCAATTCGCCGTGAGAAGCAGATTAAGAAATGGAACCGAGATTGGAAAGTTAAAATGATTGAAAAATTCAATCCAACTTGGATTGACCTTCACGACGATATTGATCCTACTATTTTCTTTGATGAGCAAAAGTTGGATTCCCGCCTTCGCGGGAATGACGACATTAGGAAAAAATAATGACAAATTTTACACCGCGCGAAATCGTATCGGAACTTGATCGGTACATCATCGGCCAACATGATGCCAAGCGCGCTGTTGCCATCGCTCTTCGCAACCGTTGGCGCAGGCAGCAGCTGAGAGGCCAGATGCGCGAAGATGTGGTGCCGAAAAATATATTGATGATCGGACCAACTGGTGTGGGCAAAACGGAAATTGCGCGGCGTTTGGCTAAATTGGCAAACGCTCCATTTTTAAAAGTGGAAGCCACCAAATTTACCGAGGTTGGCTATGTTGGTCGCGATGTGGATCAGATTGTGCGTGACCTTTTGGAAGCGGGCATTGGCATGGTGAAGGCGGCGCGGCGCAAAGATGTGGAGGCTGCGGCCCATGCGGCGGCCGAGGATCGTGTGGTGAGTGTGCTCGTGGGTGAGAATGCTTCGGAGTCTACCCGTGATTCATTCCGCAAAAAATTGCGCGCTGGTGTGCTTAACGATAAAGAGATTGAAATTCAGGTGGCCGACACAGGTGGGGCACCTAGCTTTGATATTCCGGGCATGCCTGGAGGTTCGGCTTCGATCATCAATATCTCAGATATGATGGGCAAAGCTTTTGGCAACCGCACCAAACCGCGCAAAGTTTCTGTGGCGCAGGCCCATGAGATTCTGATGGTGGAGGAAAGCGAAAAACTTCTCGACCAAGATAAGATTTTGGCTGAGGCCATCGAGGTTGTTGAGAATAATGGCATCGTGTTTCTTGACGAGATTGATAAGATTGCCTCATCAGGAGGGCGCGGTGGTGCCGATGTTTCGCGCGAAGGTGTGCAACGCGATTTGCTTCCGTTGATCGAAGGCACCACAGTTTCCACCAAACATGGCCCGGTGAAGACTGATCATATTTTGTTTATTGCATCAGGTGCCTTCCATGTGGCCAAGCCATCTGATTTGTTGCCAGAGCTGCAAGGCCGCTTGCCCATTCGGGTTGAATTGAAGGCGTTAGGTCAAGATGAATTCCGCCGCATTCTCACTGAACCTGAAACCAGCCTGATCAAGCAATATAAAGCACTTCTCGACACTGAGGGCGTGGCACTGGAATTTTCTGACGATGGTGTTGTGGCGATTGCGCGCATTGCAGCTGAGATTAATGGCTCCATCGAAAACATCGGCGCGCGCAGATTGCAAACAGTGATGGAGCGGATTTTAGATGAGGTGAGCTTTACGGCGACCGATCGTTCTGGAGAGACCGTGAAGATTGATGAGGCTTATGTTGTGGAACATGTGGGCGCACTAGCGAAGGACGTGGATTTGAGTAAGTTTATTTTGTGAGCCAGGTCCCCCTCCGTCCGCTTCGCTGCCACCTCCCCCGTAAAGGGGAGGATAAGAAAACAAAATTAAAGTTCGTCTGGCCGTGGCATTGAAATAATGTTGTAGCCGGAATCTACATAATGAATTTCTCCGGTCACGCCGCCGGATAATGGCGACAATAGATAGAGCCCAGCTCCACCCACTTCTTCCAGCGTGATCGTGCGGCGCAAAGGCGCGTGGCTGTTTTGATAGTTGAACATGGCTCTGGCATCGCCAATGCCTGCTCCGGCTAATGTTCGCATCGGGCCAGCGGAGATGGCGTTGACGCGCACCCCTTGCGGGCCAAAGTCGCTCGCCAAATAACGCACTGAAGATTCCAGTGCGGCCTTGGCAACACCCATCACGTTATAGTTGGGCATCACACGCGTGGAGCCGCCATAAGTCAGCGTGATAATCGAGCCACCATCGGGCATCATGGCTGCTGCGCGTTTGGTGATTTCAACAAACGAGAAAGCTGAGATGATCATGGTCTTAGTGAAATTCTCGCGGCTGGTATCGGCGAATTTTCCTTTGAGTTCGTTCTTGTCGGAAAAGGCAATGGCGTGAACCAGAAAATCAATGGTGCCCCATTTTTCTTTGAGCGTGGCGAACACATTATCGACTGATGCAATGTCTTCCACATCACAGGGGATTAACAAATTCGAACCCACGGATTCCGCCAATGGTGCGACGCGTTTGCCAAAGGCTTCGCCTTGATAAGTGAAGGCCAATTCAGCGCCATGTTTTGCCAGTTCTGTGGCGATGCCCCAGGCAATTGAGTGGTCGTTGGCGACACCCATAACGAGGCCGCGTTTGCCTTGCATCAATCCATTCATGTTCTGATTATCCGTTGTAACGTTGCATCACGAGGGTTGCGTTGGTGCCGCCAAAGCCGAAGCTGTTGGACATCACAGTGTCGATTTTGGCATTGTCCACGCGCTTGCGCAAAATGGGCACACCCTCAAATTCAGGATCGAGTTCCTGTATGTTGGCGCTCTCAGCCATGAAATTATTTTTCATCATCAGCAAGCAATAGATAGCTTCCTGCACGCCCGTTGCCCCAAGCGAATGGCCGGTGAGCGATTTTGTAGATGAGATATTTGGAATGTCTTGACCAAACACTTCGCGAATAGCTTCGATTTCTTTTTTATCGCCCACAGGTGTGGAAGTGCCATGCGGGTTGATATAATCAATCTTGCCTTCAACTGTGCTCATGGCATTTCGCATGCAGCGAATTGCTCCTTCACCTGACGGGGCCACCATGTCGTAACCATCAGACGTGGCGCCATAGCCCACAACCTCAGCATAGATTTTGGCACCGCGCGCGCGCGCGTGTTCCAGTTCTTCAAGAACAATAACGCCTGCACCACCAGCAATCACAAAACCATCACGGTTTTTATCATAGGCGCGGGAAGCAACTGAGGGAGTGTCGTTATACTTAGAAGACATGGCACCCATGGCATCAAACAACACTGATAAAGTCCAATCCAATTCCTCTCCGCCGCCAGCAAACATCACATCTTGCTTGCCCCATTGAATCATTTCAGTAGCATTGCCAATGCAATGGGCCGATGTGGCGCAGGCTGATGAGATGGTATAATTCACGCCGCGAATGCCAAAGGGTGTTGCAAGCACTGCTGAATGGGCTGACGACATGGAAGGCGGCACTGCAAAGGGGCCCACGCGCTTTGGGCCTTTTTCACGGGTTGTATCGGCTGCTGCCACAATGGTTTTTGTCGATGGGCCGCCGGAACCCATGATGATTCCGGTGCGCTCGTTCTTCACATCTTTTTCTTCGAGGCCGGAATCTTTAATGGCTTGTTCCATAGAAGCATAGTTCCAAATGCCACCATCGCCCATGAAGCGCCGCGCCCTGCGATCAACCAATTCGGAATCAAAATTCGGTTGGCCATGCACTTGGCTGCGAAAGCCTAACTCGGCATATTTATCGGCACGCACAATGCCAGATTTGGCGCTGCGCAAAGATGCAGTAACTTCATCAGGGTTATTGCCAATGCACGAGACAATGCCCATTCCAGTGATAACGACACGACGCATATTAAACTCCTACGATTGGAACAGACCGACCTTCATATCGGTCACATTATAAATCACTTCGCCATCCGCTTTCATCACGCCATTGGCCACCGCCAGTTTAAGCTTGCGTAAAATGAGGCGTGTGACTTCAACTTCATATGTGACCTTTTTAATTTTGGGCGTGACCATGCCGGAAAATTTAACTTCGCCAACGCCTAAAGCGCGGCCACGGCCGGGCTCACCCAGCCAGCCGAGGAAGAACCCGGTGAGCTGCCACAAAGCATCAAGGCCCAAACAACCGGGCATCACCGGATCGCCTTGGAAATGGCACGGGAAAAACCACAAGTCTGGCTTGATATCAAATTCAGCAACAATTTTGCCAAGCCCAGCAGCGCCACCTTTTTCGTGCACCTCGGTGATGCGATCAAACATCAACATGGGTGGCAGCGGCAATTGTGCATTGCCTGGGCCAAATAATTCGCCACGCCCGCAGGCGAGAAGTTCATCATAGAGAAAGCTAGATTTACGGTCAGTCATAGCGCCTGCGTGAAGCCTCGGTTGCAATTGAGACTTCTCTTTACACGGGTCGGGCGAGGGTTAAAAGCTAAGAAAACGATGCTGTGGACGGATTACGTTAAGGGCGCTGAGATAGCATGCCAGATGGTGTACCCGCCCCAGCCGATCAAAAGAACTCCGGCAAATTGGCTTATTCGATTTTCTGCCGGAACTAATTTTTCAATAGCAATGTAAAGCGCCAAGCCCACAATCCAGCGCAGCTCCATCACGCCGCCATAAAACAACAGCCCCATCAAAACCCAACAACAGCCCACGCAATAAACCCCGTGCGACACGCCCATGTTGAAGGCACCACCGGTTCCTTTTTTCCAGTGGTGCGTAAAATACATCAACGGTGTTTGGCATTTGCGCAAGCAGGCCGATTTTAATGGCGACATTTGATAGAGACCAGCCGCAATGAGAAGGCCACCACCAATGGCAGAGCTGGCCACCGCCATCATCATCGACAATTCGATTTTAGTTCCAAGCAAGAGTTGCAGGATGACCATAGCCAGAGAAAATCCAGTCCAGATCAACAGATACCCTGAGACAAATGCGGTGAGCCGTGCAGCAGCGCCTGAGCCTTCCTGCAACTTTCTACTAATTGCCGCATAAGTGAGGATGGCGGGAGCTGCCGAAGGCAACATCATCGCCATCATCATGGTCCACCACATCATAAAGAGCAGCAACGGATAGGTGAAACCGCCTGAACCATCTGAGAATTCAACCATCATCAGACGGTCTCCCATCTGCACTGTGGCGATCAATCCTACAATGACAACCAAGGCAAGACCCACCAACACAATCCAGCGTTCATTTTTTGCTGAGAGTTCAATTATCGACATTTTTTCACGAGCCGTTCAAGTTTAATGAACAACACCCTGACCTGTTAGATGCAGCATAGCTAAATGGGCATGGCGACCTTTGGTTTCCAGTTTTATTGGACCCTTTGAGGTTATTGTGCCGCTGGCAAACTCGGCATCGGCATATTCAAATCCAGTCCTCAGCGAGACTTTTGCATGATGCGCTTTATTGGTGATCGGATTGCGAATAGCTTCGGTTTTCACATCAACCACGCCTGGCACACTCAGATGGCCTGTGCAGCTTTTCATGTCCACCTCAAACGCGATGGGCTTGAACATGGGATCGTGAACTTTGTCACACATTGAAATGAAAACTTGGAAGAATGTGGCACCTGGTTCAGTGTCTTGTCCTGACATAATTTTGAGCAGAGCCTCGCGTTGTTCAGGGGTGGCACGTTCATCGACAATCGGTAAAATTTCTCCATGGCCCATGTGGATGGCACCCGGCCAAGCTGCCGTTGCAGCCCAGCGCAGGCCATCAAGTTTCACCTTACCATAATGACCTTTTTCGATTTGCATCCCCACCGCAGCGCGGCAGGTGCCATCTGTGGGCAAAGCGTTAAACTGGCAAGGGCAACCATAGGAACAATTGCAAGATGCAATCTCAGGGCCGCGTATCATCCATTCAGTTAAAGCCATAACAGCCTCCTTCAAACAGAGGCCCCCGGACCTCAAATTGATAGCAGGTTTTATAAAGATTTTCTAGTGTTGTGCCGAACCCAAATTTGAGATCCGTGATTAGTTCACCACTTCACCCGGATATGCCCCCCAGAGCATTGACTGTTCAACATAACCAGAATAGCCCCCAACGCTCACATCGCACCAATTGCCGTCACAAGATTTTATTTCGCCCATAGCGCTTGCAGAAAGATTGGCCACCACGCCGCTTTTTAACGATGCGCGCTCCTGCAACACTGTGAACTGGTCCTTGCGCCACGGAGCGATCAGCACGTTGCGTTTGCCCGAAAGCATGTTCTGCAAAATCCAGCCTTCTGCGCCTTCGCTATCTCTTATGCGCCGCCAGGTTTCAAATTCGGCGATAACTTCCACAGGCAGGCCCTTGCTTTGGAACACCCATGCCACCGGATGATCGCTGGATGGGCCTTTGCGTACATTCACTTTTTCAGCTTTCAATGTGACAAAGCGCGGGATGGGCAGGCCGGATGCGCCAAGCTGCTGGGCCGCCACATCGGCCTTGCCAACACTATTGCTTTGTACGCGGCCAATTTTACCGATGAACGACCACGCAACGCCTGCGGCCAACCCAAGGCAAGCCAGAACCACAAGTGTGGTTGCTAGGTGTTGGCGGGTTCTTGCAGGTTTTGCCACGGTCAATTTTCCTAAATTCTCCCAATGACTGGCAAGTCAAGGTTAAGATTGTGTCAACGCTTAGGCCGAGCTAGGAAGCGGCATGACCCAAAGCACCTATAAAATAACATCCAAGACCTTGATGGCTAAAGGCTGGTCTAGCCTGTGGCAGATGAAAGTGAATGCCAAGCTTCGCAATGGCACGCATGTGGAGCTGGACCGTGAAGTGGCCGACCATGGCCATGGTGCATCAATTTTGCCCATAGATAAAGAACGTGGCACTGTGCTGCTGGTGCGCCAGTGGCGGGCGGGTGCGGCTTTTACCGGCCATGATGGCTGGTTGATTGAAACTTGTGCTGGACTTCTGGATGCTGATGACACGGCGGGCTGCGCGCGTCGTGAAGCCTTTGAAGAACTCGGCGTTAACGTTCATAATATCAAACATCTCGGCGATTGTTTTTCAACACCTGGTGCGGTGTCTGAGCGAATTAGCCTGTTTGTTGCTGATTATAGCTTGGCCGATAGAGTGAATGAAGGTGGCGGCTTGGCCTCTGAACATGAGGACATTGAAGTGCTCGAAATGCCATTGCTTGAGGCATATGGGTTAATTTCCAGCGGCGGTATTGTGGATGCAAAAACGATAATCTTATTGCAGCATGCCGTTTTAAATCATCATGTCTAATCACAAGATTCTGATCGAAAATAGAGAAACTGTATTTTGCGCCAATCTGTATTGCCGCTAGAAGGTTTGGCAAAGGAGACTATTACATATGAGAATTTCACGCCGCAGCCTGCTCAAATTTTCAGCGGCCGCAGGCCTTGCCCCTTTGGTTTCAAGTTTTGCACAAGCTGCCGATTGGAGCGCCATTGAAGCAGAGGCCAAGGGCCAAGAGGTCTATTTCAATGCGTGGGCCGGTGCTGATACAATTAACGCTTATATCGCTTGGGCGGGCGAACAGGTGAAGGCGCGTTATGGTGTCACGTTAAATCATGTGAAAATCACTGATACTGCTGAAGTTGTAAAACGCGTGCGTGATGAAGTGGCTGCTGGCAAGAAAGATGGTTCCGTTGACCTTGTATGGATCAATGGTGAAAATTTCCGCACACTGAAAACCGAAAAATTATTGTTTGGCCCTTTCGCTGAAAACTTACCCAATTTTGCTTATGTTGATGTGAAGGGCAAGCCTACGACCTTGCAAGATTTCTCCGAACCTGTTGATGGCTTAGAAAGCCCATGGGGCATGGCGCAGTTCACATTCTTTGGTGATAGTGCAAAAATTTCATCGCCACCCAAAAGCATGGTTGAGCTTGCAGCCTTCGCCAAAGTCAATCCGGGTCGCGTTTCGTTTCCGGCACCACCCGATTTTCATGGCACCACATTTTTGAAGCAAGCCTTGGTGGAAGCAACTTCTGACAAAAGCCTTTTTGCCAAAGCGATTGATGCAGGCGCTTTTGCGGAAACTGCTAAGCCTTGGCTGGCTTTCCTTGATGAAATTCGCCCTTCATTGTGGCGCGAAGGCAAGCAGTATCCAAAGTCACAGGCTGAGATTACACAAATGGTTGCCGATGGCGAATTGCTCGTCGGCCTCACCTTCAACCCCAATGAACCTGCAAATCTGGTAGCTGCTGGCACATTGCCAAAAACCACAATTGCTTGGCAACATGCTGCGGGCACTATTGGCAATTCACATTTTGTGGCCATTCCCACCAATGCAAAAGCTAAAGCAGCGGCACAAGTGGTGGCGAATTTTCTGCTCTCAGCTGAAGCACAAGCGCGCAAAAATAATTTAAAAATCTGGGGTGATCCTACGGTGTTGGATGTGACTAAATTATCAGGTGAGGATGCCAAACAATTTGCAACCCTTCCGGCCCCCGGCAGCGTTATATTTCCGGGTCCAGCAATTTTAGAACCCCATGCAAGCTTCGTGGCGCTGATTGAATCAACTTGGCTTGAACATTACGGTAAAGGTTGAGGTGAGCATTTACCTCGCCCTCCACCAACTGTCATCCCGACGAAAGTCGGGACCCAGAAGTCTTGGTTAGATGGATAAAATCTTAACACCGAGCCCGCGAGGCTGGGTCCCGACTTTCGTCGGGATGACAAATAAAAAAAATGAAATTGCAATGGGTTTGCCGTTGATATTGCTTTTTATGTTCCCACTCAGCGCAAGTGTTTTTTTTGCGCTCAGCGGTTTGTTTGACGCAACAGGCTGGCGCGCCCTCTTTGCCCACCCGCAACTTTGGCCTGCCTTGCAACTTTCTTTATTCACGGGGATCGTCAGCACTGGCATTTCATTGTTTGTTGCTTTGCTCATTGTGTCTGGCCTCTATCAAACCAAATGGTGGTCCCGTCTTTCAACTCAAGTTGGATCCATGCTTGCGGTGCCGCACTTGGCTTTGGCCGTTGGCATTTCATTTTTAATAATGCCCAGTGGATTTATTGCGCGGGCGATGGCCGTGTTTGCAGGATGGACTGTGCCACCCAATTGGGTGACCTCGCATGACCCTTATGGCTTGGCTTTAATTGCTTGTTTGGTGATCAAAGAAACCCCATTTCTCATTTGGATTCTTGCAAGCATATTAAGCAGCGAAGATGCGGTGCAGAATTTTGCTGACCAACGGGCCGTAGCTTCAAGTTTGGGCCATGATTTGAAATCAATTTGGGCGCGCGTTTTTTTGCCGCAGATTTTGCCCAAGCTAATATGGCCACTGCTGGTGGTGTTTACCTATGCAGCTACTGTAGTTGATATGGCTTTGGTCATAGGCCCCACACAGCCTCCAACGCTTGCCTTGATTGTATGGACCGACATCAACGATGCCCAGGTTCTTAACAATACGCGCGGTGGCGTGGGGGCTATTTTCCTGTCTCTAGCTGTCGCGCTGGCCGCACTTTTCATTTGGGGTATTGCAAATGTGCTTGCTGCAAGGCGCACATGGTTGACGGTGGGGCCATCATTCAAAACGAGGCCACGTTTATATCTTGCTCGCATTCTGATCTTAAAATTCATTGTAATATATGTTCTAGTTACTGCCACCCTTCTCCTTCTCTCTTCCGCAACCCTGTGGCCGTTTCCACTTCTATGGCCGCATACACTTGATGTTGCCGCGTGGCTTCGTGTGTGGA
>JAYUPT010000139.1:0-3656 GCA_043759965.1 Aestuariivirga sp. | reverse complement strand
CACCACCAAACTTGTTGTTGCTGAAGGTCAAAGCCTCTTTCCACTTCGCCTGATCTTCGGCAACCCAGCCCAAGAAATTACTGAATTGAGACTTGAGTTGCTGTTGCTGATCTGGCGTTCCGGCGCTGAGGAATGCAGGAGTTAAAATCTTATCGCGCAATCTGCGCCCCTCTTCCACATTGCCAGTGGCTAACAGATACGTTGCAAGTTTATAGATTGTGCTGGTTTGATAAGTTTGTGAGGATGCGATGGGCAATGCACTCAAACCCGTATATATCTCATCAAACTTATTCGCTAATGCTGAAACGCGCACAGCATGGACGAGCAGTGGCCCCACAGCCGCTGCTTCAGGCGCTTGGCCGCAAGCACTGTTCACCGCAGCACTGGCGGCTTTCACATCGGCCCATAATTTAGCGCGCGTTGCATCATCTGGCTTAGCTTTAAGCGCTTCCAACACAGTTTTTGAGAGGCCTGTGATGCCAGTTGCTGCTGGCGTTAAAGCCATGGCGCGGTCAACATATGAATTGCTCCACGCATTCCATTTATCACCAACCATCGCCCATGATGCACGGTTGTAATTTGCATTCACACTTTGACTGGTCATCATCCAAAGGGCCATGGGTGAGCTTCGGGCAACATCAACGATTGATTTCGAGAGTGTTGGATTCTCTGGCAGAGTGCCGTTGATCCACCAATCATCCTGTTTTGCGGTAACGCCAGCGAAAGGCAGATCATTCAAAGCTCGGCCATAATCAGCCTTGAGCTTTTCCGACGCCATGATTTCAGCTTCCGGCTTTGACAATACTGCAATGTCATTGGTCAGAAGTTCGGTCCAGCCTGCAGGTGTATCTTCAATGTTGGAAATATAGCCGAGCAATTCTTGGGTGATGGCATGAACGGGCGAAAGTGAAGCATCTGCCAAAATGGCACGGGCTTCAGCTCGGGAGGCAACCACATTCTTTGTGTTGGCCAAAAGATTAGCCACATTATATTTGGCATAGGCTTTGTGTTGTGAGTTTGAAGCGGCAATAGCTTTGAAAAGTTGAATGGCCGCTGGCTTATCTTTGTAAAATGCAATTGAAGCTGTTTGATAGGCACGATCATCAGTTTGCAATGTGGCAAGGTCTGGTTTCAAATCAGCAAGTGGTGGTGGCAAGGCTGTGCTGGCATTCTCAGCGCCGCTACAAGCAGAAAGCACAACAGATTGTGCGTATAGCCACTGCTTAATATAGGGCGATGCCTTGCCCAAATCGGCAACCCGCTTTTGCAAAACCTGCGTAGGATAGGCCATGCGGCAATCAAAACTTGGGCTTTGTGCGGCCGTTAAATCAGGGGCCAAATCAGTCACAAGTTTCTTCCACTCATCAGTCGCCTGCCAATTGATATAATCAACTGAACTTGCCTCAATTGCGGGCGTACCAAGGCCGTGCAATTGCCGCCACGCTTGTGCGCCATAAGGTTCGGTGAAAAACCGATCAACTGAAGTGGCTAGCTTTTCTGGTGAGCACGTTTCTGCAGCAAAGGCTGCAGAAATGTTAAGGCCCAATGTTATACACAAAATAGCCGCAACTGATTTCTTCAAAATAGCTCTCCTTTAGGCGTCAATCGATAAGCCATCATAAGCTGGCCGCACATGGGCCGGTAATTCTTTGATCAGGGTTTCATAGTCCAAATCAACATGCATATTAGTAAGAATAGCGCGTTTTGGTTTGAGACGCTCTAACCAGCTTAAAGTTTCTGGCAACGAAAAATGGCTGGGGTGCGGCGTGCGGCGCAGCGCGTCAACAATCCAGATATCTAAACCCTCTAGGGCTTTCATGCTGCTCTCGGGAATATTATTCACATCTGGCGTGTAGGCCACATTGCCAATGCGAAAACCGAGTGCGTTTATATTTCCATGGTTCACAGTGAAGGGCAGGCCGCTGAGCGTACCCCCTGCTCCCCGTGTGGCAATGCACACATCAGGCTCAATCAATTTATGCTCGATGATTGGTGGATAGTCACTACCAGTGGGAGATTCAAAACAATAAGTAAATCGAGACATTAACATGGCGGCAGTCGCAGCATCCGCCCACACAGGAATGCGCTTTCGTTGCAGCAAATAGAAAGCCCGCAACTCGTCAATGCCATGGGTGTGGTCGGCATGTTCATGGGTGAACCATACGCCGTCCAAGGCTGGCACATTGGTGCTCAACATTTGCTCGCGCATGTCAGGTGATGCGTCAATCAAAACCCGTGTGGTGCCAGCAGCTTCAGTTTGTTCGAGCAAAACTGAGCAACGCCCGCGGCGATTTTTTGGGTTGGCTTTGTCACAGGCACCCCAATCGCCGCCAATGCGCGGCACACCCGCTGAAGAGCCACAGCCCAATATGGTGAGTTTAATGCTCATGCAAAACTGGCCGGACACGGAACTTTAGAAAAATGCCGGAAGAAATTATCACTGGTGATCTTGGCCATCTCATCGCGCGAGAGACCACGAACAGCTGCCAATTGCTCAAGAGTTTTCACAACATATGATGGCTCATTGTCTTTGCCGCGAAACGGCACGGGTGCCAAAAATGGCGCATCGGTTTCAACCAGCAAACGATCAAGCGGCAAAGCCTTGGCCGCCTCCCGCAAGTCTTCGGCGTTTTTGTAAGTGAGGATGCCGGAGAATGAAACACACAAGCCCAATTCCACAGCGCGTTCCGCCAGCCATTGCTTTGAGGTAAAACAATGGAGCACGGCCTTGAACACACCCTTAGCCATTTCCTCCTCAAGCACGCGGGCGGTATCGTCTTCAGCTTCTCTGGTGTGGATAATAAGTGGCAAGCCAGTTTCACGAGCTGCCGCAATGTGGGTGCGAAAGCCCTGCATCTGCGCATCGCGCGGGGCCAAATCATAATGATAATCCAAACCCACCTCGCCAATGCCAACCACTTTTGGATGGTTGGTAAGTTTCACCAAATCGGCAGCGGTTACATTGAGTTCTTCATGGGCGTTATGCGGGTGCGTGCCCACGGTGCAGAACACATTTTCATGGGCTTCGGCAATGCCGAGCAAGCGAGGAAAGTTTTTCACTCTGCTGCTGATGGAAAGCATCAAACCAACGCCCACATCTTCGCAGCGCTTAAGCATAGCGGGCAAGTTTTCCGCCAAACCTTCATAGTCTAGGTGGCAATGGCTATCGACAATTTTGCTCATCAGGCTTTGGCGGGAACATCCCCCTCCTCCACAAAGCGCGGGAAAATTGGTGACGGTGCTGGAAGTGCTGTGTCAGAAACGAGACGCTCGCTCAAGTTTGCAAAATTACGATCCCCTTCACCAACACTGAGCAAATCCAAAAGCTTTGCGGCAGAACTTGGCACATAGGGCTGAATTAGTATGCCAACAATGCGTAGCACTTCGGCGGTCACATAAAGAACCGTCTCCATGCGAGCAGGATCAGTTTTCTTCAGCGCCCACGGTTCTTGACCGGCGAAATAGCGGTTGGCTTCGGCAACTGCTTTCCAAATTGCGTCCATGGCTTTGCTAATCGCATAGGCTTCATGCTGAGCGCGCACTTCGGCAATCAAGCCATCTGCTTGATCAAGCATAGCCTGATCAGCTTCATTCAATGTTCCGCACACAGGAACCTTTGCACCGCAATTCTTGTTGACCATCGACAAGGATCGCTG
>JAYUPT010000138.1:0-3660 GCA_043759965.1 Aestuariivirga sp. | reverse complement strand
ACGCAAATTCCAATGCCTCGCTGGCAGAAGAAATAATGTGCCAGCCTGATGCAAATTTTCTGTCATCGGGGTCGCCCCAGGTCAAAAGGTTTACCGCGATACGGTGCAATGGGCCGCTGGTTGCCGCTGCAACAATAGCGGGATCGCGAAATGCTGCGGCAATGCCATTCATTTGCAAAGCATACTCAGAAGCATTCACGCTGCCTGAGCAATCGACGGCCAGCACCAATGCCAAGTCCACATTCTCAGCGGCACTTGCAGGTGATGAAAGCCAGACGTGTAGAGAAATCAGAGTAGCTAAGATGAACCTCATGGTCTAACCATAGCGCTGCTTTGGACATTCCAGACGACATTTTTAATGGGTGAACCGCGTTGACTGCCAGTGTTAAGCTCCATCAATCATGGTTAAATGTGCTTCAAGGCGAGCTAGACTCTTCCTATATGGCTGCACTTAAAACATTTCTTCTAACCGAGCGCGAAGCGGGCAAGCAGATTTATCCAAAGGGCTCGGAGTGGTTTAATGCGTTGAATTTAACGCCACTAGTAGAAGTGCGCGTAGTTATCCTCGGCCAAGACCCTTACCATGGTGAAGGCCAAGCCCATGGTTTGTGTTTCTCGGTGCAGCGTGGCGTGAAGCCACCGCCTTCACTGGTGAATATATACAAAGAACTAAAGGCTGATTTAGGTGTAATTCCACCGCCTCATGGAAATCTTGAAAGTTGGGCCAGCCAAGGCGTGCTGCTGTTAAATTCTGTGCTTACAGTTGAAGCTGGAAAGGCTGCCTCACATCAAGGGCGGGGGTGGGAGCGTTTTACTGATGCAATTGTGCGTGTGGTGAATGGGCAAAAACGGCCCATTGCATTTGTGCTTTGGGGCAATTACGCTCAAAAAAAGGCTGCCTTTGTGGATCACAAACGCCATTTGGTAATCAGCTCCGCGCACCCATCACCTTTGTCTGCCCATAATGGCTTCTTTGGCTCAAAGCCATTTTCAAAAATCAATGATTTCCTTTCTGCGCAAGGCGAGGCTGAAATTCAGTGGACTTGATTGCTTTTTCACTCGCTGCAAACTAAACCTTCACCATGCGCAATCAATCTACCCTTATGATGTTCTATGCAGCTTTGATTTGGTGCTGTTTGGCCCTTTTACCTGCCAGCGCGCAAGATGCGCAGATTTTTGAAAGTTTGGCAAAGCAAGCCATTCTGGTTGATGCGAAGTCTGGTATCATTTTCTATGAGAAGGATGCCAACACACCCATTCCACCAGCCAGTATGAGTAAGTTGGTCACACAGGCTGTTGTGTTTGATGCCCTCAAAAAGGGCGAATTGAAACTCGATCAAACCATTGAGATTAGCGAGAACGCTTGGCGCAAGGGCGGTTCACTTGCGCGCGGTTCTACAATGTATGCCGAACTTCATTCAAAAATCAGCATCGAAAATCTGCTGCGCGGCGCCATTATCCAATCAGCAAATGATGCTTGCATTGCCATGGCTGAGGCGATGGCAGGTTCAGAGCAGGGCTTCACATTGCGCATGTCGAGAAAAGCTAAAGATTTGGGAATGACACAAAGCACCTTTGGCAATTCCACAGGCCTGCCGGACCCAAAGCAGCGCATGAGCGTCACTGACCTTGCGAAGGTGGCGCGCTATATAATTAACACCCATCCCGACTTTCTTAAGATTTACAGCCAACCAGAATTCACCTGGAATAAGATCAAGCAAGTAAATCGCAATCCATTGCTGAAGGATTATCCTGGGGCAGACGGCATGAAAACCGGATACACCAAGGAAGCAGGTTACGGCATGGTTGGCTCGGCCACGCGCAATGGCCGGCGCCTGATTATGGTGGTTGCGGGGCTTACATCAATTGCCGACCGTACGCTTGAAGCGCAGAAATTATTGGATTGGGGTTTCAATCAATTCAAGACCGTCGATCTTTATGAAGCCGGAGAAACGGTGGCACGAGCGCGTGTGTGGGGTGGAGAATCTCGCTGGGTCAATCTAATCTCGCCAAACAGCGTGCAATTGGCCCTATCAACCCCCGAGCAAGCCAAAGCCGATGTGCGCATGAGCTATGCTGGGCCGCTTATTGCGCCTGTGAAAGCGGGAACGCCAGTTGGCTTGGTGCGGGTTCTCGTGGAAGGCAGGGCCGTTGCCGAAGTTCAATTGGTGACCGCAAGCGATATCGCTGCTGTCGATTCAATGTGGCAGAGGGCTTACGATAGCGCTCTCATCATGCTTTTTGGTTCGTGACATGTTTATCACTTTCGAAGGTGGTGAAGGCACTGGTAAATCTACCCAAATTAAGTTGCTTGCAGATCGTTTTAAAGTTCAGGGCAGGGCAATTGTTCTAACGCGTGAACCCGGCGGCACAAAACAAGCGGAAGCCTTACGCAATCTGTTGGTGTCTGGCGAAACTGATCGGTGGTCGGCAGAAAGCGAAGCGCTGCTAAATTACGCCGCCCGCGACAGCCATTTGCAACAGGTGATTAGACCCGCCTTGGCGGCGGGCTCCACCGTATTATGTGACCGCTTTATGGATTCAACACGGGCCTATCAAGGCTATGCTGGCTCTTGCACGTTTCATCTGCTCGATGAATTGGAGCGCAGCATTGTTGGAAACACGCGGCCCACTTTAACTTTGATATTTGATCTTGATCCAGTCTTTGGCTTGGCGCGCGCCAAATCTCGCGGAGAAGATTCGGAGGATCGTTTTGAGCGCAAGGGGCTCGCTTTTCATCAACGCATTCGTGACGGGTTTTTGGAGATTGCTAAATCTGAACCACAGCGCTGCCGTGTGATTGACGCCAACCAATCAATAGAAGCCGTTGCCGCCGTAATTTGGGGCCATGTGCATGGCTGAGGAAACTGAAGACCCGCGCGAAGTTGCCTGGCACCCGCGCCATGCGGCGGAGTTGGTGGGCCATTCCGAGACGGCGAACCGATTCTATAAAGCCTTTGACGAGGGCAAGCCGCACCATGCGTGGCTGCTCACAGGGCCTAAAGGCATTGGCAAAGCCACCCTGGCTTACCGGTTGACGGGCCATGTTTTAGGGCAAAAAAATCAGGCACAAGCGGCGCGGTGGATTGGAGCACGCTCTCATCCTGATCTCTTTGTGTTGGAGCGTAAACTTGGTGACACTAAACCGCGCAAACTTAAAACTGAAATCTCGGTGGATGATGCGCGTGGGCTTTCCGAATTTTTCTCGCATACTTCGTCGGGTGGCTGGCGGGTGGGGTTGGTTGATGCGGCAGATGATCTCAACACCGAATCTGCCAATGCTTTGTTGAAGTTAGTGGAGGAACCTCCACCACATTGTGTGCTTATTTTGGTGTGTCATTTGCCCGGAAGGTTGCTGCGCACCATGAAATCACGCTGCACGAGGTTGCCGATTTCAGTTTTATCTAACTCAGAAACCTTGCATGTTTTGAATGGGTTACCTCTAGACCCTAAACCCAACGCTGAGGATGCTGCGAGTGCGGCGGCGCTTTCAAGCGGAAGTCCGGGGCGGGCCTTGGCTTTGCTCACCTCGGAAGCGGCACGGGCTTTTGAAGCATTTTTGAAAACACAAAAACACAGCGCCTCAAGCATCATTGCCTTAGGCAATCGCTTTGGCGGGCGGGCTGCCACGCAAGATGATTTCAACATGTTCATTGATTT
>JAYUPT010000137.1:0-3681 GCA_043759965.1 Aestuariivirga sp. | reverse complement strand
AAGCTGCGGGCAAGTGCGCCAAAAAACTCCGGCGAGGTGAGCACGGCCCGATACCACGCGTCCCCCACCCAGATAAAACTATTGCCCGCAAACGTGTCATGGACTGAATAGAAGGCTACAAACATCATTGGCAAAACACCACACAGAACCATGATGATGAGTGCAGGTGCGAGATAAAAATAGGCGCGATTGGTTCTGAGTTTATTTGCCAAGATTTTCTCGCTTGCTTGAGGGATGCTATGCTAGCGGCTGATTTTGCAGTTCGCAATCATATTGCGGGCTTGCTCAAACTTGCGCGGCAATGGTCATTCGCCTATAGGCTTTTCCAACCTTAAAGCCACTCAGGAGGCCTCATGTTTTTGTTTGTTGGCCTCGGCAATCCCGGGGCTAAATATGCTTCTAACCGCCACAACATTGGGTTTATGGCGGTGGAAGTGATTGCGGCGGCGCATAAGTTTTCACCGTGGAAGAAAAAATTTCAGGGCGAGGTTTGTGATGGAAGTTTGGCGGGGACAAAAGTGCTGCTGCTGAAGCCGCAGACATTTATGAATGAGTCTGGCCGCTCGGTGGGCGAGGCGGTGCGGTTTCATAATATTCCGCTGGAGAAAGTTTTTGTGTTTTATGATGAGCTGGATTTGGAAGCAGGCAAACTGCGCGTCAAGCTTGGTGGGGGGGCTGCTGGGCACAATGGCATTCGCTCAATCTCGGCACACATCACGCCAGAGTTTAAACGCGTGCGCCTCGGCATCGGCCACCCCGGCGATGCCCGCCATGTTATGCCACATGTGCTGGGTGATTTTGCCAAAAGTGATCGCGATTGGCTGGTTGCATTGTTGGACGCGGTGGCAGATAACGCCGCGATGTTAGTTGAAGGGGCAGAAGCGAAATTTCAAAGCCATGTGCATTTGAAAGTTAGTCCGCCACCCGCAAGAGCACCCAAGCCTAGGGATAGCCAATAAAAATTTTTTATTCTCAAGAAACTCGACATGAATTTCTATCAAGCCAGCGCCTCAATCTTTTCTAACAATGAAATGTGATCTACCGTCTTTAATGGTGCTGATGAATAAAATAAATTGCTCTCAAACGAAGCGTCTGACTTTCTTTCCAGACGAAAGCTAATTGGCTTCATTGAACCAATGAGCGAATTGTCTGCCGCAAGTGTGAAACCAAATTGATCAAACTTTACGTCAATACCACTAGATTCATTTAACTTGTTTTGAAGTTCAATTTGGATGTTATTGAGCTTGTTTAGAAAAGAAAAAATTTTCTTATCAGTTCGCACCACTAAATGACTTTCGTAGACTTTTTCAACTGGGTGAGTTTTAATCCTCTCTAGGCCATAGACTTCATCGGTCCACGCAAAAACGTCTTCAACAAAAGCGTCTAATTTCTCACTGGAAATTTTTGCGGCAACTACAATTCCATCTGAAAACACCTCTAAGTTATCAATTCCATTTTCTTGAAACTTTCCAAGGGAAAAAACAACTTTATTTGAAATAAAATCTTCAACCTTATTAGGCGCAGCCGCAAAACTATATCTCTGCGCCAAAGCGGCCGCAAATTCTGTCCGCGATGGCTGTGCTTGGGTGTTACCAACATAAAATAGGGAAACAATTTTTGTCAGTTCAATTCCAATTAATTGCATATCGATGCCATTTCATTTTGAACTTGTTTCACACCAGCGCTCAAATTGCCTGTTTGTGCTGCGGCAGAAACTCTAGCTGACATGTTATTTCCGAACACAAAGGTTTGAGAGGCGGCGGCGCTAGCATCCAGTATCGAAAACTTTCCAACATTATTATTTGCTCTTAAAGCTTGAGAAAAATACACGGATTGACTTTGCTCATCTTCAAAAGAAATAGCATTCAAGGCACGAACAGATCTGTCCGCTGTCCGTGCAAGCCCTTTGCTAAAAGACACAAACTCCAATGAAAGCCAGACATCAAAGCTATGAGCAATTTCCAAGAGGGTTTGAATGCTAAACTTGCCGTAATCAGGGTCTTCAATTCGAGCTATATTGCTCTGTGATTTTCCACATTTCTCTGCAAGTTGAGCTTGAGACCAACCGCGCGACTCACGCATTGCTTTAATTTGATGCGCGACGCCAGCGCGGACGTGCTCTTCAACATAGGATTGTCTGAAGACCCGGTCTTTCAAATACTTCCAAATGTTTTTACGGATACCACTCATCTGCACACCCACTATTTGCTTTTACTTCGTTCATTCGCCTTACCGAAATTTGCTCCCAATCGCGGGGCAAATAATTTCGTTCTTTCTTGGTTACAACAAGGACGATTGTGAAAACCATTCGATCGCCATCGAAAAATCCAATTAACCGGGTTTGAACTCCTCCAATGATTTTGAGTATAATCTCGCCCATTTGTACCACAGAACCATGAAGTTGATCAAATTTTGGCCGCCTCCATTCGCTGCGGGGTTTCCAAATCAAATAGTCAAGAATTGCCACAACCCGCGCTTTGTCTTTCGATCCGACCTCATCAAACCAGACCGTTGCAATCGGTCGTCCACGGCTATCCAAATAGGACCTCAATTGCCACGGCAGAGATATATCATTTTTGGTATTTGTCAAGTTGACTCATTATCACAAATTTGGTATATTATGAAGTTTCGTAGTTAATATATACTGTTTTCAATGATTTAAGTCAACGCAAAAAACATTCCCCGGTGGTCGAATGGTAAGACGCCCACCTGTCACGTGCTGGAGATCTAGGTCCGAACCCTAGCCGGGGAACCAAAATAGCTTATTTATAGACCTTTGCCAATGCAAGGTGACCGTTGTTGTTATCTCACTTTGTTCAACTTGCTCGCAGCTGCAAGCTTAATCCCCAAATCCTTGCAACACCTCTATCCATCCCTTATAGCCCGCTCAACTGAAACAGCCCGCACGGTAGGCGACGCGCAGACGTTTTGTAGTGAAGGAATATTCTTATGGGTTTTAAATGTGGCATTGTGGGTTTGCCGAATGTTGGGAAATCGACATTGTTCAATGCGCTCACGCAAACATCGGCAGCGCAAGCGGCGAATTATCCGTTCTGCACAATTGAGCCAAACGTGGGCGATGTGGGTGTGCCTGACCCCAGGCTTGATGTGCTGGCCGCCATTGCGGGCAGTCAGCAGATTATCCCTACGCGCCTTACCTTCGTAGATATTGCTGGCCTGGTGAAAGGTGCTTCTAAGGGTGAAGGATTGGGCAATCAGTTTCTCGCTAACATTCGTGAGACTGATGCTATTGCACATGTTGTTCGCTGCTTCGAAGATGGTGATATTACGCATGTGAGCGGCAAGATTGATCCGCTTTCTGATATTGAAGTGATCGAAACAGAATTGATGCTTGCTGATCTTGATGCGCTGGAAAAGCGCCAGCCCGCTGCCGAGAAAAAAGGCAAGCAAGGCGACAAAGAACAGAAGGAATTGGCTGATTTGATGATGCGCGCCCTTGTGTTGCTGCGCGAAGGCAAGCCTGCTCGGATTACCGAACGAACTGCTGATGAGGAAAAGACTTTTCAAGGTTTGGGACTACTTTCATCAAAACCTGTTCTCTATGTGTGCAATGTGGAAGAAGCTGCTGCTGATAAGGGCAATGACTTTTCCGAGCGTGTGAAGGCTTTTGCCAAAACTGAAGGCAATGTGGCGGTTGTGGTTTCAGCGAAGATCGAAAGC
>JAYUPT010000136.1:0-9685 GCA_043759965.1 Aestuariivirga sp. | reverse complement strand
TAAAGCAGCGTGCGCAATGCTTCGCCGCGTGGTGTTGTGAGTTTTGGGTCGCGTGCTAAAATCAATCCCGCATCATCGCGTGCTGTGGCTAATAGATCCCCATGCAGAGTTAGATCAGCGAGACGAAACAGCGGCAGGCCGGATTGTTGTGTGCCCAGCATTTCGCCAGCGCCACGCAATTTCAAATCTTCCTCAGCAATACGAAAGCCATCTTCAGTTTCGCGCATAATGGCGAGGCGCGATTTTGCAACTTGGCCAAGTGGTTCTTGATAGAGCAACAAGCAGCTCGA
Source organism: Aestuariivirga sp. (assembly GCA_043759965.1). Taxonomy (GTDB): domain Bacteria; phylum Pseudomonadota; class Alphaproteobacteria; order Rhizobiales; family Aestuariivirgaceae; genus Aestuariivirga. The sequence goes on along the minus strand of JAYUPT010000136.1, from coordinate 9,395 downwards.
TTTGGCAAGCCCACGACCCACGCGGCCGCGCAATTGGTGCAGCTGGGCAAGGCCAAAACGCTCGGCATTTTCAATAATCATAATGCTGGCCTCGGGCACATCTACGCCCACCTCGATCACCGTGGTGGAGACCAGAATGGAAATTGCGCCAGATTTGAACTTGGCCATCACCTCATCTTTTTCGGCCCCCTTCAGGCGGCCATGGATGATGCCGACTTGATTGGGAAATTCGGCGCTGAGGGCTTCAAACCGTTTCTCGGCATTGGCCAGATCAACGAATTCACTTTCCTCCACCAAGGGGCACACCCAATAGGCGCGTGCGCCCGTTGCCAAACTTCGGTGCAGACCTGCCATCACATCATCAAGCCGTGTGGTGGGCAGCACGCGGGTATCTATCGGCAAGCGGCCCGCTGGTTTTTCTGTGAGCTTAGACACATCCATATCGCCATAAACGGTGAGCGCTAATGTGCGGGGAATGGGGGTCGCCGTCATCACCAACAAATCGGTGTTGGTAGATTTGGCTTGCAGAGCGAGGCGTTGATGCACACCAAAACGGTGTTGCTCGTCGATCACCACCAAGCCCAGATCACGGAAGGATACACCTTCTTGGAACAGGGCGTGGGTGCCGATCAGGATATCAATTTTTCCGGCCTCCAATGCCGCAAGAGTTTCGTCGCGGGCCTTGCCTTTTTCGCGGCCTGTGAGAATGGCAACCCGCAAACCCGTGCCTTCAGTCAGCTTGGAAAGTCCGCTCATATGTTGGCGCGCGAGAATTTCTGTTGGCACCATTAAAGCACCTTGAAAACCGCTTTCTACGGCGGCGGCCAATGCCAAAAGCGCCACAACGGTTTTGCCTGACCCCACATCGCCCTGCAAAAGTCTGATCATGCGGTGGCTGGAACTCATGTCATGTAAAATCTCAGATATGGCATTTTGTTGAGCCTTTGTAAGGCTATACGGTAAATTAGAGATAATTTGGTTTCGCTTGCTGGCGTCGCCACCCATGGCTCTGCCGGACGCGCGCTTCATTTGGTTTCGCACCAGCGACAGCGCCAATTGATTGGCGAGCAACTCATCATAGGCCAACCGGAGGCGGTTGGGGCCATCAGCGGTAAGCACGGAGGGTTCTGGCGGGCTGTGCATGGTTGAAAGTGCCGCGTTGAAGCTAGGCCAGCCTTGGCGCTGCAACCAAGCGGCATCCTGCCATTCTGGCAACGCGGGCAATTTGGCTAAGGCCGCAAGTGCAGACTTGTGGAGAACCTTTGATGTGACACCTGACGTGAGCGGATAGACTGGTTCAAGCAGCGGCATTTTACTCAAGTCTTCGGCGCTTAACACATAATCGGGATGCGTCATTTTTGCTTCAGAGCGGAACCAGCTAATTTCCCCTGAAATGAAGCGCTTTTCGCCGGTTGGATATTGTCGCAGCAAACTGTCGGCATAGGTGGTGAAGAACACCAGTGTAATTACTCCAGTGTCATCAAAGGCTTCAATGCGGTAAGGCACTTTTACGCCGCGTGGCGGGGCGTGGTGTTTGCCAATGGTCACTTCCAGGGTGGCTATGCCTTGCACTGGCAACTGCGATATGGTGCAGCGGTAGCGCCGATCAATCATTCCGGTTGGAATATGAAACAGCACATCCAGCAGCCGAGGTTCTTCCACATGCAAAAGCTTGGCGAGAAGCTTTGCAATCTTGTCACCAATGCCTTTGATGGTGGTGACATTGGCAAAAAGCGGGTTGAGGATTGTTGGTCGCATTTGTCCATTTTCGCCGTTAAAACATTGCGGCGCAAGGCCATGTAAGGTTATGACCCCTGCAACATGGAAGATCATTCACAGAAAACTGACGTGATGCGCAAGCGCCTGCTGTGGCGGGCCACGCATCGCGGTATTAAGGAAATGGATTTGATAGCGGGCGGCTTTGCGGCGGCACGCCTTCCTGCCATGTCTGAGGCGGAGCTTTTGGCTTTTGCTGATATTCTGGAATTGCCAGATCAAGATTTGCTGTCTTGGGCCACCAAGCAATTTGAAGTGCCATTGGAAATGCGTTCTGCGTTGTTGATGGAGATGCTTTCATTTCGTCCGGTGCTGTTCCTATGAGTGCTTTGGATGAATTGAAACCCCGGCTCGCCATGCCGGGCTGCACCACGCTTTCAGCTTTGCCAGATGGTTTGGATGCCATGGTGTTGCCGGAGATTGCTCTCGCTGCAGGTGCAAATGGTTTGATGCATGTGTGCCGTGATGATCAACACATGGCAGCCCTTGAAGACCAGATTTTGTATTTTGCACCAACTCTTGAAGTGTTGCGCTTTCCCGCTTGGGATTGTTTGCCTTATGACCGCGTTTCCCCATCAGCTGATATTCTGGCGCGGCGCTTGGCCGTGCTTGCGCGGTTGGTTAAGCCTTCGGGCAAGCCGTTTATTTTGCTCACCACGGTGAATGCGATTTTACAGCGCACGGTTCCGCAGAGTTTAATTTCGCAAGGCACATTCACGGCTCAGCCAGGCCAGCGTGTGAAAGGTGATGCCTTACAAAAATTTCTGATCGACAATGGCTTTTCGCGCGTGGGCACGGTGGTGAACCCCGGCGATTTTGCAGTGCGCGGTGGCTTGATTGATATTTTTCCGCCCGGTGCCAAAGACCCGGTTCGACTGGATTTCTTTGGCGATGCGCTGGAGAGCATCCGTAGTTTTGATGCCCAATCACAACGCTCAATTTCGCAGCTTAAAATTCTGGTTATGCATCCGGCCAATGAAGTGTTGCTGAATGCGGGTGCCATTTCATCTTTCCGCACAGGTTATGCCGAAGCTTTTGATGGCATGGATATGAATGATCCGCTTTATGAAAGTGTGACTAGTGCCAGACGCTATCAAGGCATGGAGCATTGGCTGCCGCTGTTCCACGCCTCGCTTGGAACTATATTTGATTATGTGCCGGAAGCAGTTTTATCGCTGTCGCATTCAACGGCGGAATCGATGGCCGCGCGGCAAGAACAAATTGCGGAGTTTTATGACGCTCGCAAAGAAGCGCAACAAAAACAAAATTTTGGTGCCGCACCTTATAAGCCACTAAAGCCTGCACGGCTTTATTTGACACCAACTGAGTGGGAACAGCTTTGTGCTGATCGCACGGTGTTGGAACAATCACAGTTTGAAAACCCATCTGCGTCGGCGATTTCATTTTCAGGCAAACAAGGGCGCAGCTTTGCTGCCGAGCGTGCCGAAGCAGGAGGCAATGTTTATGATGCAGTGCGCCTGCACACCGAGGCATTGCGTAAAAGTGGCAAGCGCACGCTGATTGCCTGTTGGAGCGAAGGTTCGGCGGATAGGCTTGGTACGATTTTGCGCGACCATGATTTAGCGCCCTTGGTGGTGGCTAAGGATTGGGCCGAAGCTGCGAAGCACGATGTTGGCATTGTGTCGATGATTGTTCTGCCGCAGGAGCAGGGCTTTGAGACGCCAGAATTTGCGGTGATCGCCGAGCAGGATATTCTGGGCGATAGGCTTGTGCGCAAAGCCCGCAAGAGCAAGAAGGCCGCAGATTTTCTCACAGAATTATCGTCAATTTCCGTTGGCGATTTGATGGTGCATGTGGACCATGGCATAGGCCGCTTTGAGGGACTTAAAACTATCGACGTGCAGGGAAGTCCCCACGATTGCTTGCTGCTGATCTACGCCGAAAATTCGCGGCTGTTTTTGCCAGTTGAAAATCTTGAGTTGCTCACACGTTATGGCTCTGAATCAGATGGTGTGCAACTTGATCGATTGGGTGGTGGTGCGTGGCAGGCTAAGAAGGCCAGGCTTAAAGAGCGCATCCGCGAGATTGCAGGAGAGTTGATCAAGACGGCAGCGGCGCGAGAGTTAAAACCGGGGGATATTCTGGTGCCGCCAGAAGGTGCATTTGATGAATTCTGCGCGCGCTTCCCTTATGAGGAAACTGAAGATCAACTGACTGCCATTGAGTCGGTAATTGAGGATTTGGGCAGGGGCCGCCCGATGGATAGGCTTGTGTGCGGTGATGTGGGCTTTGGCAAAACCGAAGTGGCACTGCGGGCAGCCTTTGTGGCCGCCTATGCTGGCAAGCAGGTGGCTTTGATGGTACCCACCACATTGCTAGCGCGGCAGCATTATAAAAACTTTGTTGAGCGCTTTAAGGGCCTGCCGCTTCGCATTGCTCAAGCTTCGCGTCTCGTTGGGCGCAAGGGTATTGACGAGGTGAAGAAGGGCCTTGCCGATGGCAGTGTTGATATTGTGATCGGCACCCATGCACTGCTGGCCGAGAGTATGAAATTCCGCGATCTTGGTTTGATGATAGTGGATGAGGAACAACACTTCGGCGTGAAGCACAAAGAACGCCTGAAAGAAATGCGCGCCAATGTGCATGTGCTAACTCTTACTGCCACGCCCATCCCGCGCACCTTGCAGCTGGCCTTGTCTGGCTTGCGTGAAATGAGTTTGATCACCACGCCTCCGCTCGACAGGTTGGCGGTGCGTACTTATATTTCACCGTTTGATCCTGTCATTGTGCGCGAGCATTTGCTGCGTGAACATTTCCGTGGTGGCCAAAGCTTCTATGTGGTGCCGCGCATTACTGATCTTGATGAAATTGCAGAATACTTGCGTGAGAGTGTGCCGGAGTTGAAATTCCGTGCAGCGCACGGCCGCATGGCACCAATAGAACTTGAAGATATTATGAACGGTTTTTATGATCGGGCTTTCGATGTGTTGCTCTCCACCACCATTGTCGAATCTGGCCTCGATATTCCCACCGCCAACACCATGATTATTCACCGCGCTGATATGTTTGGTTTGGCGCAGCTATATCAATTGCGCGGCCGCGTTGGGCGTTCAAAGCAGCGGGCTTATGCGCTGCTCACCACGCAAACGAAAAAAGCGCTCACGCCAACTGCCGAGCGGCGGTTGAAAGTTTTGCAGTCACTTGATTCACTGGGAGCCGGATTTAATCTCGCCAGCCATGATTTGGATATTCGTGGGGCAGGCAATCTGCTTGGTGAAGAACAGCATGGCAATATTCGTGAAGTGGGCTTTGAGCTTTATCAATCAATGCTGGAAGATGCCGTGGCTTCAATGAAGGAAGGTGGCGATGAGGCAGTTGAAGAAGGTGCATGGTCGCCCACCATTAACATTGGCACATCAGTTTTGATTCCAGAATCCTATGTGTCGGATTTGCAAGTGCGGCTTGGGCTTTATCGGCGTTTGGCGGATTTTCAAGAGCAGCAGGATTTGGATGGTTTTGCCGCTGAGTTGCATGACCGCTTTGGCCGCAGGCCGGAAGAGGTGGATCATTTGCTGGAGATTGTTTCAATTAAGCTTCTGTGCCGCAAGGCCAATGTATCCAATGTGGATGCGGGGCCGAAGGGGGCAACAATTGGTTTTAGAGGAGGCGTGTTTGCAAACCCTACAGCATTGGTGAATTGGATTGCTGGGCAGGGCACACTGGCCAAATTGCGACCTGTGGATATGAAACTGGTGCTCACGCGAGAGTGGACGTCTGCTGCTGCAAGGTTGAAGGGGACGCGGCAATTGATGCAGAATTTAGTGAAGCTGGCCGCCTGATAGGGACCTCATCCGCGCCGTTGACGCACCTTCTCCAAGGGAGAAGGGTGAAGTTGAGCATCGCCACGAAATATTTGCCCTTCCCCTCGGGGGAAGGTGGCGCAAAGCGCCGGATGAGGTCCCTTCACTTCGCCGCAATCTCCCTAATCGCCCCAGCCAACATCTCGGCCCCTTGCGCGCCGGAAATTCCATATTTCTGATTGACGATGAATGTGGGTACGCCAGAGATTCCCATTTGCTGAGCACGCTCGCATTCTTGCATAACTTCGTTTTTATCTTTATCGCTGGCCAAGTCGGTGGCCACGTCTAGGCCGATAGATTTTGCAATTTCGCTCAACACTGCATGTTCGCCCACATCTTTGCCGTCGCGCCAATAGGCCACGAATAATGCTTCTACAACTTCGCTTTGGCGGCCTGCTGCTTGCGCCCAGCGGATGACGCGGTGGGCATCAAGTGTATTTGGTGTTCGAGTTATTTTGTTGAATTGATAAGGGACTCCATCTTCGAGGCCCGCTTTGATCAGCGGATCGTGGATGGTTTTCAGGCGTTCCTCGCAAAATTTATCGGCCATATATTTATGGCGGTCTAAGCCTTCAGGTGGAATGCTGGGGTCCAGAAAGAACGGACGAAACATAACTTCAGTGTTGATTTCAGGAATCAAAGCCAAAGCCTTGTCGAGCCTGCGCTTACCTAAGAAACACCACGGACAAATAACATCCGAGACCACATCAATAGAGATCACGGATTGCGCCAAAGTGTGGTGGTTTCAAAGCCTGCTAATGGTTGTTGATCGGGCCTTCCAATATAAGACCAGCGTGCCACCCATTGAGGTGCCGTGTAAAACGGAATGATGTAAAATCCGGCAACGAGCAAACGATCTTCGGCGCGAACGGCGGACACAAATTCTTCGCGCGTGGTTGCTTTGAGCATCGCTTCAATTGCTTTGTCCACTTTTGGATCGGCAATGCCGGGATAATTTCGAGTGCCTTCTGTGGTCTTGCCAGCCGAGCCAAAATAAAGGTTCTGTTCATTGCCGGGTGAAAGCGAATTGAACCACGCAACGGGGATCATGTCATAGTCATAAGTTTTTTGAAGAGCCGTGAATTGTGCAGCATCAACGATGCGCACATCAACCTTCACACCAATCTGTTGTAACGTGCGTTGATAATGCAGGGCGATTTTTTCTTGATCAGGATTTTGAATGGTTATTGTGAATGCAAATGGTTCACCTGCATCATTCACCAGCCCTTGATCTTTAATTGTCCAGCCTGCGGATGCGAGCATATCGACGGCTTGTTTCAATAATTTGCGGTCGCGGCCGGAGCCATCACTCACCGGAAGTTTGTAAGTGCCATCGGTCATATCAGAGCGCAGGCCACCGCCGGTTGTGCCAATTATATTAAGCTCTGCTGCGTCCATTGGTTTGCCCAACGACGAAAGTTCTGAGCCACTGAAATAACCAAAGGTGCGTTTATAAGCACCACCGAACAGGTTTGCGTTGGCCCATTCAAAATCAAAAGCTATGGCCAATGCTTCACGCACGCGCACATCTTCAAAAATCTTGCGGCGGGTGTTGAATGCGAGGCCAGACGCGGGAGCAGGGGTTTTGGTTGGAATTTCTTCGAGCAGCACTTTACCTTCATTGGCGGCGTCAAATTTATAACCTGTGCTCCAGCGCGTAGGATCACCTTCGGAGCGCACGTCAGCATCGCCTTTTTTGAACGCTTCAAAGGCAGCGTTCGCATCTTTGTAATAATCAAACCGGAACGTATCGAAATTCCACAGGCCCTTATTATAGGCCAAGTTCTTGCCCCAATAATCTGGGTTCTTTTTGTAAGAAATCATTTCGCCGGGTTTAATGTCGCCGAACACATATGGGCCAGAGCCGATGAGTGGCTCCACAGTGCTTTCGTCAAAGACTTTACCATCCCAAAACTTTTTTGAGATGATTGGCATAAGTCCCATGATCATTGGCAGTTCACGATCGCCCTTATCTTGATGGAAAATGATAGTGTGATCGTCAGGGGCTTCCACTTTGGTGATCTTGGTGTAATTGTTTTTATACTTCGGCTTGCCCTTATCACGCAGGGTTTCCATGGAGAACACAACGTCAGCCGCAGTCACTTGTGTGCCATCCGAAAATTTAGCTTCGGGGCGCAGCTTAAAAGTGAAGGTTTGGCGATCATCGGAAACGTCAATGGTTTCTGCGAGCAGGCCATAAAGTGCAAAGGGTTCCGCCCAATTGCGACCCATCAGGCTTTCAAACACAAAAGTGCTGGGCGTTGCAGGCGCGTTGCCTTTGACGATGAAAATGTTGGTGCTGTCAAATGTTCCAGTGATGGCTTGCTTTAAAGTGCCGCCTTGCGGCGCATCGGGGTTGGCATAGGGGAGGTTTTTGAAATCAGCAGGCAGGCCCGGATCCCCCAGCATCACCATGCCATATTTTGGCTCAGCCTGAACTGGTGAGAATGAAAATGCGGCCAAAGCCACGGCGAAAGCGAGGGTGCGAATCTTTTCCATTTCGCCAGTCTAGCGCGTTTGCTGGCTCTCAATCAACCGTTCCGCCAAGCCTGACATGTGGGCTGCTTCCACATTGGCAAAAGCAAAGCGCAGGTAGTCTTCTTGGTCGGGGCCAAACATGGAGCCAGGCAAACACAGCAGATCATTTTCGCCAGCCAATCGCTTGGCCACCGATTTGGAAAGCTCACCTGCAAAGGGGTGTTTGACATAAGCAAAATAAGCCCCACTGCTGACCAATTGATAGTTGAGGCCAGGTGTTGTGAAGGCTTGGCGCATAGCCGCAAGCCTTTCGCGCATAACGGCCTTTTTCTCAGTTTTCCAACTTTCCAATTCGGTGAGGCCGAAGATCACAGCGCGTTGTGTGATGTGCGGTGGGCAAATCGTCATGCAATCTAAAATTTTGGCGGCTTGATGCATAATTTCAGGGCCTGCAATCATCGCTCCCAAACGATAGCCAGCGAGGGCATAAATTTTGGAAAAGCTATAAAGTTGGATCAGAGTGTTTTGCCAACTCAGCTTGTTAAAAAGGTTGTGTGGTGGGGCAGGGTCAATTCTGAAATCCTTATAGGTTTCATCCAGCACCAAAGCAATTTCAGCCACTTGCGCCACTTTAAAAAACTGCTCCAAAACTGCCGCCGGATAAACTGCACCTGTTGGATTATTCGGCGTGCACAAAATAATCGCCTTGGTGTGCTCATCCACTAGCGCAGCAGCATCCATCGCGTTGGGGTGGTTGTTGCCGTTTGAAAATGCGGGGATGGATCTGATTTCAATGCCCATCATGGTGAGCCACATTTGATGGTTAAAATAATAGGGGGCTGGGATGATCACATTGTCGCCAGCTTTGGCAATGGCCATAATGGCTGCTGCAAAGGCTTGGTTGCAGCCTGTGGTGATGGCAACTTCGCTGGCTGAGATATGCGCTGCATAATCACTGCTCATGTGTTTGGCATAAACTTCGCGCAAGGGGGCAACGCCAAAAATATCGGTATAGCCGCCCATATCAGGCAAGCCAGCTAATCTTGCAATTTCGGCTTGCAGTGTTGAGGCAGGTGGATAGCTTGGCACCGCTTGGCACATGTTTAGAAGTTCGCGGTTGCTGGCGGATTTCTTCACCCAGCTCATTGCTTCAGCAATGGGTGGAAATTCTACGCGCTCAACTAGTGGTGAAATTTCAATGCTCATCAACTCAAACCCCTTGGAATGCCGAAATGTTTAGGGCAAGAATGCGTGGATGCAAAGCACCTCTATTGAATCACTTTTAAAACGCCGCCATTCTTGGCTGAAAACCAAACATGG
>JAYUPT010000135.1:0-3698 GCA_043759965.1 Aestuariivirga sp. | reverse complement strand
TGATCAGCTTGCCAGATTCGCGGTTGAAATTGGTTATTGATGCAAAGTTTCCGCTCGAAGCTTACAATGCTTTGCGCGAAGCCCCAGACGATGCAATGCGTAAAATCGCAGAAACGCGGCTGAAGTCTGATGTGCTGAAACATGTGAAAGACATTGCAGAGAAATATCAAATTAGTGGCGAAACGCATGAAACTGCCATCATGTTCGTGCCATCTGAATCCGTCTATGCCGAGCTTAATGAGAAATTTGAAGATGTGGTGCAAAAGGCCCATCGTTTGCGTATTATTTTAGCCTCCCCCAATGTGCTCATGCTGCTGGTGCAAACCATGCAAGCCATTGTGAAAGATGCCGCCATGCGTGAGCAAGCCCACCTCATTCAAGGCGAAGTGGTGAAATTGTTAGCAGATGTGACGCGCATGAAAGAACGCATGGGCTCGCTGCACAAACATTTCGCCCAAGCCAATGGCGATCTGGAACAGCTTCATGTTTCCGCCGATAAAATATCCAGTCGTTCCGCCAAGATTGAGAGCATGGATTTGGCTGAACCCAATGCCATCACCTCAGAAATGGAAACGCCGCGTCGGCTCGCAGTAGGATAGAAACATGAATCTAATCTTCGATCTTGGAATGGTTTTAATTTCGTGGGATCCGCGCCATGTGTACCGCAAAATTTTTAACGATAATGCCAAGATGGAATGGTTCTTGGAAAACATCTGCTCAGGCGCTTGGAACTTAGAACAAGACCGGGGCCGCAGCTTTGCTGACGCAGTGAAGCTTCTCACCAAATCGCACCCAGACTATGCAGCCGAAATTGCCGCCTATGATGAGCAGTGGCACTTGATGGTGCCCGGTGCCATTACCAGCAGTGTTGATATTCTGGAAGCCTTGCATAAAAACGGAACACCCCTCTATGCCATCACAAATTGGAACCAAGATAAATTCCGCGAAACTAAATTGCGCTTTCCGTTCTTAAATCTGTTCCGCGATATTGTGGTGTCTGGCGATGAGAGGTTGATCAAGCCTGATCCTGCAATTTATGAGCTCTGTTTGAAGCGAAACAAACTCAAAGCTGCCGAATGCTTGTTCATTGATGATAGTTTGAAAAATGTGAAAGGCGCTGAAGCAGTGGGTATGAAGGCGTATCATTTTACAACGCCGGAGACTTTGAAAGCGGAGTTGAAGGGGCTTAAACTTCTCTAGCTCTTCTCCTTCTCCGCTTGCGGGGAAGGTGGACGGCGCAGCCGGACGGATGGGGCGGCGATGGCGGTGCTCATTATTGCACCGAATTCCCCACCCTACGCATTTTTTCAAAAATGCTTACCTCGCTTCGCGATCCACCCTCCCCACTTCGTGAGGAGGGTGAAGGAATCGAGAATCACACTTGGACTTTTCGACGCAGCACCCGTAATCTGAAAATCTCCTCCTGTTTTCAACATCTTAAATCCATAATCCAGCGCTTGACACTTTGGCCCCTCGTAACTATCAAGAGCGCGCTTTGGGAAGGGGCGGTTTTGCCTCGCACGGAGGATGTTTGGTATGGCTAATCCGCGTGATACAAAAGACGAAACGAATCCAAAGTTCGGCGATATTTCTAGCCGCTTGAAAGATTTGGAAGCCCGCATTGCGGCTGAAAAATCTGAACAGGCTGCTTCCGAAAAACCGTCGATGAAATATCAAGGGGCTTCCGATTACTCAAAAGGTTATAAACTCGCGAGCGAGTTTGTCGCGGGAGTTTTGGTAGGAGGCCTCATCGGTTTTGGGCTGGATAAATTATTTAGCACCTTGCCGTTATTTCTAATTGTGTTTCTGCTCTTGGGTTTTGGGGCTGGTATTCTGAATATGTCGCGGTCTGCGAATAGAACACCACCCAGTGCTGAAGAGCTTCGTAAAATGCCTGCGCCTGATAACGACGAAGATGAGGATAAATAGTGGCTAACGATCCAATCCATCAATTCCAACTGCAAGACCTTGCTGGTCCGGTAAACATTGGCGGCTATGATATTAGCTTTACAAACTCCGCGCTGTTTATGGGCATAACAGTTGCTACCATTACAACCATTTTGTTGTTAGCTGCGCGCAAAGGCGCATTGGTTCCTGGTCGCCTCCAATCAGTTGGCGAGATGTGGTACAGTCTCGTTGATAACATGGTGAAGAACGTGCTGGGCGAAGAAGGCAAGGCTTTCTTCCCGCTGGTGTTTTCGCTGTTCTCATTCGTTTTAGTCGCCAATATGCTTGGCATGTTCCCATATTTCTTCACCGTAACCAGCCATGTGATTGTAACAGTGGCCTTGGCCTTGTTCGTCGTTTGCCTCGTTGTCGTTGTTGGCATCACCAAGCATGGCTTGGGTTGGTTTAAGCTGTTCGTGCCGCATGGCGTGCCATTGGCAATCTTGCCGATAATCTCACTGATTGAAATTATTTCATTCTTGTCGCGTCCCATTTCGCTGGGCCTGCGCTTGTTCGGCAACATGCTGGCTGGCCACATTGTTTTGAAAGTATTCGCAGGCTTCGTCGTAAGCTTAGGAGCACTTGGCGGTATCGGCATTTTAGCGGCAATTGCCCCCTTGGCCATGGCCGTGGCTCTGACCGCACTCGAATTCTTGGTTGCATTCTTGCAAGCTTTTGTGTTTGCAATTCTAACTTGCGTTTATTTAAACGACGCGCTTCACCCTTCACATTAACCTTCAACCCAAACTGAAAAACACTAGGAGAACTACTATGGATCCAGCAGCAGCAAAGCTCATCGGCGCAGGTATCGCATGCATTGGCATGGGCGGAGCCGGCATTGGCGTGGGCCACATTTTCGGCAGCTATCTTTCGGGCGCATTGCGCAATCCAGCAGCCGCTGGTTCGCAATTCACCAACGCGCTCATCGGCGCGGCACTTGCTGAAGGCTTGGGCATTTTCTCGCTCGTTATTGCCCTTCTGCTTCTCTTCGTTGCTTAAGACGAAGATTTAAACGTTTAGTTTGGGCTGGCCTTCGGGCCGGCCTATTCTCGTAATTTGAGGCTCCTTTAATCAAGGCATGGCAATGGCAACCACCGAAACCACAACCACTGAGCATACCGAACAGGCGACAAGCCACGGCGCTTTTCCACCTTTGGACTCAAAGTCATTTCCATCACAGCTATTCTGGTTGGTGATATTCTTTTCAGCCCTCTATCTTTTGATGAGCCGTTTGGTTTTGCCAAAGCTGGCTGCCATCATCGGCAAACGCAAGGCCCAAATTGATGGCGATCTTGCACGAGCTTCTGCTCTAAAAGATGAAACTGAAGCAGCCCTCAAGAATTACGAAAAAGCCTTGTTTGATGCGCGTTCAAAAGCCACAGATATTGGCCGCGAAACCCGCGCCAAAGTTTCATCAGAAATTGATGCTGATCAAGCCAGCCTTGATGCAGCCCTTTCTAAAAAAATTAAAGACGCTGAAGCCAAAGTTGCCAAAGCCAAAGCCAAGGCCATGGAATCTGTTGAAACCATTGCTGGTGATGCAGCGGCCGATATTGTGGCCAGCTTAACTGGTGGCAAAACATTAAAGTCTGCTGTGGCTAAAGCCGTGGCCGCAGCAAAAAGTTAAGGAGCGAAACATGCAATTCGATCAATCATTTTTCGCTTTAGTTGCGCTAGTCATTTTCATCGGCATCGCGCTTTATGCGGGCGCTCACAAGAAAGCTGCGGTCGCATTAGATGACCGCGCCAAG
>JAYUPT010000134.1:0-32524 GCA_043759965.1 Aestuariivirga sp. | reverse complement strand
GCCTTCAAAATCTTCAAAGTGAATAACCATCCGGCCATTCTCTTCAGTAATGTGATCGGCAGCTATGTTATGCGCCTTGAAGTGATCGCTCCACCACGCAAAAGCCTTCTCGCCTTTAATGCGAAGGCCAGTCCGCACGGCGGAATTGGTGCCACGGCGTTCCGGGCCGGTGGGCCAATCAAAAAATGTAATGTCAGTTCCGGCAGAGCCTAAACCATCGGCGTAGAATAAATGATAGGCCGACGTGTCGTCCTGATTGACAGTTTTTTTGACCATGCGCAGGCCTAGAGCCTGCGTATAGAATGTGTGGTTGCGCGGTGCGTCTGCAGTAACAGCAGTTAAGTGATGGAAGCCATTGAGTTTCATTAAAGCTCTATAGCAGGTTCAGGCTGACCTAAAACAAAATCTTTGCCATCAAGCTTATAAATATCAGGCCTAAAATTCACCCGGCCATCTTCAGTGGCCCAAGCCGTCAGATACATAAAACGCACATCGGTTTCGCGTTGTACTTTGGTTTCATAGGTTTGCTGGCTGGCCGTGATCATTTCAAACTGCGCGTCTTCATAGCCATCCTGGCCATTCATAATCCAAGCAATTAAAGTGCGCACTTGATCTACGCGCACGCAGCCGGAGCTTTCAAAACGATTATTGCTGGCAAAAAGTTCACGGTGCGGGGTGTCGTGCATATAGACCATAAATTTGTTGGCGAAGTTCACTTTCACCGTGGCCAATGCATTGTTTTCGCCTGGTTCCTGCTGGAACTGGAAGCGATCAGCCGGTGTGTTGAGCCAATCCACACTTGAGGGTTCAATTTCGGGGCCGCCTGCACCATCAAAAACGTGGATGCGCTGTTCATTGAGGTAATTCGGATTGGCCAGATATTTTGGAATAATGTCTTTGGCCACAATCGAAGCTGGGGCATTCCACACTGGGTTAAAAATTACATCACTTACGCGGCTTTTAAGTGCTGGCGTAGGCCGCTGTGGTTTGCCCACCACCACATTATGCCGCGAATAGACTTGACCAAGTTCGATAGTTTCAAGTTGTGCTGCAGGAATGTTCACAGCCACATAGCGTGGCCCAAGATCTTTCAGATATTCACTGATGCGCGGATAGTTTTCCCTCATTGTTGAAAGGCGAATTTCAACTGAAACATTCATTTCGGTTCTGGTGCGTTCGTCCAACTTTCCATTGGGCAAAATGCCGTGGTTGAATTGAAAAGCTTTGATGGCTTGCACTAAAGCTTGGTCAATTTTACCAGCATCTGGTGCTGAAAGAGAATCAAAATCCAAATAAGATTCGCGCACCATGCGCTGGCGCAACAGGATGATATGCGCAGAAAGAGCCTTCTTATCATATTTGCCTTTGGGCAAATTTGGCCAACCGCCGCCGGCTGCAATTTCCTCATAAATTGCAATGGCATTTTCCAGTGCGTTGATCGAACCCAAGGTGAGCATTGGTGCTTCGCCACGGCCTTCAACGATTTCTGTTTTGGTGGCTAGCTTTAAATTTGGTGGCACTGCGGTGATAGACCCCGTGCTATCGCTATTTTGTGCGTGCACCACTGTTGCCAAACCAAAGGGCAAAAAGCTTATGGCCTTGATAAAACTACGGCGGGACAAAAAACGCTGCGACACGATGGTTACTTCTCACAAATATTAGAACACCAAACTCGGCCAAGTTGGTAAATGGAGTTTTAATTTTCAGAAGGTAACAAAGAAATTACCGACCTTAGCGTTTATAGATTGGACCTTGATCATTTGAACAAGGCCCATAGTATTGATTAAATGTGGGGCCAATTTTAGGCAGCGTTGGTTGCAATTTCTTGATCAACCAGCGGAACGGCCATGGTTTCATCGGCTTTACGGCGGATAATGACGATGCGGGAATTTCCAGGTGAGGCTTTGGCTTCCGTCTCTGGTTCTGAAAAGATGGCAATTGGTTCATTTGTTAGGGTTTCGGGCTGTGGCGCTTCCTCACTTGTGGTGGGCGCTTGCAGGGGCGCATTTTCAATAGAGGTTTCATCAGCGTCTTGTATTACACTCACTGCTGGAACTAAGCGGCGGACCACCAATTTTGCGCCGCGTGTAGAGACTTCTGGCAACTCTATAAGTTTTGCTACTGGTGCAGCTTCGGCCACCAATTTGGGGGCAGGTGCAGGTTCAAAAATAGCTTCATCTTGTTTGAAATATTGTTGAGCAGGCTTAGTTGCGACTGGGTTTTCATTTGCTGCTGTCGTGTGGTTCAAATCATGGTCGAGATCGACGATCAGCTTTAACGCTCGCTCAACGCCTTTGCCGCCCTGATTTTCGCCAAAAGCTTTGCGCGACATTTCAGCGAGATTGGCAAAAAGCTTTGCTTCGTTTGAAAGCGTTGCAGTTTTTGGTTCGAGATTGGCAATTTCTTGGCGAGCAAGCGCTATGGCATTGCGGGCTTTTTGCAAAATGTCTTCGCTGGCACCGCTATTGGAGATGCTGCTGATATGGTTTTCAAGTTTTGCGATGGCTGCCAAAATGTTGCTGGTGCCTTCACCTTTAACACGCTGGGCATAGGCTTCAATAAACCAGCGTCCGCGCGGGGTTTCCTGCACAATTTTTAAAACATCATCAATAGATTCAGAAAATACCAGCGACTGCCCAGCCATAAACTCAAACTCCACACACCTCACCTGCGTCATTTGCAAGTGCTCATGCGTATATATTCGTAGAAAGTGGTGAATATTCGGTTTAGGCCGTGACGAATATGACCGCGCGCCGCTTTGGAATCAGATTTTCGACTTGTTATGCCTTGATGATGATGGGCTCCGGCGTGCAATTGCCGTTTTTGCCACTGTGGCTTTACGCACGAGGATTGAGCGTTGGGCAAATTGCTAGTGTTGTTGCTGGCATGATGGCGGTGCGGGTTTTAGGTGCGCCTCTATTTGCTTATGCTGCTGATCGGTCTGGTGATCGGTTGCAGGTGATTAGGGCCTGCGCTGTTTCGGCGTTGCTGGCCTATTTGATTTTGCCCTTTACGCAGGACTTCAGCCAGATTGTGATTGTTGCCTTGCTTGCAGGTTTTTTGTTGGCACCAGTTTTCCCGCTCACAGAAGGCTTCAGTGTTGATGCCAGTGCGCATTATGGTTTGGACTATGGGCGCATCAGGTTGTGGGCATCGCTTAGCTTTTTAATGGGCAGCACGATTTCAGGGGCGTTGCTCACACAAATTTCGGCTTTGGACACGGCTTGGTTGATTGCTGCTGCACAGGGTTTGGCCGTGCTTGGAACTTTTCTCTTGCCAAAAGATCCGGTTGTCCATGCTTCGCAACATCATGCCACAAAGCTTGAATTTAGCGAGGTGCTTAAGTTTTTGTTCTTGTCGCGTTTTACAATATTTTTGGTGGCGGCATGTTTGGCCAATGCCAGCCATGGCATGTTGTACAGTTTGAGCACGGTACATTGGACCAGTATTGGTTTTAGCACTTTTACAATTGGGCTTATGTGGACCAGTGCTGTTATGGCAGAGGTGGGGCTGTTTGCATTCTCCAACCGTGTGATTGAAAAATTGGGTTCGCCTTTGCTGCTGTGTATCGGTCTCGCGGGAGGTGTTGTGCGCTGGACGGGCATGGCCTTTGCTGGTGGTGTGGTTGCAATGGGGGTGTTGCAGGCTTTGCACGCAGCTTCATTTGCTTGTGCGCATCTGGCTTTAATGCATTTTATCAGGCTCAATGTGCCCACAGCTTTGCGCAACACTGCGCAGGGGCTTTATGCGGCATTGGCTGGTGGTGTGTTACTGTCGTCAAGCTCGTGGATTTCTGGCCCCCTTTATGAGGCGTTTGGCGGCAGGGCATATGTGGCTATGGCAATGCTGTGTTTGTTTGGATTGGGCCTTGCCATTGGCTATGCCAATCTTAGCCCCAAAGAGCCCGTGAAGGTGGATACATAAGCGATCCTTCAAAGCGAAATCCGGGAACGCGGTCTTTCGCGAGGAGCAATGGTCCATCGAGATCAACATAATCAGCTAACTGCGCCAAAAGAAATGCCGGAGCCATGGCCAGTGATGTGGCCAACATGCAGCCCACCATGATTTTAAATTTTTGAGCCTTGGCTTCATGAGCAAGTGCCAAGGCTTCAGTTAGGCCGGCCGTTTTATCAAGCTTGATGTTGATGGCATCATATTTGCCTTTGAGCTTATGGAGAGTTTTTCGGCCATGGGCGGATTCATCAGCGCAAATGATGAGGTCACGCGGCAGGTTTAGCAAGACTTCATCGTTTGTTGCGGGCAGGGGTTGCTCCACCAGTTCCACGCCGTAAGTTTTGCAAGCTTGCAACATTTCGGCGATGTTATAAGGCGTCCAGCCTTCATTGGCATCAACAATCAATCTCGCATTTGGTACTGCCGCTCTGATTGCTTTGAGGCGAGCCACATCACCCTCACGGCCAAGTTTTAATTTGAGCAGGGGGCGCGATGATGCAGCTTTTGCGGCGGCGGCCATTGCTTCAGGTGTATCTAAGCTCAGAGTGAAGGCCGTGATGACGGGTTTTGGTTCTATCAGACCAATCAATTGCCAGACTGGCATGCCAGATTGCTTTGCGCGCAAATCCCACAGCGCACAATCAAGCGCATTGGCGGCGGCTTTAGGGAACCCAGACTCCGTCACCCTCGCGAAAGCGGGGGCCCAGCTTTGCCATAGATTCCGAAGTAAGGAAGCTGGGTTCCCGCTTTCGCGGGAATGACGGTTGAAGGGGTGAATCAACTCAATCGGACCTGACTCAACGTGAACCCTTACAGCTTCCAAGGCCTCGAGTGCTTGCGGCACCGTTTCATCATAACGCGGATAGG
This sequence comes from Aestuariivirga sp., assembly GCA_043759965.1. Lineage (GTDB taxonomy): Bacteria > Pseudomonadota > Alphaproteobacteria > Rhizobiales > Aestuariivirgaceae > Aestuariivirga. The sequence goes on along the minus strand of JAYUPT010000134.1, from coordinate 27,703 downwards.
GCACGGCTTCACCCCAGCCAGTCACTCCATTTTCGGTGATTTTCACCACCACCACATCGGCCGCTGTTTTACTGCCACGGGCGATGGTGAAGGTTCCTGCTATTGGCCAGCTTTCGCTGGAGACTTCTAGTTTTCGCATCAATTCTGCGTTGGCAATTTGCCTGAGGCTTCGGCCAGCATCACATAGATGCGGCCTTGTTCTGAAGCGAGCACCTGCTCCATGATGGCTTCACCACCCGAAGTTTCAGACAATGTATCGAGCAGCTTTTCAAAGAGGCGATTATAAGCTTGCACACGGGTGCGCAGCAAACGCTCTTCGGCATAACGGCCTTCAATCATCTTCACCGTTTTGCGGCTGCGGTTTTCATAGAGGCGCTGTGTGAACACAGACTTATCAGTGTTGGCATAACGCTTTTCCATGTCGCGGGGCAGGCTGCCATCTAGAGCTTCAACCAAATCCCGCGCTGAAGCGTGAAGTTTCAGCGTGTAGCTTTCAACGTCCTTGGCCAAGGCGCCGAGCTTTTGAGCACTTTGTGTTGGTGCCGGATTTGTGTTTCGCCGCGCTGCAATGGCTTCATCAATTGAAGCTAATATGCTGGCATTGGCGTTACGCTCCGCAGCGATTTTCTGGGCACTGGTCGTTCCGATAACTGGAGCATGGAACGAGGTGCCCTCAGATTTTCCCGAGGAAGAGCCCCTTGTGCTGATGAAGCCTGGACCGGAATAATCCATACCCCCTGATTGACGGCGCACCACTTCGGCAAGCGCATTCAAAGCGCTGATTTGGTCGGCCACAACGCGGCGCATGTTATCGGCATTGTTGCGGGTTTCTTCCGGCAAGTCGATTACAGCACGTTTCAATTCGCCACGCGCGGCATCAATATCTTTCACCACTTGCTGGGCCGTAATGCGCATATCTTGGGCTGTTTGTTGGAAGTCACTTGCTGTTGATGACAGCATTTCATTCATGCTGCTCAGCGCACGTTCATGCTGCTCACGCAGCACGCGGGCGGCTTGGGCCACTTGACCGTTGGAGTTGGTTTCAAGCTTGCGTAATTCATCTTCAAGGCGAGCCAATGCAGCAGATGTTTGATCCGACACAATACGGTTGATGTTTTGGGCGCGCGCTTCAGCTGTGTTCAAAGATTCTTCGATCAAATTCATGTAGCCCGACATTGCCGTATCAACTTCGCCTGATCTACGGTTGGCATCATTGACCAATTCATCAAGTGAATCTTTGCGACTTTGCAGCATGTGCTCCATTTCGGAATTGAACTTGTCGATAGATTTTTCAACCAGTGATGACACATCATCCAAACGTTCAGAGATGCGGCTGCCGGTCATTTCCAGTTTGCCAGTCAATTGCATCGACACGCTTTCGAGGCGTGTATCAATGTCTCCAGCAGCCGAAGCCAATTGATCAGCCAGATAGGTGTTGGCGGTTTCAATGTGTTTGACGAATTTGCGGTTGGCTTCTTCAAGCTTGCCGCTTGATGTGGCTGCTGCCGAGTCAAACTCATTCGCAGCGCGGTCAATACGGTCAACCAGAAGACCAGTTTCTTGTTCAAAGCGGCCGCTGATCTGCATGGTAGTTTCACCCAGACCTTCGGAGAAGGCTTCACGGGCTTTGCCCAGATCACTGAAAATTTGACCGCTGGCTTCACTGAGTACTTCAGCAAAGCGTTGACCAGTTCCATCCAATCTTGTGGCAATATCGGTTGTGACTTTTTCCAATTGTTCGGTTGCCACATCGAAGCGTTGACCCAACGTGCGGGTGGTACCTTCGAGTTTGGAATACATGTTCTCACTGGCGGTGTTGATTTTAGAAGTTACTTCGGCACTTGAACTATCAAGCGCTTGGGCGGCGCGCACAGCTGTTGTGGCAAAAGTGTTGGTGACCTTGGTCGAGGTTTCATCCAACTGCTCGGTCATCATGCGGGTGTTCACTTCAAACAGGGCGGTGAGCTCGGTGGAAGCTTGCTCAAGCTGATTGCCAAGGCGGCTTTCCGTTGTAGAAAGCAAGCTGCCCAATTGCATTGTCGATACATCCAGCTTGTCGGTGAGTTTGGCTGCCACTTGGGCCACGCGGTCTGTCACGTTGCTTGTGGTTGAAATAATCCGATCAGTCACTTGAACCGTGGTGGCTTCAAGCTGTTGGCTGATGTGAGCTGATGAGAGCTCCAATCGGCTGAACAATTGCACGGATGTATCTTGCAATTTGGTGTTCAGGTCGCCAGCAGTATTGGCTAGAGCCTGCAACATGCCATCGCGCGCGGTATCAACACGGTGCACGAAATCACCAGAAACCGAGAGCAAGCGATCTGTCACAAGGCCACCGGAACTTTCGATATTTTGTGCCAAGGCCAACCCAGAATCCTGCATTTGGCGGCTGACGATTTCGGAAGTTTCTTTCAAATGAGCCGCAATGGTGCCGCTGGTTGACACCAGAAGATCATTGATGCCAGAGCCAGACATTTGCATTTGACTGGTTACTTGGGTTGTCAAGTGAGCGAGATTAGTACTGACAGATGTGGATGCGTTTTCAATGCGGCCTGTGGCTGCTTCCACAATTCCGGCATAGGTTTCAGCTGCTAAATGTACACGGCTTGACACAATTTCAGCATGTTGGCCCAATTGATTGGAAACCAGCGTTGCTGCCGTGCTGAGCGTGGTGCCGACTGTGGCAGATGAGTTTTCAATCCGGCCAGTCACAGCTTCTACAATGCCCGCATAAGTTTCGGCTGCATCATGAACGCGGCGTGAAACAGTATCGGCATGTTGGTCAAGTTGGCTGGCTACGAGTGTGGTTGCATTGCTCAGGCTTGCATCAACAGTTTTGGCAACTGTTTCCATGCGGCCAGTTGCAGTTTCCATAATGCCAGCATACCGTTCTGCTGAATCTTGGACTCGGCTCGTGATGGTAACGGCATGTTGATCGAGCTGACCGGCAAGGTTGCCAGTGAATTGTTCAATTCGGCCTGCAAAGCCAGAACCTGATGTGCCCAATTGTTCAAGCAATCGTTGGCCAGCTTTGTCGAGGCCAGAGATTAAGTTGGTACCAGAAGAACCAACTTGTTCATTAAGGCGCAACGCCGCAGCGTCTACACCACCAACAATTTGAATGGCCGCTTGGTCAACATATGAATTGAGATCGTGGTGGGTGCCTTGAATTTTCTGAATAAATTCGGCTGCTACATTTTGCATGCCTGATGTGACTAGCCCACGGCTTTGTTCGATGCGATTTGCCGTATCGAGGCCTGATCGTTCAATGGCACCCGACACTTCGTCCGTGGTATTCTTTAAATGATAGGTCAGGTTTTCACTGATGCCACCCAAAGTCTGGGCAAGTTCATTGGCTGTTTGTTTAATGCTGGAAACTGAGTTGGTGCTGAAGCGCTCAATAGTTTGGCCAACTTCAGTGTTTGCTGCAGTAAGTTGCTCGGTGCTTTGGCGTAAGAGACCGAGGAGACTTCCTTCCATATTTTTAACTTCGCCACCGAATTTGCGGGTTTCAGTGCCAAGGTTATTGGCAGTGAAATTCAGAGTTTGCACATATTCTTGCAATTGTGAGGAGAAGCCACGGAAGTCTGTTACCAGCATTGTGGACATGCGCTCAAACTGTGCCGAATGCCCGCCGATTTCTTGGCCGGTGATGGCAGCGCGGGTTGCCACATCTTCAATAGTGCGGGCGAGCTCATTGGTGGACCCCTTCAAACCATCTTCAAGGCGAGAGAATGTGGACAGAGCTAGATTGATGGTTTGGCCGAGATTTTGGGTGTTAGCTTCTAAACGCGATAGCATAGGTGTTGCATCGCTGTTCACCAAGGCGCTTGTTTGTTGCAAGGCTATGCGTTGAGTTTCTAAACCACTCACCAAGCTGCGAATGCGGTCTTCGTTACTTCCGAAGGCCCGTTCAATCGCCGCGATTTCTTTGTGGACGATTTCTTCAAGCGAAGTGGCGCGTTGGAAAGCGTGTTCAACACCGCCCACCAACAAATCAACTTCTTGACGCACAGCTTGAGCAATTGATGTGAGACCATCTGCTGCAATGTCTTGCGGCTTTATCAAGCGCATGGCCGAGTGCATGAGCACTTCGGACACTTGACGAAGTTGTTGAGCACGCCACTGGAAATAGGCGATCACAAACATTGAAACAATTGGAACGATAAGCAAAGTTAAAGCTTGCACAATATCGGCAGGGGCTTGCTTGGCGAGACCATCAGCGTTGAGCAATTCCGAATGACTGAAGAACCAGCCGAAAATCCACAACAAAGAGAGGATAAAGGAGATTGCATAAATGGCGTTTGAAGGTTGGCGGCGCAGGCGGGCCAGCATCATTGCCGTAGATGGATCATTTTCATTGGCAGGGCGATTGCGCAAGGGTGCTGAATCCAATTCAGGGCTGCGATTTAACTCGGGTGTTTCGAGGGCTGGCAATCTTGATCTGCGGCGATTGTCCGTTGTTTTGTTTGCCATGATTTACTTAACACCCCTTACAGATCGAAACCCCGATCATCGCCTCAATCCTGAAACACGCATCCTGAATTGGTTAATTTTTTCAGGGGCCACAGCCTGTTCCAAGACTTTCCAAATTCTGTTTACTATAAAAATGAGGAGTTTTGAACTCAAAATGCCCCTTGTGGATGGTTAATTGAAAATTTGGTTAAAATTGTGGATCAAATTGAATCGATTCAATAAATCGAAGTTTAGCCATTCTTGTTCAGGGAAATGTATGAAGTCTGTGGCACTGTGGGTAGCAGTGGGGTGGGTTGAGTTATGGCGAACAGCAAAGTTCAAATGCGGCAAACAGTATCCGATTTTGAGATTGGTCGGCTACCTGCTTTGAATACGCACCAATTTTATACCAGCACAATGGGTGAGCGCGCTTTGCAACTGGAAGTTATCGCTTTGTTTCAAAAGCAAATGGTTAGTGCTCAAAGCCCAGACTGCACGATGGATACTGAGTTTCTTGCCCACACTTTGCGCGGGGCAGCGCTTGCCATTGGGGCCGATGAAATTGCAGCAATCGCTGGGCTTTTGGGAGAGAAGTCGCTTTCGCGGCCAGAGTTTGTTCATTTTTTGCAGCAGGCTGAATTGCGTTTCAAAGCTGCCGTGGACAGTTTTCTTTACCAAAGCTGATCTGTTGCGTTTAAGCAGTCGTTCTCTTATGTAACCAGGCAATCTAAGAGAAGGCACTTCCCACCATGGCTAAAATTACATTCATTCAACATAATGGCACCGAGATCACCGCTAATGGTGTGGCTGGCATGACCGTTATGGAAACCGCTGTTAAGCATCAGGTGCCCGGCATTGATGCTGATTGCGGTGGGGCTTGCGCTTGTGCCACCTGCCATATTTATGTGGAACCTGAATGGCAAGGAAAAGTGGGTGCGCGCAACCCGATGGAAGAAGACATGTTGGATTTTGCATTTGATGTGCGTGACAACAGCCGCCTTTCTTGTCAAATTAAAGTGAGCGACGCGCTGGATGGCCTTCGTGTTAAAGTTCCGGAAAAGCAATTCTAAGCGAGTTTTGAATTCATGTCAGATGTTATTACGACAGATGTTGTTATTATTGGTGCTGGCCCCTGTGGGTTGTTCACCGTATTTGAATTGGGACTTCTGGATATTCGCTGCCATGTTTTAGATATTCTGGATCGCCCTGGTGGGCAATGTGCCGAGCTTTATCCAGAAAAGCCGATTTATGATATCCCGGCCTTGCCGCTTGTTACTGGTGCTGACCTCACAGCGCGTTTGATGGAACAGGCCAAGCCGTTCAAACCAGATTTTCATTTCAACCAGATGGTGACTTCACTGGTGAAGCGCGGTGCCAATGATTTTGAATTGAAGACCGATGGCGATTTGGTTTTCAACTGTAAGGTTGTGGTGATTGCTGCTGGTGGTGGCTCGTTCATGCCGAAGAAACCACCAATTCCCGGCATTGAAGCTTATGAAGGCTCATCGGTTTTTTACTCCGTGAAAAAGATGGAAGCGTTTCGTGATAAGGATTTATTGATTGTGGGTGGTGGCGATTCCGCCTTGGATTGGGTCAATAATCTGCAACCGCTTGTAAAGAGCATGACGCTTTTGCATCGGCGTGATGAGTTCCGTGCCGCACCAGATTCAGTGAATAAAATGCGCGAGCTTGTTGTCGCTGGAAAGATGCAGTTGAAGATTGGTCAAGTAACGGGCCTAACAGGTGCTGATGGAATTTTGGCCTCAGCGCAAGTTAAGGGTTCTGATGGGGCGATGAGCGAAGTTCTGTGCAACACGATGTTGCCGTTCTTCGGGCTCACCATGAAGCTTGGCCCGGTTGCTGATTGGGGCCTTAACCTCACCGAGAATTTGATTTCGGTTGATACCGAAAAATTTGAAACCAATGTGCCGGGCATTTTTGCAGTGGGCGATATCAACACTTACCCCGGCAAATTGAAGCTTATTCTTTCTGGTTTTCATGAAGCGGCTTTGATGGCGCAGCAGGCTTTCCGTAATATCAATCCGGGTGAGCGCTTATTGTTCCAATACACAACGTCGAGCACCAATTTGCAAAAGAAGCTGGGCGTAGTTTAACTATTCAATCTGTCGCGCAAAGACTTGTTGGCCTTGGCTACAAGTTCACGCCTATTGGTGTGCCCCAGTAATTTTCTGAAACCATCACGGCGTTCGTGAACCGCTGCAATGGCAAGGCCCATGGGCACGCCAGATTCTACAAGCAAGGCTTCGCCCAATTGCAAGCTGGCTTCAATCGTTTCGGGCACTGCTTCGGTAGCACCCGCAGCATAGAGCTTCATGGCGTGGCGTTCATCACGCGCACGCGCGATGATTTTAAGGGTGGCACGTTCGGTTCTGGCAAGTTTCACAATCTCTTCGGCACGCGCAGGATTATCCATGGTGATTGCTAAAGCAAGGGCGTTCTCAAGGCCGCATTTGCGCAAGAATTCTAAGTTGCTGGCATCGCCGTAATAGGCAGGTGCGCCTGATTTATGGGCTTTAGCGATAATGCTCACATCACCGTCCACGGCTATAAAGGGAATTTTGTGCTCCTCCAACATGGCACCAATCAAAGTTCCAACACGGCCATACCCTGCGATGATCACATGTTTGGTAAGATCACTCGGTAAGTTTACATCACTTATTTCCAAAGGCTTTGATTTTATTATTCGTCGTGAAATTTTTGCAAGAAGTGGAATGGCCATCATGGTGAGAGTTACAGCAAGTAAAATATTTTCCGCGGCTGAACTTTGAAACAGTCCAAATGTTTTTGCCGCTGCAATCACCACGAATGCAAATTCACCGCAGGGGCCGAGCAACATTGCAGATTCAAATGCTGAGGTTCTGCTTACTTTAAATATGAGCGCCAGCCCGTAAATAATTGAAGACTTTATGATGATTAAAAGCAGTGCGAGGCCCAAAATATAAAATGGTGATTGTACCAAAACTTCAGCGTGCATGCCTAAACCAACAAGCAGAAAAAATGCACCGAGCAATAGTCCCTTAAAAGGTTCTATGGTTGCTTCAACTGCGCGGCGATATTCGGTTTCAGCCAACATTAGCCCCGCGATAAAAGCTCCAAGTGACATCGATAATCCTGCAGCGGTTGCCAAAGCTCCGGTGCCCACTGCAATCAACAAAACTGCGGCCATAAAGAGATCAGCACTTTTGGTGCCCGCCACTAGACGCATGAAAGGCCGCAAAGCATAACGCCCGAAGGCGATAACTATGATGCCTGCGAGAACTGCCTGACCCAAAGCCAGAAGGAGATCTGCAATAAGAAAACTGCTGCTGTTTGCACTGCTTGATTTTACCAACAGCATGATTGGTATGACCGCCAAATCCTGCATCAGAAGAATTGCAAATGACATGCGGCCGGCATTTGAACCCATGCGCTTTTCATCAGAAAAAATCTGGATGACGATTGCTGTTGATGACAGCGACAGAGCCATGCCCAAAATGAGCGCCTCATTATCGGCAAAACCCAGCCAACGCATGAGTGTTGTGAGGATTAAAGTTGAGATAAGAACCTGTAAGCCACCTAAACCAAACACCAGCCGCTTCATGGTGAGAAGGCGTTGCAATGAAAGCTCTAACCCAATTAAGAACATGAGAAAAACCACACCAAATTCTGCCCAAGCTGCAAGTTCGTCTGGGTTGCTGAGCTGCAAATTATTAAGGGCTGGAAATTTGTTTGCGAGCTGACCCAAGATGCCGGGGCTGAGCAAGAAGCCGACAATCAGGAAACCAAGAATGGTATTCACACCAAGGCGGCGCAACAATGGAACCACAAGTCCAGCTGCTCCTAAAACGATAAGTGCGTCTTTATAATTTGAGACCGTGTCTGCCACCATTGCGATTCAGTTGCTCTTCGTGATGCCTTGCTTCAATCTAGCTCGGAAAAGAGAAATTGAAAGGGGTTGAAAACATATGACACCTGATTGGCGCACAACACTATCGGGCAAGATTCGTGGGCGCGGGCTTGGGCTGGTGTGGCCTGGTAATCCTGGGCACTTTAACGCCATCACCGATGTGGCGGGTGTTGAGGTAGGCACGGTAACCTTGATTGAAGGGAGCGACATTCGCACCGGGGTTACGGCCATTTTGCCGCGCGGCCGTGCCAAGGCGCATATTTCCTGTTCTGCGGGCTCTTATGCGTTTAATGGCAATGGTGAAATGACGGGCCTTGCTTGGATTGAAGAAGCAGGTGAACTGCAAACACCAATTACAATTACCAACACCGCTTCATGTGGGGTGACGCGTGATGCCACGCTGCAATGGTTGGTTAAACATAAAATAGGCACTGGCCAAGATTGGGGCTTGCCAGTGGCAGCAGAAACCTATGATGGCGATTTGAACGACATTAACGGATTTCATGTGACGGCGGCACATACTATTCAGGCATTGGATAATGCCCAAACTGGTGCGCTTGAATTTGGCAGTGTTGGTGGTGGCACCGGCATGATTACTTATGACTTTAAAGCGGGCAATGGTTCAGCTTCGCGGCGCGTTGAGATTGAAGGCGAAATTTTTACACTTGGCAGCTTTGTGCAATCTAATTTTGGGCGGCGTCAGGATTTAACCGTGATGGGTGTTCCTGTTGGGCAGCATATTTTACATGATCAGTTGCGCGGTAAAGACCAAGGTTCGATTATTGCCATCATCGCAACTGATGCGCCATTGATGCCGCATCAACTTAAGCGCTTGGCGCGGCGCGTTCCTCTTGGATTGGCCCGGACCGGAACGATTGGCTCCAATAGTTCAGGGGATATTTTTCTGGCATTTTCGACCGCCAATGAAGGTTCATTCACAGGGGCAAGGCGAACTGCTGATTACTTAGCCAACAATGCACTTGATGGGTTGTTTCAGGCAGTCGTTGAAGCAACCGAAGAAGCTGTGCTGGATTCAATGATTTGTAATGAGACTATGATTGGCCGCAACGGCAATAAAAGCATTGCCCTGCCGCATGATCAGCTTATGGATGTTATGAAGCGTTACGGGCGTTAGTTGCAAAGCGAGCGGCCAAAATTCCAGCGGCCATCGCAATAACAAATATGAAACTCAAGCTATTGCCAAACACCAAGCCTGCAATAGCAGGGCCAGGACACACGCCACTGATACCCCAGCCAAGGCCAAAGAGTGCGGCACCGCCAACTAGTTTTGAATCAATCAATGTTGTGCCGGGCAAATCAAAGCGATCAGCAAAAAATGGTTTTCCGCGTTTGAATAAGAGTTGATAGCCGATAAGAGCCGTGATGAGACCGCCGCCCATGACAAAGATCAATGTGAAATCTGCGGTGCCAAAGAGATCAAGAAAATTCAAAACCTTCATAGGATTGACCATGCCGGAAATGGCAAGGCCTGCGCCAAAGAGAAGACCTGCAATGCTTGCGGAGATTTTTTCCATTTTAGGCTCCGATCACATGGCGAATAATATAAACCGTGAGAATGGCAACAGCCATAAAAACGCAAGTGGCAACGAATGAGCGTTTTGAAAAGCGGGCATTGCCGCAAATGCCATGGCCAGATGTGCAGCCATTGCCAAGATAAACTCCAACACCAACAATGATGCCGCCGATTGCCGTCAGCAATGGACCGGCGGCAAAGGCCATTTGTTGCGCGATACCTGTGAACAGGGCAGCCCAAGCAGTGCCGATTAACATGCTGATGATGAAGATGAGCCGCCATGCGAAATTGCTGTCGAAATTAGGTGTGAGCAATTCCGCGAAAATTCCACTTGCTCCCAAAATGCGGCTTGATGAGCCCATCAGTATGATTGCTGAGATGCCAATAAGTATGCCGCCTGCTAGGCCTGCATAGGGCGTAAATTCTGTGGGTGACATGTTATCCTCGAATTGTTTGAGCCAGCTTGCGCGGGATTCTGCCATCAATCAAGGCTAACCCTACGCCGATTACAGCCATGCCAAGAAAATGGCGTGTGGAGATTTGCTCGTTTAAAAATAGAGCGCCAAGCATCATGGCGCTCACTGGCACAAGAAACGTAACAAGGGTTACATTGGTCATGCCAGCGCGTTTTACGATGTTGAAGAAAATAACATAGGCCGCTGCCGTGCAGAGCAAGGCCAATGTTATCAGCGAAAATAGAACATTGGTGCTGGGCATATTGAGGTGTTGTGGTTGATCTATCATAAGCATCAGAGGCAAAAGCATAAGGCTTGAGGCCGCTGTTTGAGAGGCCGAGGAAACCAAAGGCGGAATGCCTGCCAAGCGGCGACCAAAAATTGTGCTTATGCCATAGCTGATCGAGGCACCCACTATGGCGAGTTGAAAGATCAAATCGCTGCCCAGATTTTTGATGGCGTCCATGCCAACGAGTGCCGCAACTCCAGATAGTCCAACCAAAGCGCCTGCCATCCGGTTCCATGTGAGTTTTTCATTCTGGGTTGAAAGATGGGCCACAATTACTGAAAAAAATGGTGTTGTGGCGTTCAACACTGCGGCAAGGCCGGGGGCCACTTTTGTTTCGCCCCACACGATGAGACAGAACGGGATGACGTTATTAAAAATTCCCATCAAAAAGAAATTTTTCCACATCGTGCTGGTTATCGAAACAGCCTGACGAGTGAGCAGCAAGAAGGCCCATAACGCTACGCTTGCGAGAAACACTCGGAAAAACACAATTGTAAAAACCGGAAGTTCTTTGATGATCACAGCAAAGAAATAAAATGAACCGCCCCAGATGGCGCTGAGAACAATGAGCATGGCCCATTCTGTTGGGCCCATAAACTGTTGCGAAGACTGGTTCATGCTGCAAGCTATAGAAGCTCGCTGTGCTGTTGGCCACCCGATTTGGGGATTAGCGGCGCGTGAGTGGTTGCAATAAACGCAAGGCTTGGTTTGGAAGGCTATAATAGATTCTGCGAATTACTGGTCTTAAAGTGCGCAAATAAGCAAAACCGTAAATCTTACCCAGTGTGGTCAACGGCATAAAATAGTCATTGGTAGCAATGCTATCTGAACTCCAAGAATCCTTGTGCACATCATAAGGCACCATGAGATCAAAGGTTTTTTGGCCCTCGGCCAAAGCTTGGCGCTGTGACAAATCCATATGCAAGCGGCCTGCGGATAAATCTGTGAGGGCATTTACATGCGAGGTAATGTAGGCAAAATGCGTGCCTTGATAGCGGAACCCAATTTCCCACGACACAATCTTGCCGCCCGCTGAGAGTTCAGTGGCATGGATGCTCATGGAGCCTGACTTTAAGTGCGACAAATGCTTTAAAAAATCAATGTGTCTCGAACAGCCCATAATGCGATTGAAACGGCCACGGTCTGACAGCCATGCGTTTTTTTCTGAAATTGAAACTTCAATCAGTTTGTCAACCTCTTGCCCATTGCTCACAGTTTTGAAATTCAATGGGCCCATATCTTCTAAGATCTTGCGAATTTTCTTGCGGCGCTTGCGTTGGGTTGAGGTGTATCGCTTGTCATAATCTGCTTCAGTTTTAAAAGCTGTGAGATCAAGAAAGGGAGCACTCTCATTATACTTGGCATCGTGTAAATTGGCCTTTGCAAAGGCATGCATATTGCCATTGGCGCGCACATGGCGCAAACGCACCAGATCAACCCCCGTGGTATTTACCAAGTGTTGAAATGCTGCTTCTAACCAGCCTCGCTGGTCTTGATTGGGTGCGCATAAAATATCACCATATTGGCCAATTGGATCGGTGAGCCAATCAAGAATGGTGAGGCCATGTTTGTGGGTTTTTGCCAAAGGCAGAATGAACACCACAACGCCACTTACTTTACCGATGAGAACATGAGGTTCAGTTTTTATTTCAGCGCTCAAATAGGCTTGGCACCATGCCATTGCCCAATCATAACTTTGGAAAACCGTGGTCTTTCCAGAATTATCAATTTCGAGTTTGCGCCAATCGGTTTCGATGGCTGGCAAACTTTGCAGCGACGTTAAGGTTTCGATTTTGTAGAAGGACGTGACAGGGTCTGCAACGGTGGAGTTGCTCATAGCTATGCCGCTAGATTGAATCGTGTTGCTCACACTCACCTTGTCCTCCCCCCGCTTTGGTGGAGAATGGGCCGCAATTGCCTTCTATTCTATTGCTAAACTGAGGGAACTTGGTGTGAGCGTTAATGAAAAGTTAATTACTGTCGGATTTTGCGCCAAAGCTTGCCAGCTCCTTGAGCAAGCTGCCTAAAGTTTCGCGTTTGCTCGCCTCCTTGGGAATGGGCCGGCACACATCACACGCGGCAAGGCCAATGCGCGAGGTGAGAATGCCGTTCACAGCTCCTTCGCCAAAGCGGGCTGAAAGCCTGCCAAGCAGACCTTTGCCTACGAAAAGGTGGATGAAATTATCAGACAGAGCAAGACCACCCGCAATGGCCAAATGTGAAACCACCATGCGGGCGAGTTTTAACGTGGCGAAGGTGGATGGCCTGCCGCCATAGAGCGTTGCGATTTCGCGCAGCATTGCAATGTTCTGTGCGGCAACAAACAGTATGTCGAGTGCTGCTGCTGGCGTAACAGTTGTTAAAAGTGTGACGCGTTTGGCGCGCTTAGCGATGATGCGGTGTGCGACTTCATCGAGCGGTTCGACCAGGTAGCGTTCAGCCAGCCGCACGCGGTCTCTCGGGTCGAGAATGTCACTTGCATGAGCGGCATAGGATTTGAGCTTCCAAGATGATTCAGGTTTGCCCTGATAAAGCTGCATAAGGCCCCGAACAGTTTGCAAGGCTGATGCTTCATCATCTTGATTCAAAGCATGAGCTGCGGTGAGTTGCAATTTTTCAATCTGGCGCAGTCGTGCAAGGCCCCAAATTTCTTTTAGAATAAGAATCAACGCGGCGAGGCCCGCAAGACCAGCAACCCCTAAAGCAATCCAGCCCAAAAGCGGTGAGCGTGCAAAAAATCCTTCAATCATTTGCGTGGCGGTGAGGCCCGCCCATAATGTTGCGAGCGAGAACAGAGTGCCGATCAAAACACTGCCCCAGCGCCAACCGCGACTTGCTGGTTGGACATAGGATTGTGGAGCTAAAACTAACTCTTGTTCTAGTTCTTCAGTTGCAAAAGTTACGCTGGGTTTGCGCGGTGATTTTTTGTGCTCTGATTCTTGATCAAGAACGAAAGCTTGTGGTGCCCTATTATTTTTGGTCATGGAAATCTATCACCAACCAGAAATTCTAAGGCTCGATCTAAGCGGATATGAGGAAAGGTTGCACCTTGCATTATAGGTGGACGAAAGCGCAGAAATTTGAGTTGTCCTTCCAGTTCACCATTCAGGGCAGCTTGCGGATTTGTTGGCAGGTCACCCGGAAAAATTGCGGCTTCCATTGCGCCATCAAAAACAGTGTCGCCAAGCTTTTCGTTTTGCTGTGGAATGCCCGCGATGCAAGCAAGTTCCTCTCCCTTTTGTTTGACGGAAGCTTCGCGTGTGGCGCGAATAGAAGAGAGGGCAGTGATATCAAATTCTGCTCCGGCAAATTCGGCGCGCTTTGCAGCATCATCAATCAACACTTTGAGAATGGCCTCAAGGCGATCATGTGATGTGTGGTGCAGCAAATCTGCTTTGGTGGCGGCAAAGAGAATTTTTTCAATGCGGTGGCCGAAGAGTTCGGAGACGATTGAATTTGCTCCAAGCCTAAAACTGGCCATCACATCAGTGAGAGCGGTTCTCAAATCATTCACTGCACCAGCACCTGCATTCAATGCGGTGAGCACATCAACCAAAACGATCTGACGGTCTAATCTGGCGAAGTGGCCAAAGAAAAATGGCTTCACCACTTTGGCAACGTAGGAATCATAGCGTCGCGCCATGAGCTGACCCAAGGAGCCAGAGGTGAACTGGGCATCATCGGTTACATCAAGCGGTGCGAAAGTGAGCAAGGGTGAGCCTTCTAAATCTCCGGGCATTAGAAAACGGCCCGGTGGTAATGATGACAGCGAGACTTCTTCGGCGCGGCAGCTCGCAAGATATGCGGTGAAAATTTTAGCCGCAGCCACGGCATCATTTTCTTGCGCTGGTTTATCAGCACTCAAAGTTTGCAAATGTGCGTGCCATGTTTTTGCTAAAGCGAGGCGCGGAATTTTTCTGCTATCAGCAATGGTTTTGGCAGACCATTGTTGATAGGTGAGGTGCATCAAAGGCAAATCGAGAACCCATTCGCCGGGGTAATCGATGATATCAATGTGAAGTTTGCCACTGCCAAAATTGCGCGCGAAAAAACCGCTTGGTTGATAATCGAGTGTGATGCGAAGCTGGCTGATGCGCCGCGTGCTTTCTGGCCAATGGCGATTTGTCAATGTTAGTGCCGCGAGATGATCTTCATAGGCAAAGCGTGGCAAATCATCGTCGGGCTGCGGTTCTAAATAGGTTTGTGTAATGCGGCCCTGTGCCATGGCTTCAAACATGGGCAGCCGCGCTTGTTTCAACAGCGCGTGGACCAAAGACGTAATGAATACAGTTTTACCAGAGCGCGACAGGCCAGTCACCCCAAGCCTGATTGTGGGTTGCACCAGGCTTGCGGCAAAATCTTTAATGCCCCCCGCTGCAATGCGGCTGCCATCTATGAAGGTGGTGAGGTTCAACGCGTGGAATACCCTTGTTTCAAGCCGTTATAAGTGGGGCTTTAAAGGCTTAAAAACAAGAGGCTTCAGGTTTTTCCAATGTTGTTCAAATCATAGGGCGTGGTTTGATAAAGCTCATTGATCCAATTGCCAAAGAGCAAATGCGCATGCGCGCGCCAGCGATTTTCAGGCTTTCGCTTAGGATCATTTTCGGGGAAATAATTGGCAGGTGTGTTAATGGTTTTGCCTGCTTCCACATCTCTGAAATACTCTTCACCCAATGAATCAGTGTCATATTCAATGTGGTTAAACATATTGATCATGCGGTGGGTTGGATCAGTGACCAGGCACAAGCCCACTGAGTCAGACGCGATTAAAGTTTCAAGTCCGCGCCCGTTTGGTAAATCTTGGGAAAGATTTTCAGTCCAGCGCGAAACTGGCATTTCAAAATTATCAGAAAACCCGCGCAACAAAGGCGATGCTGGTTTCAGATTTTGATGGGCGTAAATGCCGAAGGCTTTTTGCTCTAGGGCGTGTTTTGGAATTTTGTGAAAATGATACAACGAAGCCTGTGCTGCCCAGCAAACATTGAGTGTGGAATGCACATGGGTTTGCGTCCACGCGTAAATGCGCGAAAGTTCTTCCCAATAGGTCACGTCTTCAAATGGCATTTGCTCAATGGGGGCACCAGTTACGATCAGGCCATCGAAGCGTTGGTCTTGCACATCTTCCCAGCTTTCATAAAACGCCAGCATGTGATCTTGCGAGGTGTTTTTAGAGGTGTGGTTGGTAATTTTGATGAGCGACAGTTCAACCTGCAACGGGCTTGCGCCAACCAGCCTTGCAAACTGGGTTTCAGTTTTAATTTTGTTCGGCATCAAATTTAGCAAGGCAATGCGAAGCGGCCTGATATCTTGGCGGTTGGCCGTTGCTTCCGTCATCACGGAAACGCCTTCTTGTTCAAGAATGCGGCGGGCCGGAAGTTCGTCTGGAATTCTAATGGGCATAATCTATTTCAAACTTGATCTATGGTGCGGGACAAAAGGCTCACAAAATCGGCCTCGGTTTTTATCGTTGGAATGTCTCGCATTCGTATCGTGTAGCCATGTTGATCAGCGATTTTTTTATAAAGCGGAATGCGGTGGTGCAGCAATTGTTCAAAGCCCCACACGGCAAAACCATCGGGATCTATATCATCGTCATTTAGAATTTTATGCAGCGCTTTATATTCCGCCCATTTTTCACTCAGGAATTGCGGTTGATAATACATTGGCTTTGGATTTTTCCGGAATCGCTCCACCAACATTTGCGCGTGTTCCGGCGTGCCTTCAATATAAAGCAGCAGAGTGTTTTCGCTCAATGATTTCAGAACTGCATCATTCGAGTTTTCAACATCAACCACTTCGCACAGGCTGCCGCCGGAATCGCAGATGAAGTTTTTGTAGCGGTAAATATCAGCAGCACGGCCAATAAATTCCGGCACATCGAGCAGAGCTTTAATTTCAGCATCACGGTGCTGGGCTTGGCGGCGCTTATATTCGGCAAACGAAATTCCACCCTTGGCGGGGTTACCGGGCTTGCCTAAATAAGTTGAGAGCGGTGCTAGGTTATGGAATGTGATGTTGGAACGAATGTAAATTGAATCCGAGCGCAAGAGTTCAGCCAAAAACGGATTACCCATGGCCTCGCGTTTGAAATTGTCAACAATATGCTCATCCATATAGCGCGTGCCAATGCGGTAATCGACGGAATATTGAAACCAGTGTTGGACTTGCAGCAGGGCTGCCAAAGTGGTTTTGCCAACGCCAGACATACCCAAAACTGTGACAGCTTTGGAACTCAAATTTGCGAAGTCTTGGCCAGATTTAAATTTCATGAATTTGCTTTAGCCAGTGCGCCCACATGCTGCAAGGCTTAGAAATCTTTAGTGAGGCGGAAGTCAACGGCGTGGGCATCGTAGTCATAAATGGCTATGTTACTTTTGTTCAACGTGTAGGTATAAGATAGTGATGGAGCAAAGCCTAACCAATTGAGATCACGTTTGGTAAGCTCGATGGAACCAATATAGCGTTGATCGGCGCGCGTGGTTAAGGTGAGCATTGTCATGCCATCAAAGTTCGAAAAACGACCTTGCCCACTTACGTTGGCGGTAATACCCATTGGCAACTCTTTGTAGAGGCGCAAGCCAGCCGAAATCGTTTTGTATGATGTCGTGTCGAGTTGAGATTTTACTCGGTCGAAGCCACCGAAAACAGTTGCATTGAAACTTGAGTCAAAGGCGTGTGAAAACGATAGTGTTGACAGCGATGCTGTGCCATCAGCTTGTGTGGAATTTGCTGTGTCGCGCCATTCGTAAAGGGTGCTGGCTGAGACAAAATTCCTTGGGGTCACATTATAAACCAGAGATGCCCGAGGGCCATAGCTGTGATAAGCGATCGCTCCCTCGGCAATGTCAATCGATTGGTTGGCAACTGGCCCAACACCGAGATAGCCTTGGTCAAGCAAATAGCGCATTTCAGCTGATTGGCTAAAAAAGAGAGAGTTATAATCTGAGTTCCCATACACTCTGCCGTCAACGTTACCTGCTAGCACCGCTTGGAGTTTGTTACCTAGGCGTTTGGAATAACCAATGCTGGCACCAGCGGCAACGCCGATGCCGCTCTGCTTTTGTTGGGCGCTGCTTATGTTCCACTCGCCCTGCTGCCAAGGGGAATAAACAGTGGCATGGTTGGAGCCGCTATTTACGTTGCTTGAAGGGGCCAAGGAAACGTAGCCATTGAAGGTCACGGGCTTTTTTGCATCGATTTTTTCTATAAACGATTTTATGCCAGCCGCATCACTTTCAGTTGGCGCATCTGCAGTCAAAAGTGTGAGATGGTGTTTGGCGCTGTCATCTTGGTCAAGTTTAACAAGTGTCATTGCGAGTTCTGAGCGGACAAGGGTTAACTTGGGATCATCTGCGAGAGCTGCGCGGTAGTTTTTAGCTGCACCGGTGAAATCACCACGTCCGTTTTTTATCAGGCCTTCAATGAAAAGTGTTCGATTGGCTGCGTGTGGGCCTTGCAGCGGGAATTTTTTGAGGAGTATTGCTGCCTGCTCGTGTTCTCCTGCTTTTGCCAGTTGAATGAGAAAATGAACCCGCTCACCTTCTGGCGCTTGCTGATACATGGCAATTTGCTGGTCATTTATTTTTGGTGTGTTGGTGGCGGATGCTTGTACGGGACCAAGTGTTGCAACAACCATAGCACTTGCCAAAACAAAGCCTTTAAGGGCGCATATAAGTGTGCGCCCTAGAGTTTTGTTTGAGTTGTTTTTGGTCATTACTGCCTGCAAGATTAGTCTTGTGCGTTGAAAACGCCACTTTGCTGAATGAAGCCACGGCGATCATCATTGATTGGGAAGGTTCCACCAACTGGTTCTTGCGAAACGGCTTTTAAATTGAAAACACCCGTAATTTCATCTGCTGTGGCACCAAAAACTGCACCATACATCGGATTAATACCGCTTCCAGTAACCCATCCCAATGTTGGGTCCATAACAGCAGAGCCAGATATGCTGTTGCCAGTTGTGGTGCCAGTAATTGTGCCGCTTAGCAAAATTCTGTCGTTCATGAACGATGCAAAGTTTACGTTTCCGGTGTCAGTAGCAAGCACCAATTTTCGACCTGTCGTTGTTGGATCAGTTGCAACTGGGTTGAGTGTTTGCCAGCCCACCCATGCTGTTGGCGTAAGGGTTCCGGTCATGGTTCCGGTGGTTAAGTCGGCGTCAATATGAGTGGCTCCGTTAACTTGCCAAATTCCGTTGCGCGATAAAGTTTGGTTGGTATCTGCGGGATCAAGCCAACTCCATGTTTTTGCCGTTGCACCATATTGCCCGTCGTAAGATACGTTTCCGGCTGTTTGCATATAGGTTGATGTGGATTTGGCATCTGCTGCGAGAGCGCTTTTGGATTGGAAGGACCATGCTTGGTGCGCAGCTTCGCCCCCTGTTGGAACATCGCGATAGTGAATTCCGGAACTGTGTCGCCACGTCCAAACTTGAAGCTCTTCATCGGTGGTATCAGTTAGCTCACGGTATTCTTTGTAACTGGTGCTCCCTAGGCCTGTACTACCAATTGCAGAGCCATAATCATATTCCGTCATCGTTAAAGATTCAGGCCATGTGCCGGATGTCGTTGATGTGATGTTTGTGGCCAGTTTTGCGGTGCTTGTTGGCGTTGTGGTGAGTGTTAGTTTTGAAAGGGCTGGGGTGGCCTTTTTATTCACCATAATTGATTTTTCGAGAATAATTGTCGCGTTGCCATTTGCAAGACCTGTGGTTCCGGTAACCACGGGTGCAGGAGGCGTTCCAGTACCTGTGCCCGTTCCAGTGCCTGTTCCAGTGCCTGTTCCAGTGCCTGTGCCAGTACCTGTCCCACTGCCAGTACCGTTAGCGTCTGCCTGTGCACAATTTGGATCATTTACGCCGCACACATCAACACCCGATGTGGCTAAGCTTAAAGCTGAACCATCGCCGCCCACACAGCCGGATAAAGCTGTTGTTGTTGCTAATACCGCAGATAAATATACAAAACGCATGATACTCAATCCAAACTAACCCAGATATTGTTAAACTTGGACGAGTTGTTCTAATTTTGCGTTAAGCACCCTCATTTTTATTTGGTTCAAAGTGGCACAGATGATTCATAATTTTGAAACGTGGTATGAAGCAACTGCATCGCGTGGGGCTGCATCATTGCCGCTCGCGCAAAAGCTTAATGCCGATGTTTGTGTTGTGGGCGGCGGTTTGGCTGGGCTTACCACTTGCTTGGAATTGGCAAGGCGGGGGCTTTCGGTTGTGCTGCTTGAAAAAAACCTCATTGGCTCTGGCGCTTCGGGGCGCAATGGCGGGTTTGTGTCCAGTGGTTTTGCTTTGGGCATGGAGAGTGTGGAGCGGCGCGTGGGTTTGGATGCGGCGCGCGCGCTTTATAATTTATCGCGGAACGGCACAGATTATGTGCGGCGTGAAGTTGCAGGCACCGATAAAATGGGCGAGGGCTGGATGGTGGCTTCGCGCTATGATGATCGTGGTGGGCTTCAAGCCCATGGCGAAGAGATGCAGCAGCACTATGGTGAAGAAGTGCAGCATTTCTCAGTGGAGCAAACACGGGCGCGCCTTACAAGTTCGCGCTATTTTGAAAGTTTGAAATTTGCAAACGCATTTCATATTCACCCGTTGCGTTATTGCCTGTCGCTTGTTGCAAAGGCGCGTGCGGCAGGGGCTGCTATTTTTGAAAACAGTGCAGTGATTTCTTCGCAAAAAATTGGTCTAGAGTTTGTAGTGAAAACCGCTCTCGGCGAAGTGCGCGCGCGGCATGTGGTGCATTGTGTTTCGTCCACGGGGCGCAATGTTCATAAAGCTTCTGGCCGTGCGGTTTTGCCAGTGGCCACTTATATTGCTGTGACGGAACCTCTGACGCAGAAATCAATCAACACCAGCTCCGCCATTTCCGATACGAGGCGGGCGGGAGATTATTATCGCTTGATTGATGAGGGCCGCATTTTATGGGGTGGGCGTATCACCACCCGTGTCTCGGAACCTTCGCACTTAGCCGAACGGATGAAGCGCGATATGCTTTCAACCTATCCAGCTCTCGGCGATCCCAAAATTGAACATTCTTGGGCGGGCCTGATGGGTTATGCTTTGCATAAAATGCCGTTGATTGGGCGCGATGCTGAAGGCCAGTGGTTTGCCACAGCTTTTGGTGGGCATGGCTTGAACACTACGGCTATGGCTGGCCTCATTCTTGCTTCCGCAATTGCTGATGGTGACGATTGCTATCGCAGGTTTGTGCCGTTTGCACCACTTTGGGCATTTGGCCAGCTGGGAAGGCTGGGTGTTCAAGGGTCTTATTGGTTGATGCAAATGCAGGACAAACGTGACGAATCACGGCTGTTTTCGGCTGCATAAGCAAGTATTGCCGCTGTCATGTTTGGCTGCTATGAGCGCACGCATTCTTGATGGGAAGTGAGCACCGCAATGTCGATTACTTTAGACGAAGATTATAAACCGACTGATGCCGAGCCATTTATGAATGAGCGGCAGGTGGAGTATTTCCGGCGCAAGCTTTTGGCATGGAAAGAAGATATTTTGCGCGAGAGCAAAGAAACACTCACGCATTTGCAAGATGAAAACCATATTCTGCCAGATGTGGCGGATCGTGCTTCTTCGGAGACTGATCGCTCGCTGGAACTTCGCACCCGTGATCGGCAACGTAAATTGATTTCGAAAATCGAAAGTGCTTTGAAGCGTGTTCAAGATGGTTCTTATGGCTATTGCGAAGAATCAGGCGAGCCCATTGGTTTGAAGCGCTTAGATGCACGGCCAACGGCAACACTTTCGATTGAAGCGCAAGAGCGCCACGAAAAACGCGAGCGGGTTTACCGCGACGAATAATTAACCGCGCAACACAGCGCGAGCCTCCTCAAACAAAGCTTGTGATGAAGCAGCCAGAACGTTGCCGCCTTGCGTTGGGTCATTATCTGTCCAGGTGCCCACCACGCCGCCTGCTCCCTCAATGATGGGGATCAAAGCGGCAATGTCGTAAATCTGCAAGCCAGGGTCGAGCGCTATATCGAGATGGCCTGCGGCCAGCAGACCGAAAAAATAAGCATCACCACCATAGCGCATTGAAGTCACGGATTTACGCAAGGCTTGAAAATTTGGGTGCTTGTCATAAAGGTGGGGTGAGGTGGTACCAGCTGAAGCTCTTGCCAGCGGAGCAGGGGCTCGAACATGAATAGCTTCAGTTTTGCCTTGATGCTTGTGCCAAGCGCCATTTGGATTTCCATAAAACATTTCACCCACAAAGGGTTGGTTCATCACGCCGAGCAGGGGTTTGCCGTCTCGGTAAAGCCCAATCAAAGTGGCCCAAGTTGGCATGCCGATTACAAAAGAACGCGTGCCATCAATGGGGTCTAACACCCAGCTATAGGGAGAGCCTGTGGATTTAGTGCCATATTCCTCACCGATGATGCCGTGGTCGGGGAAAGTCTTTTCGATCATTTCACGGATAATGCGTTCGGCAGCTTTGTCTGCTTCAGTTACAGGATCCCATTCGGTGGCGGCTTTAACAGTGATTGGAATGTTCTTGCGAAATTGCGGCAGAATGATTTTTGCAGAAGCCTCGGCCAATTCTAGCGCAAAGTGGGTAAGTTTTTCGATTTCTGCAGAGGAATTCATGGGGCTAAACCTTGGTTTTCACTGGATTACACCACAGATATTGAGGTGGCCAGTATGAGTTATGCTGCAATGCAACAAAATTTGAGTACCATGCATAATTTGCATACCAGCATGCTTTCTACATTAAATCTTTTATTTTCAATTATTTACTTGTTTTCAGAAATTGAATTCTGCGACTTTTGCCTTTTGCTTTCGGAAATCGATGCAATAAAGTCTTGAAATTTCTATGTTGCACTGCCAAATAGATTTTGTGAGATGAGCATCCATGATGATCTCTCACAGCCCTTCTTGGGCGTTTCCTCCCTAGACTTAGGGCCGATCACATTGGTGCATCGGCCCCTTTTTTTATTCTGCAGCTTCTCGTGCTTGTTGGTCATGCGGCAAATATGCAATCAAGCTTTGCGTCATTTTCTGCAATTGCTTTTGCACAGAGACAAAGTTTGCGTTTTTTTGCTGGGTTTTTTCATCCATATAAAGTGAACGATTGATTTCAATTTGCAAGGCATGGCGATTGTGGCGCGGGCTGCCATGAGTTTCAGTAATAAAGCCTCCGGCGTAAGGCCGGTTGCGCAAGACTTTCAAGCCTTCATCTTTGAGCATGGCTTCAACAGTATCGGCAATATCGCTGGCACAAGCAGCCCCAAACCGATCGCCCAACACGATGTCGGCAGCAGGCACATGCAGCGTTTTTACCGACGAGCAGGGCATGGAGTGGCAATCCACGAGAAGCGAGAACCCGGTGGCGTTGTAGCATTCGTTCAATAAAGCCGTCAGCGCACGGTGATAGGGGCGGTAAACCTGCTCAATGCGGGCAAGGGCTTCATCCAAGTGGATTTTGCCACGGTAAATCTCTTCGCCCTCGGCCACTAATTTTGGAATCGTGCCAAGCCCCGAAGCCACGCGCGGCGAAGCGGGGTTCATGTGGCCTGGAAGGCTTTCATGAAACATGCGTGGGTCTAATTCATAAGGCTCACGGTTGAGATCAATATAGGCCCGCGATATCAGCGCTCGCAACAGGGGCACCCCTAAGTCTTTGCAGCCGCCGAAAAGCTCATCAACAAAGCAATCTTCCGATTGGCGCAAAGCTGCGGCAGATAACCTAGAGCTTTGTAAAAAACTCAATGGCAATACTGACCCACTGTGGGGTGAGTTGAACACGATGGGCACTTGCCACTTTGCCGGAGCTAAGATTTCAAAATAGTGTTCAGGCATAGCCACTCTCAAGGCACACATAGTCTGTGCGCGGACATAAAAGCGCAAATTCAGGCAGCTGTCCATGGCTTGCCTTCACAGCCTGTTTACCGCTTTTAGACTATAGGCAAGCTTAGAGTGCAAAATTGCGGCACATGTTGGTCTTCCAGGAAAACTTGACCTAGCCTTTCGGCTGGTTGATAGAGAGTGTTATGGTAAAAATTATTCTTGCTGAAGATGATGATGACTTGCGGCGCTTTCTGGTGAAGGCGCTGGAGAAGGCCGGACATAGTGTGACCCCTTTTGCCGAAGGCGCCAGCGCATTTGAAGAAATCAAGCAAGACAATTTTGATTTGCTGCTCACAGATATTGTGATGCCGGAAATGGACGGCATTGAACTTGCGCGCCGTGCTGCTGAGCTTGACCCATCGTTAAAAATTATGTTCATCACCGGTTTTGCCGCCGTTGCGCTCAACCCCGATTCAAATGCACCTAAAGATGCGAAGGTTTTGTCTAAGCCTTTTCACTTGCGTGACTTGGTTGATGAAGTGAACCGCTTGATGGCAGCCTAAAGCCCGCCCTTGCCTTCGATCATTATGGCCGATATATGCCTCACATATGTGGGCGGTTAGCTCAGCGGTAGAGCACTACGTTGACATCGTAGTGGTCGTTGGTTCGATCCCAATACCGCCCACCATTCAACCTGTATAATCAGAGAGTGATGTTCTCGCCTCAGTGTCGATTAAGAATCGATGGCTAAGCTAGAGACCGACCTTCAGAATTTCATGGAACTAGCCTAAGATTTTACGGAGGGCTTCGACTTTTGATTGATCTGTTGCCTTAAACCCAACTGCGGAAAAACCAAATTCCGATAATTTTGAATTGCTTTGTGGCACAATGCTGGCACATGAGGCATGGATTTCTTGAAGGGGCAGTTTTTGCATTAAGGCCAAAGCTGTATCAACGTTAACGCCGCCGCCAGGCATAATCGTTATGTTATTTGCTGCATGTTCCATGCAATCTGCGAGTCTGGCTATGCCTTCAATTGCTAAATTTGCACCACCAGACGTTAGTATCCGTTCGAAACCAAGTTTAACTGTAATATCAATAGCAGCGCGAAAATCAGTTACTAAGTCAAAGGCTCGGTGCAAGCTTAGGCCAAGCCCTTGCGCATGGGCAGTCAAAAAATCGAGTTGCGATAAGTTTAGCGTGCCATCGGGATTGCTTGCACCAATCACGACACCGGCAAGACCGCACTCGCGAACTTGATCAATATCCGTACTCATGATTTCAATTTCACTAGTGCTGTAAACAAAGTCGCCCGTGCGGGGACGGATCATCGCGTAAACTGGGATTGAGGCATTTGCAGCTAGCTCCATCAAGCCTGTTGAAGGTGTTAATCCACCAACCGAGAGAGCCGAACAAAGTTCAATTCGGTCAGCCCCACCTGAAATTGCAGCTTCGAGACCTGCAGCATCATCCACGCACACCTCAAGTAACACTCTAGGCATTATTCAATTCCTGAAACCCCACTATGGCGGCGCCAACCAGTCCGGGATCTAGTTGATTGTGGGCCTTGATTAAAATTGGTGTAGTGGTTTTGTTTAGCAGTTTGGTGCGCACATTTTGATTAAGCTGGGTTATGAGTTCTGGCACCGCACTCAAGCCACCGCCAACTGGCACAATGCCAGCACCCGTAATGTTGATGGCGAAGGCAAGCGGTGGACTTACTAGCTCAACATAGGCCGCAAAAGTACGTTTTGCAGCCGCATTTCCTGCGCGCCATGCTGTGACGATTTCACGGCTGGTGCAGGTTTCACGATGCAAAAATTGGTGAAGCGCTTCAAGGCCGCGAGCACCGCCAACTGTATTTACACATCCGCTTTGCCCACACCCACACTCGAAGTGGGGAACATCATGTGCTGGATTGTTAATCTTCTTTGCCAGTATCGGCCCATGGCCCCACTCGCCAACAAACCCACCACTGCCACGCACAATGAGACCATCTATAACCAAGGCACCACCCACACCACTGCCGAGAATAATGCCAAACACGTTGCGGTGGCCCCGCCCGACACCCAAGGTTGCTTCGGCTAAAGCAAAACAATCGGCATCATTGGAAATGTGAACTGGCAAACCTGTTGCTGTTTTCAAGTCGGCAGCGAGCGGTTTTCCGTCTGCACAAGCGATGTTAGCGCATTTTAAAATTCTGGTTTCAGGATCAATAACGCCAGTGATTGAAATGGATATTCCATTAGCACCCCCGACACATGAAGCAATGATGTCGATGAAAGCGTCATAGTCGTGCAACGGGGTTTTGAGAGTTGGCAACACTTTCCGTAGATTTGGCGAAGCGGCAATGCCAGGTTTGATGGTTGAACCGCCAATGTCGAAACACATTAGCGTGAAGGGTCCTCTCATGGTGCCACCCCTCATTTTTCTCGATGCCCAAAAACCAGCGGCATCACATCAACGCAGCCTATAAAGCGCGCATAAGATTTTTTCGGCTTCTCGGTCCAGGCGGTTTCAGCGATGGCTGAAAGGCGCGGAAACAGCAAACGATCAAATACGGCACGGTCCGTCATTGACTCCGACCAGATACAGGCCTGAATACCTAAGAGATGTTTAAGTTGATGCGCCGTCCAGTTTTCCGTTGGATCAAAATTATAGGTGCTCTGCGGAGATGAGTAACCCGCCCACCACGCACCAGGCTCAGACCATTCCCCACCTTGCGCCATGTCGAGATAATAATGCTGGCCCGGACTTACGACGATGTCGTAACCTTCACCTGCGAGTTGCCCGCTGGCAGCCACATCGCGCCAGCCCACGAGATAGCATTTTTCCCTGTCGATCACATGGCCGTGAGAGGCTTCTTCCCACCCGCCAGTTATACAACCACGAGATGCCAAAAAAGTTTGGATATGGCGCAGAAACTCTGCCTGCAAAAGTGCAGTGCCTGTTCCCTCGATGCGGTCAGCGCCATGCAAGTTGCTGGTGATGCCGTTCAACTTTGCGTGGGTGTCGGCTAACACGTCCCCGCTAAGCTCGCGCAGTTTTGTTAAGGCAAGTGGCGAGCCGGACCATGCGGCGAGCGGAACTTCATCAGCGCCGATGTGAATAATCTTCGCCGGAAAAAGTTCAATCAATTCGTCAAAAACAGTTTCAAGAAACTTATATGTTTCTGGAAGAGCGGGATTAAGACAATTGTTGGGAAACACCTGCACGGAAGAATAAGAGCCTGATTCTTCAGGATCGCGCAGGTAAGGCAAGGCTTGCAGAACGCAATAACAATGCCCTGGAATATCAATTTCAGGAATAACTGTAATGCCATAACTTGCGGCCTGAGCGACCAATTCGCGGATTGCTAACTTTGTGTAATAGCCGCCAAACTTTGCGGGTCCAGAGCCAAGCAAAGGCGGAATGGGCAGACCGTGGCCACGCCATGCGGCAATTGAAGTTAATTCTGGATAAGCATCAATCTCAACGCGCCATGCTTCATCATCAGACAAGTGCCAGTGAAAACGGTTCATCTTGTTCCACGCCAGAACACCGAGGAACTGGCCGATTTCGGCTGATGTATAGAATTGCCGCGCCACGTCCAAATGACTGCCGCGAAACTTCATGGCTGGACTGTCAATAATTTCGCCGACGGCGGGAAAGAAAAATTGAGTCGGATGCAGTTTAGCACCGCGCAACATTTGGCCGAGCGTGATCATGCCATAGAGAAAGCCTGATGATGTGGCGGAGCTGAGCAAGATTCCGTTGGCGGTAAAATTGATCTTATAAGCTTCATCTGCCATCGCCTTATCCAAGGAGCAATCTACGCGGATACCACCTTCGGCGGCACTCCGGTTGATCTCTTCTGCGGGAAATAGCCCAGCGCAAAGTTTTGAAAATGCGCTGTGGGCCGCGTTCGAAATCTCATCTTTCGTAATAAAACCTAAGCCCTGTGGTGCCTGCCCATAAGCTGAAATCTCAATCTGGTTTGGCCATGGGATTATGGACACCGGCGTTTTTTGATCAGGGGCAACCGGATAATATCTGGCACCCCGCAAATGGGCTTCATTGTTTCCAACGAGATATGTGCTGGTAACAGCCAATGAATGAATGTGCCCATCTTCAAAGGCAAGGTAGGCACTGGTTGTGCCTTCGCTCCAATGTTGGAAGCGGTTTCTTATGCCGTGAAACTTGATGACCCAAGTCTCATTGGCCTTCACCACCATGCCTTGTGGCGGCTTGAGTTCGAGGTGGTTTGAAA
>JAYUPT010000133.1:0-9702 GCA_043759965.1 Aestuariivirga sp. | reverse complement strand
AAATTGAACATTTTGAATCTGCTAGATGTGCCCCAAAGCCCACAGCGCCAAGCCGCGCCCGGCGCTTGGCAACCGGAGCATCGGGCATCAATTCTGAAATATATTCAAATGGCGTGCGATCTTCAGAAAGTTCGTCCAATTGATGCTGCGCAAAATAGCCAATAGAAAGTCGTGGCGGATGCGTCATACTTCCGAGCATCGGCTTTAATTTTCCGCACAGCAATTTTGCAAAAGTAGATTTGCCATTGCCATTGGAACCGAGCAGCGCAATCCGGTCATCAGGGTCCATGCGCAGCGTGATGTTTTTCAAAACTGGCGGATTTTCGCCATACCCTACAGCAGCCTTATCCCAAGCCACCAAAGGTGGTGCCAAAGCTTTTTCAGGATTTGGAAATATGAATGGCGCCACGGCATTTTCAATCATATCGGCAATCGGCTCTAACTTCGCCAAAGCCTTCATGCGGCTTTGCGCTTGGCGGGCTTTAGAAGCCTTGGCTTTGAAGCGATCCACAAACGCCTGCATATGGGCGCGTTGATCATCCTGCTTCTTTTTCATTTTTGAATTGAGCGCCTGCTTCTCGCGGCGTTGGCGTTCAAAATTATCGTAGTTGCCTTGATATAAAGTGAGCTTGAATTGATCGAGATGCAAAATTGCATCCACTGAAACATTCAGCAAATCACGGTCATGGCTGACGAGTAAAATAGTATGCGGATAGTCGCGGATATAAGATTGCAGCCAAATGGTGCCTTCAAGATCGAGATAGTTCGTGGGCTCGTCGAGCAGCAGCACATCGGGTGCGCCAAACAGGGCCGCAGCCAAAGCCACGCGCATCCGCCAACCGCCAGAAAGGGCAGAGCAGGGGCCGTTCATTATGGCTTCAGTAAATCCGAGGCCCGCCAGAATAACAGCCGCGCGAGACTCTGCCGAGTAGGCATCAATATCGGCAAGGCGCATTTGAATTTCGGAAATGCGGTTGGGGTCTTTGGCGGTTTCTGCTTCGGCCAACAGCTCTGTGCGCTCAATGTCGCCCGCCATCACCACTTCGAGCAAGGTTTCCTTGCCGCCGGGTGCTTCCTGCGCCACGGTGCCAATGCGGGCATTGCGCGGAATTGAAGCTTCACCTGATTCTGGAACCAGCTCATTCAAGATGAGTTTAAGCAAAGTGGATTTGCCGGTGCCGTTGCGCCCCACCAAACCAACCTTGTGGCCCGTGGGCAAAGAGGCCGAAGCATCCTCCAGCAAAACCCGTCCACCAATCCGATAAGTCATATTTGCAATGTTTAACATGGGCGCTGCTTAGCGATAAGATTCCCAAACCGCAAACTGACTTTGCGATTGACTCTTGTTATGCTGCACTGCACAAATCAACATATGAACCAACAATTGCCCGTCAGCATCGAAGACACCAGTTATATCGAAGAAGTAACCGCCATGCTGCGCCAGCAATTGCGCCAGGTGATTGGCCAGCGCGAGCCTGCTTTGCTGCCGCTCTTAGATAAGCCAGAAGCGATAGCATCAATTCCAGACCCTTTGGTGGAACATGCCCTGCAAACCATCGGCATTTGGTTGCAGTTGATGAACATTGCGGAGGAAAACGCCACCATCCGCAATCGCCGCACGCTTGAAAAACAAGCAGGGCCAGATGAAGTGGGCGGCTCCCTCAGCCAAGCGCTCGCAGAAGCTGCCAAAGCTGGTGTTTCGGCGGAAACGGTTGAACATGTGCTGAGCATCTTGGATGTTGGCCCAACTCTCACGGCCCATCCAACCGAAGCCAAGCGCGTGACGGTTCTGGAAATTCATCGCCGGATTTATTTGAAGCTCTTCGAACTCGATAATCCACGCTGGACCCCGCGTGAACGCGACACGTTGCTGTTCCAGCTTCGTAATGAAATTGATTTGCTGTGGATGACGGGTGAGATTCGCATTGAAAAACCAACCGTGGAAAGCGAAGTGGCATGGGGCCTCCATTTTTTTCGCGATGCTTTGTTTGATCGCACCACGGCTGTGTGTGATGTGATGCAATCAGCTTTGATCCGGCATTATCCGGAACTCACGGCGCGTATAAAGCCGCCCATTAAATTTTCGTCTTGGATTGGTGGTGATCGTGATGGCAACCCCTTCGTCACAGTCGAAACCACACGCAAGGCATTGCGCGAAAATAGTCTGGCATCTGTGCGCCGTTTGGATTTACGCTTGAAGGAACTGGTTGGTCATATTTCTGTAAGTTCCTCCGAAATGCCCATTCCTGAAACATTCAAAGTTGAACTGGCACGGCAACTTGAACTCTGTGGCGCCGCAACAGAAATCATCCAACGTAATCCTGAAGAATTGTTTCGTCAGTTTTTCAGTGCTCTTAGATTAAGACTTGCCGAGCTTGAACGGCCGGGCAATGCCAAAAGCTTTACCAATGTTAATGAGTTGATCAGCGCATTGCATTTTGCTGAAGCAACCCTTGCCGAAATGAATGCGGCGGGCCTTGCCACATCATTGGTGCGCCCAGTGCGCTGGGAAGCTGAAGTGTTTGGCTTCCGCACCGCTTGTTTAGATATTCGCCAAAACACCACAGTGATCAACCGCGTGCTCACTGAAGTTTGGGGCAAAATGCATCCAGTTGCAAAATCACCCGCCCCTGAAATTCATTCCGCTGCTTGGAACAAGTGGATCGCTTCCGAGCTTGAAAAGCCCATGGGCTATGTTCCGCAATTCCGTAACATGTCGGAGGAAGCAACGGAACTCCTTGGCCTTCTCCATCTCATCCGTGAGACTTTAGATGGGCCAGACCCCAAAGCCATTGGCACTTTTATTTTGTCGATGACGCAAAGTGCTGATGATGTGCTTGGGCTTTATTTGCTTGCCAAATATTGCGGCCTTTTCAGTGATCCTTCATCACATGAAACTTGCCGCATCCGCGTGGTGCCGCTGTTTGAAACCATCGAAGATCTGCGTGAAGGCCCCGCCATAATAGAATCGCTTTTGGCCAACACAGTTGTTCGCCAATCGGTGAATGCCAATGGCGGTGTGCAAGAAATTATGCTGGGCTATTCCGATTCAAACAAAGACGGTGGCTTCTTCTGCGCTAGCTTTGAATTGTTTGAGGCCCAACGCCGCTTGATCCGCGCTGGCCGCAAAGCCGGTGTTGAAATGTCATTCTTCCATGGCCGTGGCGGTTCAGTGAGCCGTGGCGGCGCCCCCGCAGGTAGAGCTATCGCCGCGCAACCCACAGGCACCGTGGGAGGCCGCATGAGGGTGACTGAGCAGGGCGAAGTTGTGTCTTCGAAATTTGCCAATCGCGGAACTGCCTTGATCAATTTGGAAACGCTGACATCAGCCGTGTTGCTGCACACACTGAAATCCAGTGCCGAACCAGAACAGCGCCTCAACCCTGAGCATCAAAAAGCGGTCGAAGAAATCGCTCAACTCTCGTTCAAGGCCTATCAAAAGCTGGCGCATGATCCCGCACTTATAACTTATTTTCAAACTGCAAGCCCAGTGGAAGAATTGGCTTTGCTTAAAATTGGCTCACGCCCCGCCCGCCGCTTTGGAGCCAAGGGCTTGTCTGATCTTCGCGCAATTCCATGGGTCTTCGCGTGGAGCCAAAATCGCCACCAACTCACAGGCTGGTATGGGCTTGGTTATGCGTTGGATGATTTCGTTTCTGCGCGTGGTGGTTCAGGCTTGAAACTTCTGAAGGAGATGTTCGTCAAATCTCCGGGCTTCCGCTTGGCCATTGATGAAGTTGAAAAATCTCTGTTCCTTGCTGATATGAATGTGGCTGAAAAATACGCTGGCCTCGTTCCCAACCGCAATGATGCCGAGCGCCTCTTTGCCCTCATCCGCCATGAACACAAGCGCACCTCAAAAGTGATCTTGGAGCTCTCCGGCGATAAAATTCTCTGCGAACGCTTCCACAGTTTCCGCCGCCGCTTTGACCGTGTTCGCCCGATGGTTGATCAAGCAAATGAGTGGCAAGTGAAACTCTTGCGCGAAACCCGAGGCGACAAACCAACCGAAGCCATGAACATGAGCCTGCTGATGACAATGAACTGCATTGCGGCTGGCTTGGGATGGACGGGCTGAATACGTTGGTAATAGATTAATGAAGTTCTAATTTTAGCGGTTTTGTTTACGCCTATTTACCAATCTCGACTTATATGATCTCCAGCACTGTCAGCTTATCGTCAGCATTGCTTCGATATTTGTTATCTATTGATTCGTGAAATGGAGTTCTCACATGCCATCCAATTTTTCTCGCTATATTCGTGTATTGTTGTTGAGCAGTGCGTTTGTTTTTTCTTCTGGCGCGGTCTTAACTGATGTTGGGCTCAGCTACTCGGCTGCAGATGCAGCCAATGGCAATTCTGGCGGAAATGGAAACTCTGGTGGAAATGGAAACTCAGGGGGGCAGGGCAATAATTCAGGCGGTGGCCAAACAGCGTCTTCAGACACCGCTTCCAGCAAAAGCGTTGACAGCACGGCATCTACAAAATCAAAAAAGAGCAATGTGGAGGTTTCAACAAGTGTTGCCTCTCTGAATAAAGGAAAAATAGCCAGCAAGTTGGGAGCCTTGAATGCGGCTCACGCCTCTGCCCAAGCCTTTGCACACGCTTCGCCAAATTCACGCATCGGCAAGATCAGGGCCTATTATATCGCTAATGTTGCAAGTGTGGCAGCGACCGATATTCTCACTTCAGCAAAAGCGGCCGACGCGTTGGCGCAAGATAATCTGCAAGCCCTGATTGATAGCGGCTACGTGGCTCCTGCGACTTTGGCGGATGCAAACACGACTCTTGATGTTTCCAAAGCCGCACTTCTTTTATCGCCAGACGACACCACACTTTTGCAGGCAGTCACCGATGCGCAAACTGTTGTTGATGCATTTACAACCGCTGTTGCTTTGATTGATGCTCAAGTCACCGCCGATGCCACAGCAGCAGCAACTGCCGACGCTTTAAATGCAGCAGCGAACAAAACGCTTGTCGATGATGTAACAAAAGCCGCACTAGATGCACTTCTTGTCGGAAAGATTGCTAGCCAATAAATCGAGCACGACTGTTAGGAACTTACAGACAGTCAGCTCGGCCCCATATGCTTTGCACCCTTAGCTTTCGCCAAATCCATTTGCCGCTGGCGTTGGCGATTTGAGGCTTTTTGTTTTTCGGTCAGCCGGTCAGCACAAGCTGGGCAGCAAACACCTTTTTCATATTTCTCACTAACGCGGTCTTCGGCTGAAACGGGATTCATGCAACCATGGCAGAGCGAATAATCTGAAACTTTTAAACCATGCTCAACCGCCACACGCTCATCAAACACAAAGCAAGCACCTTCCCAGGTGCTCTCGGCCTGCGCCACCACCTCTAGGTATTTAAGAATGCCACCTTTAAGGTGAAACACATTCTCAAAGCCTTCATTCAACATAAAGCTCGAAGCCTTCTCGCAGCGAATACCACCGGTGCAGAACATCGCCACTTTCTTGTGTTTTTGATTGTGCAAATGTTCGCGCACATAGTTTGGAAACTCGCCAAAGCTCTCTGTGTGCGGATCGATTGCGCCTTTGAATGTGCCCACACCCACTTCATAAGAATTTCGCGTATCAATTAGAATTACATCAGGATCGTTGACCAGAGCATTCCAATCTTGAGGCTCCACATAAGTGCCAACTTTCTCGGTCGGGTTCGCTTTTACATTACCGATTGTTACGATCTCTTTTTTCAACCGCACTTTCATGCGCTTGAAAGGCATGGTGGATACACTGGCGAATTTTGCCTCTATACCCTCAATTTCTGTGATTTTTTCAAGTGCGATCAAAGCTTTGTCAATGCTGGTAGGCAAACCAGCTATTGTGCCGTTAATACCTTCGGCGGCTAGCAAAACTGAGCCCTTAATGCCATTCCCGATTAACGCTGCAAGAAGTGGCGCTTGCAACGCTTCAGACTGCGACAAACGCGAGAACTTATAAAATGCGGCAACTTTATACATGGTCACCGCCTCTTAATATGTTGCGATATTTATCACAAGTTCAAATGCCTCTTGCCGAACGACAGCCATTTTGGTCTAGTAGTGGTGAAATAATTGAAAACCGGGAGTGAACAAGATCATGAAATTTACAAAACGCGCTCTATTGGCAGCGTCCGCACTATTGATAGTGTCTGGCACTAGCTTTGCGGCGGATATGATTGGCAACTGCGAAGTTACGGGCAAAAAAGGCGAATTTCCAATCGCCAATCCTGCCAAAGCGGGCCAGTTGACTGTTGAAGTGTCTCTGCCAGCACCAATTTGGTGGAATGGTGATTCACCTGAAACAATTAAGGACGGTATGGAATATTGCATGGCAGCCGAAATTGCTTGGCGTGCTGGATATGACAAATTGGAAGTGGTGAATGTGGGTTGGGATGCTTTGATCGCAGGTCAAACCGCAAGCTTCGATTTGGCTATGTCAGAAATCTCAATCACTGAAGAGCGCAAAGCTGTCCACGATTTCTCAGTTCCATATTTTAACTCAGACATTGGCGTGCTGACCAGAGCAGATGCGCCAGTAACTGAAGCTTCCATCTCCACAGCAAAAATCGGTGTGCAACAAGCAACCACGGGTGCTGCCTTCGTGACAGAAAAATTGGGCATTACAAATGTTCAAGTTTATCCTGATCAAGGCGACATGTTCTCAGCATTGCGGTCTGGTCAAATTGACGCTGCCATCACCGACACTTCGATTGTGTTGGCAGAAGAGCTTGCAACCAAGGGAGCATCCATAGCAGTTGGTCAATTTCAAACTGGCGAAACCTATGGTGCCATCTATCCAAAGGGCAACGCCAACAACCCAACAATTGACAAGATTTTACTTGCCATGATTGCGGATGGAACCATTCAAAAATTGGGTGCAAAATATCTGGCCGCTGCTTGGGGCAAAGACCCAGCGTCAATTCCTTATTTCAAAAACTAAGTTAGGCAGTGTCTGATAAAACAAAAAGCAGCGGCGCATCGAATGTAGTTGCGCCGCCATTACACCAGCGCGCTGAACATTTAGCGTTAGGAGCAAATGTTTTCGCGCTTGCCTGCGCTGTGGCCGCTCTGCTCACAATAAATCTGGCCCGCAATGCCTTAGCCCAACTTGGCGTTTTAACTTGGGTGTGGCCCCTCGTTTTCGGGTGTGCAATAGCGGCTGTATCGGCACTTTTTTGGCCCGCCTGGAAGGCTTGGCACTTAGCCAAATCGGCTCAAAAAAAATTGTCAGCTAATGATCTGGTGCAAGCCAGAATAGATACTGCGGCTGCACGCGAATTTGCGTTTTTAACTTTTGGCTGGGGCTTTTTTGTATTGATTGTTTTGGGCTTCATTTGCTTTGTGTTGATGAACAATGTGGCTGTTGGCAAAACCTTTTTCTACTTGCCCTTGATGCAAGCCAAGTGGTGGTTGGTTACGCAAAAATTTATTTTAAACAACCTTTTCATATTCATTGTAGCTGAGGTGCTGGTTTTAGTTTGGGGGTTGATCGTAGCGCTTGCGCGCCTCATGCCGGGCCGTGCAGGAAAGCCAATTCGGAGTTTGGCAATAATTTACTGCGATCTCTTCCGTGGCATGCCTGCAATCGTAACACTTTATTTGATTGGCTTTGGCATTCCCACATCAGGGCTGTCAGATCTCATCGTACCACCCATTTTGGGCCTTTTCACCGATCTTTCAGTTCTATCGCCAGCCGAATACAAAACAGCTATTCGCATACCCGTAAGTTTTTGGTGCATCCTCGCCCTCACGCTCACCTATGGCGCTTACGTTGCCGAGGTTTATCGTGCCGGCATAGAAAGCATCCACCAAAGCCAAGTGATGGCCGCTCGCTCACTTGGTCTCTCTTATATGCAAACCATGCGCTATGTTGTGGTTCCCCAAGCTGTGCGCCGCATCATTGCTCCACTGCTCAATGATTTTATTGGCCTGCAGAAAGACACAGCTTTGGTGCAGGTGGTGGGTTTGATTGATGCCTTCAACCAATCTCGCATCATTGCAGCAAATGCTTTTAATCTTTCAGCCGTAACAATTGTGGCAATTCTCTTTGTGGTGATCACCATTCCGCAAGCCCGCTTGGTTGATAAAATTATTGAACGTGACAATGCCAAAATGCGGGCAGGGAGCTGACGCATGGCATTTCTAGAAATCGATCACGTTGCAAAATCATTCGGGCCTGTCCCAGTGTTACGCGGTATAAATTTGAAGGTGAATGAGCATCAAGTTGTTTGTCTCATCGGCCCATCGGGCTGCGGCAAATCCACCTTGCTCCGCTGCATCAACGGCCTTGAAGAAATTCAAGGCGGTGAAATTAAATTAAGTGGAGACCGCGTCTCCGGCCCTGGCGTTGACCTTAATAAATTGCGCCAGCAAGTTGGCATCGTTTTCCAAAGTTTCAATTTGTTCCCGCACATGTCGGTGCTGCAGAATGTAACTTTGGCACCCCGAAAAGTATTGTTGCAAAGCAAAGACCAAGCCGAAGCCAAGGCGATGATTTTGCTAAAGCGCATTGGCCTGGAGACCAAAGCTTTGGATTATCCTGATCGCCTTTCGGGTGGCCAGCAGCAACGTGTAGCCATTGTGCGGGCTTTGGCCATGGAACCCAAATTGATGTTGTTGGATGAAATCACCTCAGCATTAGATCCTGAATTAGTGTCCGAAGTTTTGAACATCGTGCGTGATCTCGCCAGTCAAGGGATGACCATGCTGCTTGCCACCCATGAAATGGGCTTTGCGCGGGAAGTGGCTTCAAAAGTCTGCTTCCTCTACGAAGGTGTTGTGCATGAAGAAGGGCCACCGGAGCAGATTTTTGGTAACCCCAAACAGGAGCGCACCAGAAGCTTTCTGAAGCGTATTATTGAGGCTGGGCGGCTTTAAATCCGTTCATCTGCCGTTCATGCGTATGGCAGGGTTGGCACATTCACTCCCTAGTTCCGCCTAACTGTTGGAACAAAAGGGCTTCATTGCAGTTAATGGATCTGTGAATTGAAAAAGTTGGAGAATTGATATGAAGTTTAATCTGGGCGCAACAAGCATATTGGCATTGGCATTGTTTTTGTCTCCTGCCATGGCACAAGAAACGGTAGTGGTTGGTGATCAGCCAGCTGCCGAACAACCTGCCCTCGTGATTGAAGCGGCAGCACCCGCGCCAGAAGTTCCAGCCGAAATTTTGGCCATGCTCAGTGATAGCCGCGCCGCTTCGGAGCTTTCCGACGATGAATTGCAAACCTGCGTCAAATCTGCACGCCGCTTTGCCAAAGCTGAAAATTTAACCGAAGAAATGCGCGCCCAACTGGTTACGATTTTTGAATCGTGCCGTGGTGAAATGGAAGTTCGCAAACAAGCCCAACAACAACCACTCCAACCAGAACCACAAGCCCAGCCAGAACAGCAAGCAGCACCAGTTGAAGCAGCACCTGCACCAGCAGTTGAGCAGACCGTGCCAGAAGAGATTTTAGTTTTCCTAAACGATAGCCGCGCACTTGCGGATATTGACTCCGAAGAACTTAAATCTCGCGCCAAAGCCGCCCGTCGCTTTGCTAAAAATGAAAACTTGCCGCAAGACGTGCGCGATAAGTTGAATGCCATTGCTCAAGATGCACGCATTGAATTGACCAAGCGTGACCAACCTCAAGAGCAACAACAAGTTGAACCGGCACCAGCGCCTGAAACACCAAAAGAGCAGCCCGCTATTGTGCAGGAAG
>JAYUPT010000132.1:0-3722 GCA_043759965.1 Aestuariivirga sp. | reverse complement strand
ATTGAGGCTTTGCTTGCGCTTAGCGATCACGACTTGGCCATTGAAATTCAACTCGAAACCAAAGGCAGCCTTGGCCGCATTTCTGATATTGGCACGCGCAAAGCTTTCCCCATGCGCGGCCAACGCGCCACAAGTTTTGCAACTAAACGCTGCATGATCATTGGTGAAGCCGCCCATGTGCTGCCGCCCATTGGCGCACAAGGCTTAAACCTATCGTTGCGTGATGCCGCACAAGCGGCTGATCTCATTATAGGTTCTAATGATCCTGGTGCCGAAAATGTTTTGAACGAATACAACTCAATCCGGCGTGCTGATGTGTTACCACGCCAGCAGATGGTGAATTTGCTCAATCAATCTTTGCTCAGTCAGTTTCCTGCTCTTTCTCTTGCGCGTGCGGCTGGTCTCAGTGCTATTGCCAATTTTGCACCACTCCGCAATTTAGCAATGCGTCAAGGTTTGGCTCCCTCTGCAAATTTGCCGTTTGCTATGCGCGGATAATGGACTTGCCTTCACAGTTTAGAATTGGCATTAAATAACCATGCGCCAGATGAACGAAGCAAAATTCCAAATTGGACAAATCGTCCGTCACCGTCTATTTTCATTTCGCGGTGTGATTTTTGATGTCGATCCGGAATTCAACAATACTGAGGAATGGTATAACTCCATCCCCGCAGAAGCCCGCCCACGCAAAGACCAGCCCTATTATCATCTGCTGGCTGAAAATGATGAGACGGAATATGTGGCTTATGTTTCTGAGCAAAATCTTCTGGCTGATGAAACCCGCGATCCCGTGCGCCACCCACAAGTGCGCGATTATTTTGCAGGCTTTGACACCAAGAAGAAGCAATACAAATTAAAAGACCACCGCGCGCATTAAACGGCTATTGGAGTTATTTTTTCTCTTTCATCGCCTTGCCAAACTTGGCTTGCGCTTGGCCAGCCGTGTCTTCATCCAAGCGCACGGTGAGCTTGGTGCGGCCGTCTTCATAGGTTTTACGGTCCATCACTTCGCCGCGCTGGTGCAGCCACGCCATATTTTTTCCGTCGGATGGATCAATCATAATATCGAACATCAAGCTGGATTGCGCCAAACGCTGTTCCACCTGATCGAGCAAGCGATCAATGCCATCGCCTGTCAATGATGAAACCAGCACCACATCTTTGCGGCGTTGAGCTAGGGCTTCACGATTGATGAGTTCTTGTGGTGGCAGCAAATCAGATTTGTTCCACACCTCGATAATCAAGCTGCGCCGCTGTTCATCAATGCCAAGCTCTTCCAGCACCAAGCCAACATCATGGGCCTGTGCATCAGTTTCATCATGACTCACATCGCGCACATGCAAAATAACATCGGCCGCCAAAACTTCTTCAAGCGTTGCGCGGAACGAGGCGATCAATGATGTCGGCAATTCCGAGATGAACCCCACTGTGTCGGACAAGATAATTTTTCGGCCACTTGGTAAGGTTATATTCCGCATGGTGGGGTCAAGCGTTGCAAACAGCAAATCCTTGGCCAAAACATTGGCATCAGTGAGTTTGTTAAACAGCGTCGATTTTCCGGCATTGGTGTAACCCACCAAAGCCACGACGGGATAAGGAATGCGCTCCCTCCCCTTGCGGTGCAAATCGCGGGTTTTAACTACCGTTTCCAATTCACTTTCAATTTTGGAAATGCGCTCTTGAATCAAACGCCTGTCCATTTCCAATTGGCTTTCACCGGGACCACCCAAAAAGCCAAAGCCGCCGCGTTGGCGTTCAAGATGGGTCCAAGACCTAACTAGTCGCGATTTTTGATAATTCAGATGCGCCAGCTCAACTTGTAAAATACCTTCTTTGGTGGTCGCACGCCGACCAAAGATTTCCAAAATCAATCCTGTGCGGTCGAGCACCTTAGCTTTAAATTCAGTTTCCAAATTGCGCTGTTGAATTGGCGAAAGCTGGGCATTGACTACAACCAATTCCGCTTCCACTTTTTCAACTTGCGCGGCAATTTCTGCCACTTTGCCAGTGCCCAAAAATGTGCCAGGCTTTGGCGCCACCAATGGTGCAATCAATGTATCAACAATATCAAGCTCAATGGCCTCGGCAAGGCCAATTGCCTCGTCAAGTTTGCTCTGTGCATCGCGATCAAAAACATTGCCAACGCCACGCTTCTTACGTTCAACATGAACCACCAAAGCCCGCGTAAGCTCTGGTCCTTCCATTTGAAAATCAACACCACCACCAGCCTTAACGTGTTTCTTAATCGTCACGTATTGGCGCTTTCGTCATCGAACAAACTGATGGGGCCACCGGGCATAATGGTGGAAATGGCATGCTTATAAACCAATTGTGAAACTCCGTCGCGGCGCAGCAGCAGGCAGAAATTATCAAACCAAGTGATAATGCCTTGCAGCTTCACACCATTAACCAAAAAAACCGTGACTGGCATTTTTGCTTTGCGCAAATGGTTGAGAAATGTGTCTTGCAGATTTTGTTGTTTTTCTTGTGCCATAGCTAGATCCAACTCTTTTTATTTTTATTGAGACTGAAGCAAATCACAGTCTATCACAATTCTTATCGCGGCAAAAGCGGGCAACAGTTAGGCACCCTCATCTTCTTTCGAAGTCAGGCCTAACATCTTGATTTTGCGGTGTAAAGCTGAACGTTCCATGCCAATAAAAGTGGATGTGCGCGAGATATTGCCGCCAAAACGCGAAAGTTGTGCTGCCACATAGTCTCGCTCAAAGGCTTCTCTCGCTTCACGAAGCGGCATGGTGAGCAAGTGTTCGCCACCAAATCCACTCGCGGTATTCTCTGCTAGAATTTCTGCTGGCATCATATCGGCGGTGATTTCATCTTGTGGATCGCCTGAAGCCAAGATCAACATGCGTTCCACATTGTTGCGAAGTTCGCGCACATTGCCCGGCCAATTGCGGGTTTGCAAAACGGCGATTGCGTCATTGGCAAAATGACGTTGCGGTTGACCGGAGCCTGCAGAAAATGATTTGGAAAAAAAGTTGAGAAGCTCTGGAATATCCTCGCGCCGTTCATTAAGTCCCGGCACTCGCACTGGAACCACGCCCAAGCGATGATAGAGGTCTTCACGAAATTTTTGCTCTGCTATCAATGAAGGAAGATCACGCGACGATGATGTGATAATGCGCACATCTACCTTCACTTTTTTTGATCCGCCAACACGCTGAAAAGTTTGATCCAACAACACACGCAAAACTTTGGCTTGGGTCTCCATCGGCATATCGGAAATTTCATCAATGTATAAAGTGCCGCCATGGGCCTCTTCGAGCGCTCCGATTGAGGCGTTTTCAATTCCGAATAATTCTTCTTCCATACGTTCTGGTGCCAAGTTGGCGGCACTCAACACAACGAATGCACCCTTGTCGCGTTGAGACATTTCATGGAGCGAGCGTGCCGTCATTTCCTTGCCAGCCCCCATGGGGCCTGTAATAAGAACACGGCTATTGGAAGGTGCTATTTTTTTAAGAAGCTGGCGCAATTGGCGCATCGCAGCTGAATTGCCAACAAGCTCTTGGTTTAAACCTGCACGCCCGCGCAAATCATCATTTTCGCGTTTCAGGCGAGATGCTTCAAGAGCACGGCCTACCACTAAAATCAGTCGGTCGGCATTAAATGGTTTTTCAATATACTCATATGCGCCGCGTTTGATTGCAGCCACTGCCGTTTCAATATTGCCGTGGCCTGAAATAATCACGATGGGCAAA
>JAYUPT010000131.1:0-9863 GCA_043759965.1 Aestuariivirga sp. | reverse complement strand
CGCTATCAGCTTCCAACACCGTAAAGCCACGCAATGTGAGTGCGCGCACCGCAAAGGCCCGCACGGAATCTTCATCTTCAACAATAAGAATTCGGCCCCGACCTGAAAAATCTTCGCGCTTTGGCGCTTCCACCTTAGCTCTCGGAACTTCCGCAACAGCAGAAACATCGGGCACATGGCGCGGCAGATAGATCTTAAATGTGGTGCCCTTGCCCATAACACTATCGCAATAGATAAAGCCACCTGTTTGCTTCACCATGCCATAAACCATGGAAAGGCCAAGGCCAGTGCCTTTGCCAACTTCTTTAGTGGTGAAAAACGGCGCCCAAATTTTATCTAGAATTTCTTTGGCAATGCCGGTGCCGGTGTCTTCCACTTCGCACACCACATAATCAGCAACGGGCAAAACATTCCCAGTCTCCTGCGATTTTTCTTTCGATAAATTATAAGTGCGCACATAAAGCTTGCCACCCTTGGGCATGGCGTCACGCGCATTAACCGCCAAGTTGATGATTACCTGTTCAAACTGATGGATATCAACCAACACCAAACCAAGATCGCGGCCATGCGTAATGCTAAGTTCAGTTTTATCGCCCAAAACACGGCTAAGCAAATTATCGAGATCAGACATCGCTTCCGAAAGATCATGCACTTTGGGCTGCAATGTTTGCTTGCGTGAAAACGCTAAAAGCTGGCGCACCAAGTTGGCCGCACGATTGGCATTTTGTTTAATGTTCATCACATCTGCAAAGGCTGCATCGGTTGGTCGCATTTTAGTAAGCAACAAATCTGCAAAGCCAATAATTGGCGTGAGCACATTATTAAAATCATGTGCAATGCCTGAAGCAAGCTCACCCACGGCTTGCATCTTTTGGCTTTGCGCCAGTTGCACTTCTAAGGCTTTGCTTTCAGTGCGGTCCAAAGCGAAAACTGAAATGCGCTGGCCCAAGCTTGCCAGCTTGGTAAATGTGAGATGCACTGAGCGTGGGTTTTCACCAGCAAACACACATTCAACTTCAGCAACCGAGCCTTTAGCACTCACCACCTGCTTCACTGCATCGGTAACACTGGTTGCATCTTCCTTGTTCAAGGCCCCTGCAAAATTTGTACCCAACCGAATGTTTGGCGAAAGTTCCAAGAACCCAGCATTGGCCGCAATCAAAGCGCCCGCTTCATCAACCTCGGCAATTCCAATTGGCACCGCCGATAAAAATTGCGTTACACTTTCTGAGTTGTGAGAGTCGGCAAGTTCTTTTGAAGCATCACGGCGCATAACCATCGA
Source organism: Aestuariivirga sp. (assembly GCA_043759965.1). GTDB lineage: Bacteria > Pseudomonadota > Alphaproteobacteria > Rhizobiales > Aestuariivirgaceae > Aestuariivirga. The sequence goes on along the minus strand of JAYUPT010000131.1, from coordinate 8,581 downwards.
GCGTGAAGGAAGCACCTTGCCATCAGCATCAAAATCACTGCGGCACACAACCTCAAACAAGTTCACAGCTCTTTCAGTTGTCTTGAGCGGAAAACTAAAATGATCAATGCGGTGGCCACCTAAAACTGGCGCAACAGCAGTTAACTGTTTTGCCGCCCCCTCGCCCAGTAATTCTTGCAGCGTAGTTGACCCGGCCTGGGCTTGGGCCAAATCAATTCCAAGCCAGCCTGCAAGCGTGGCATTCACATAGTCAACCTTGCCACTTGGCAAAACCGAGAAAAATCCAACAGGCGCTTGATCAAGATAAGAAATAATAAATTGCAACCGAGTGAAAGCGCTTTCTTGGTGGGCACGATCATCAGATATATCAGTAAGCCGCCACAACACGCAGCCACCCTTATCATTTGAAGCAAGTTGCGAAACCGAAATGCGCAGCCAGCCTGCCCGCTCAGCCAAAGCGCCGGGGGCAGCAGCCCCAGCAGCCAAACGCATATCACGATGCATGGGGTTTCCGTCGCGTGCGGCTTGTGCCAATTGATAAATCGGCTCAGCAAATTCGCCAAAACCAGAATATAAAACATCAAAACCAACGAGCCGTGAAACCCCCGCGCGTGAGGCTAACTTTAAATAGGGCGCGTTGGCATAAATTGCGCGGCCTTTAACATCTGTCACCACGCAGGCATCATTTAAAGCATCCAGCATTGAATCAAAAAAATGCCGTTCCGATGAGCCGCCCACAATCTTGAGCGCACCCATCGACCAACCCAAAAGTGCCACAAGCCCTAAAAATGAAAGTGCCGCCCCCGCAGCAAGCATCCAAGGTTTCACCGAGCTCTGCAAATACCAAGCCCCAACACCCACACCGATGCCAAGCAACAATATCAAAAGCGACAGCATTAAAGGTGCCACAGATTTTCTTTGCCTGCTTCTTATAAGGTTGTCCGTATCGCCCAGGGCCGTCATCTTCAATTCCTCGAATCAACCGCGAGTATATGCGAAACTGCTTTGAATCGGCGATTGCAAATAGAGTTTTTTGCATTCGATAATCAGCAAGTGATTCTGTTATCATTTTTGTGTAAGAGTTGAGTCGATCAATTTGGAGGGCTAATGATGCCAGACCTAACACCTTATCTCGGCATGCTTGTAATGGCGCTTATCATTCTGGCAGCCCTTATTCTTGGCGTTATCATTTACAAGCTAATCAACCAACGTGTGCGCGGCCGCCGCGGGCAAAGGCTGGGCATCAGCGAATACCATGAACTCGATAAGGTGCGTAGATTGGTCATCGTGCGCCGCGATGATGTTGAGCATTTGATTTTGATTGGTGGCAACCAAGAGTTTACAATAGAAAGCAACATTCAAACAGGTTTGATGACACGCCAACAGCCCCCGATGATGCAAGGCTCAGAGCAAATGCCCATTCCAATGAGGCCTGCTCCAAGACCAGCCGTATTCGGGGAACGCGTTTCACCATTGCGCCCGCTCGGTCAATCACCATATCAAAATGAAGATGAGCAAACTTAGAGGCACTTCAAAGCTCGCTAGCTGGCGCACCTCTGCGTGAGAATTGGTTAGACCCTCATGCTGAGGTTGCCCGCGCCTTCACGGGCCTCGCAGCACCCTTACTTCTTCAACTTCAAAGGCACAAACCGTGTCTCGCCGGCTTTTCCACTTTTTGAGATGAGCAACAACACCGAAGCCTTGCCATCCTTTGTAGCACTTTCAATAGCGGCTGAAACTTCAGCCGATGTGGAAACAGGTTTTCCACCAGCTTCCATAATTACATCGCCAGCTTCAATGCCCTTGTCTGTCGCAGCACCCTCTTTGGCCACTTCTGTCACCAAGGCACCAACCACTTTTTCATCAATCTTAAAAGTTGCGCGAAGTTCTGCAGTCATCTCACTCACCGTCATGCCGAGAATCGTAACAGTTGATGGTGCGGGTGCAGGCTTTGCTGTGCCATCTTCTTTAGCCACCAATTTCTCACCATCTTCAAGCCGGCCAAGAGTGACTTTGATTTCTTTTTCTTTGCCATCACGGATAACTTTAATTGTCACTTCTTTACCAACTTCAGTTTCGCCAACCACACGCGGCAATTCTTTTGAATCGGTAATGGCGCGGCCATTAAATTCAACAATCACATCGCCCGCATCAACACCAGCTTTTTCGCTTGGGCTGCCAGCCGTCACATCAGCAACCAAGGCACCACGCGCTTTGTCCATGCCCATGCTTTCAGCAATATCCGGCGTTACGGTTTGAATTTTCACACCAAGCCAGCCGCGCCGCGTTTCACCAAACTTCACCAACTGCGCCACAACGTTTTTAGCAGTGTTTGCAGGAACCGAAAATCCAATGCCAACAGACCCACCTGTGGGCGAGAAGATTGCCGTGTTAATACCCACAACTTCACCAGCCATATTAAACAGCGGGCCGCCAGAGTTACCCTTGTTTATGGCAGCGTCCGTCTGAATATAATCATCATAAGGGCCAGCATTTATGTCGCGGTTGCGGGCAGACACAATGCCAAGCGAAACTGAACCGCCTAGCCCGAATGGATTGCCAATCGCCGTCACCCATTCACCAATGCGCAGTTTATCACTGTCGCCAAAGGCCACAGTTGGAAGTGGCTTTTCTGGCTTCACACGGATTACGGCAAGGTCTGTCTTCGGATCACGCCCTACCAATTCAGCCTTTAAAATTGTGCCGTCTTGCAAGTGAACTTGAATCGTTTCAGCACCCTCAACCACATGGTTGTTGGTTACAATCAATCCTGTAGAATCCACAATGAAACCAGAACCCATGGAGTTTACAGTTTGATCATCGGGTGTCGGTGTCGGCCCTTGATCACCGGGGGCCTGTTGCTGCTTTTTTTTCAAAAACTCATCGAAGAAATCTTTGAATGGTGAGTCATCTGGAATTTGTGGAATTAAGCTTCCACTCGGATTTAAAACTTTAGAAATAACGGATATTTCAACAACGGCTGGCAAAAGCTTTTCGGCAAGATCAGCAATGTTGGGAAGTGTCTGTGCTTGCGCAAAGGCTTCGGGTGCAAAAGCTTGATTGAGACCAGGCATACCAAGCAGCAATGTAGAAAGCGCAACAGCGCCCAAAATCTGCGAAGCTCTAAACTGCTTAATCATGTCTTCCGTCTCCAATAAACATTACTCAAAAAAACTGCGGGCCACCCAAACCAATATAACACCCAAGCCCAGAACCATGGTTCCGGCAAAACGCAACTGTTCGTTAGACATGCCCAGCATTCCAGCCATCATCTTTTTTAATTGGCTTGGAACCAAGGCATAAGTGAGGCCCTCAATCACACATACGAGACCAAGGGCCGTTAGGATTGTGCCACCCATTATTTTTCTGCAGGAACCTGCGATCCATCTTTCTGAGTTCCAAAATACTTGAAGAAATCAGAGTTAGGATTCAAAACCATTGTTGTTCCATCCTTGCCAAGGCTTTTTGTATAAGCTTGCATCGAACGATAGAATGCAAAAAATTCAGGGTCTTTCTGGTAAGCATCTGCATATATTTTGTTGCGCTCGCCGTCGCCTTCACCCTTCAAAACTTCAGACTGGCGCTGCGCTTCTGCAATTTTAACAGCATAGGTGCGATCTGTTTCGGCGTTCATTCTGGTTTTGGTTGCCTGGCCTTCGGAACGGAAATCTGTTGCCAAGGCATTGCGTTCAGATTGCATCCGCTCAAAAGTTGCTTTCAAAACATCCGGGCTTTGATCTGTGCGCCGAATGCGAACGTCAACAATTTCAATGCCCAAAGATTTTACATCGGCCCGCAATTGATCTCTAATTTCTTTGGTCATAATTGCGCGGTCAGAAGATAATGCTTCGTCAAACGAACGCCGACCATAAGTTTGCCGCAACGCTGCATCCAAACGTGCACCCACACGGGTTTCCGCTTGCAGCAAATCCGCACTCAGTGTTTCACGAAACAATCTTGGATCAGAAATGCGGGCCAACGTAATCGCATCTACAATATAAACTTGGCTGGTTTTATCTTGAACAGGCCGATCATTATTTTCCCAAAGGATAACACGGTCTTCAATTGGGGTTATTGCATCAGCAACGGGTAGTTTGAAATAGAGACCAGGCTCACTCACGGTGCGGCTGATTTCACCAAACCTTGTAACCAGAACCTTCTCGCGTTCGTCAACGATGAAAAAAGACATTGACCCAATAACCAGTGCCACCAGCGCTACGCCGCTAAGAATTGGCTTTGAAAAGTTACTCATTGCACTGCTCCAGCATTGTTAGGATCACGCGGTTGAATTGCTGGCAGCGGCAAATATGGCACGACACCACTTCCGTCCTTGCCGTTCTCAATCAAAATCTTATTTGATTGCCCCAAAACTTGCTCCATTGTTTCAAGGAACATGCGTTCGCGCGTAACTTCTTTAGCCAATTTATATTGCTCATAAATTGAATTGAAGCGTGCTGCATCACCCTGCGCTTCTGCAACAACCTGTGCTTTGTAAGCGTTGGCTTCTTCAACAAACTTCGCAGCATTACCTTCAGCCAAACGAACTTGCTGGTTGCGATACAACTCAGCTTCGTTAATGAGCTGTATTTTATTTTGTCCGGCCCTAACAACTTCGGCAAAAGCATCCGCCACTTCAACTGGAGCATGAACTTCACCAAGGTTAAGCGCAGTTACAACAATTCCTGAATTATATTCATCCAACAATTGCTGCGTAATTAACAAAACTTGCGCAGCGATGGCTTCTTTATTCGAAGTCAAAATTTCTTGCGCACGGCGCTGGCCCACAACTTCGCGCAATGCACTTTGCGAGATCGCCCGAATGGTGCGTTCCTGATCTTTCAAGTTGAAAAGATATTGCTTAGGATCGCTGATACGCCAGAACACCGAATATGGCACGCCAATAATGTTCCGGTCGCTGGTGAGCATTTGATCTTCATTACCAGTCGATCCAATGCTGAATTGATTCACCGCACCAACTTTTGGCGTTTCAACTGTTTCAAGTGGCCAAAATGCAAAATGCAAGCCTGGATCAGTAATTTTAGAGTAAGCGCCAAGTCGCAAGACCACGCCTTTTTCATCAGGCTGCACTTGATAAACTGAACTATAAACCCAGAACGCCGCCAAAGCAGCAATTGGCAACAACCATGTGCCAATTCCCCCACCTTGCGGCATTACAGATTTAAATCCATCTTTGCCCATCTTGAATAAGTCGTCGAGATCGGGTGGAGTTCCGCCCGGACCGCCGCGATTGCCACCACCCCAAGGATTCTTAGGTCCTTCACCACCAGGTTTTTGCCCAGGTGGCTTGCCCCATGGCCCACGATCGCCGGGAGGCTTGTTCTTTCCGTCATCTTCATTCCAAGGCATGTTTGTTCCTCATAAATCACTTGTTGCGCATATAGGTATTGTCACCGCAAAAGTCCACATTTGAGCAAACTAACTTTTTCGATCAAAAATCCGCAGTGTAAAGGCCGCACTATCATTTGGCCCTTGTGGAAAATCTTCAGAGCTGGTTTCGGTCCATTCTGTTGGGGAAAGCGCAGCAAACAGGGTGTCACCCTCGACATCCAAATCAACATCTGTCCGGTAAATGCGGTTCGCGCGCGTCAAAAACAAGTTGTAGATTTCGCCACCGCCAATAACAGCAATTTCTTCAACATCGCCCGCAGCAGCCACTGCCTGTTCCAGAGTGTGAACAACCACAGCCCCCTCGCCCACAAAGCCTGCTTTGCGTGTAATCACAATGTTAACCCGCCCCGGCAATGGCTTGCGCGGCAGGCTTTCCCAGGTCTTGCGGCCCATAATAATGGGCTTGCCCAGAGTGATTGCTTTGAACAGTTTAAGGTCTGATGAGAGGTGCCATGGCAAACCACCACCGCGCCCAATAACCCCATTGCGCGAAACTGCCACCACAAGGGCAATGCGGGTCATGATGCCAAATCCAACAGGGCTTGTTTTTCTAAACTGCAATAACAATTGCCATCTTCAATTTCTGCACCAAGCTTTGAATAGAACGATCGCGCACCCTCGTTAGCCGCCATCACAAGCCAATAAACTTTTTTATATCCAATAGTTACAGCCGTTTTCGCAACCATTCTCATAAGTGCATCAGCAATGCCCATGCGCCTAAAATCCGGCAGCACCACCAAATCTTCAAGATACATAACCTCTTGGCCAATCGCCGTTGAAAAGCTGCGATGCCAAAGGGCCGAGCCCGCTGGCACACCATCCACAAAAGCAACCAAAGCACCAATAATCGGCGCGTCACAAAACAGAGCTGCCTCATAATCTTCGGCGGTCGCCGTCATAGTCGGGCCCCAATAATGGGTTTTGCCAAGCTCCTTTGCACTGGCAAGAATGATAGGCCCTTCTCCCTGTCTAATGGCGCGAACCTCAATCATGAATGTGCGCCAATGCCAAAAATGGCAAGTGAGTTAAATGTATTCCAAGCCGCATGGCAGGCTATTGTCACCCACAGACTTCCATAGCGCAATAGTAAAACCCCAAGCACCAAGCCCATGATAAATATCACCCCAACATAAAGCCAAGGTGCTGCCATCAGATGAACTCCCGCCCACAGTGCACTGGTTACAACCACAGTGCCAATGCGCCCAAGGCGGGTGTGAACCAAAGCGGAAAACAAAACACCGCGAAACAACAATTCTTCAGTTATTGGAGCTGCCAAAATAACCCCCGGCAAAGCCAAAGCAAACAACAGTGGTTGCGACGCCAGGTCCGCAATGGTTTTTTCAACAAGCCCAGAAGCACTCTCGCCGTTGTTCAATCCGCCTGCTGGTGAATAGGTTTCAGGGTCAATGCTCAGAACAATGAATGTTCCGATAAACACACCATACATCAGAATAGAAAAACCACCGATCACCACAAACCAGCCTACAATGCCAAGCTGCGGCACCCGCAGCGGCAAGCGCCCCAAGCCACCGCGCAAACCAAACCGCATAAAGTAGAGCGTTAACGCCACAACCAGAATGGCCGAAGGCAACATTCCAATAATACTAGACTTCATTATTTCAGAAGAAAGGCCTGCAGAATCTTCCCAGAATTTTGCAGCGCTCTGCCCAAAGAGCACCCAATAAGTAGCAACAGCGCTCACATTCTGCAAAATCAAATTCAAAGCTGTTAAAGCAGCAAACAGCCCCAAACCGCGCCACAAAGTTTGCTGAACTTCATGTGGATATAACCATTCAGATTTTGCGCGCTGAAAATCCGCTCCAAACAATGCCATGGTCTAAACTGCAATCGGAGCAGCAATGCTCGCGTCTGAAATATAATTCAGCACTTCAAAATCCTCATACAAAAATCCATCAATCTCACGCACATCGCGCTTGAATTTAAGCTGCGGCAGCGCATGTGGTGTGCGCGCCAATTGCACTTCAACTTGGTCCAAATGGTTGAGATATAAATGGGCATCCCCCAAAGTGTGCACAAACTCTCCAACCTCAAGCCCAGTCACTTTTGCAATCATATGTGTGAGTATCGCATAGGATGCGATGTTAAATGGCACACCCAGAAATATATCCGCTGAGCGCTGATAAAGCTGGCAAGAGAGTTTTCCATCCGCCACATAAAATTGAAACAGGCAGTGGCAGGGCGGCAGCGCCATTCTATCAACATCAGCGGGGTTCCACGCCGTCACAATTAAGCGCCGCGAATCCGGCGTTTTGATAATGCGCTTCACCACATCACCAAGTTGATCAATCACGCCACCATCACGCGCAGGCCACGAACGCCATTGTGCGCCATAAACCGGCCCAAGATCGCCATTGGCATCGGCCCATTCATCCCAAATCGAAACTTTATTATCCTTGAGATATTTAATGTTGGTCACACCCTTCATAAACCACAAAAGCTCATGGATAATCGAGCGCAAATGCAATTTCTTGGTGGTAACAAGCGGCAAACCAGCGCCAAGATCAAACCGCATCTGATAACCAAAGACTGATTTGGTGCCCGTGCCGGTGCGGTCAGATTTGGTCACACCATGGTCGCGCACATGGCGCATGAGATCGAGATATTGTTTCATAAAAATGACTTTAGTGATGCAAACTGATTCCGCAAAACAAAAGCGGCGGAGCCTCGATTAAGCCCCGCCGCAAAATTCTTTAAATGTGGAAAACTTACGCCAGTTTGCCCATTGTTCCAGTAGCTTCAGCCACAAGATAATAAACTGTAACACGGTGCTTGGTATTATCGGCCTTCATTTTTTCGCCAGCAGCTTTAACTGCCGTTTCTGCAGGACCGGACGCAAGACCAAGTTTCTTAGCGCAGAACCCGTCCACCACACGCTTTATTTCAGCAGGATCGGTCATCGCTACAAATTGTGAATCTTTACCGCGAAGTGCAATGCCGCAATATTTAACAATTGAGTCAACCGCAGCAGCATTCACGTTCGAAGTGTATCTCTTGATATCAGCAGAATAATCCAAAGTTCGTCCCCCTATTTTGGTCCATATTCACACAACCATTTCAGCTGCGCACAAAAAGCTAGCACCTAATTGGGCATTTGCAAAGCCGTTTGAACATTTTCCAACAACCTTGGCGGGCAATTTTTCGTCCTTTATTT
>JAYUPT010000130.1:0-9907 GCA_043759965.1 Aestuariivirga sp. | reverse complement strand
CAAGCTGATCCCTTTGAAGGCGGCAAGCAAGCCGTGGCCGAAACTTGGCGCAATCTCACTTGCGTGGGTGCCACACCAATCGCCATTACCGATAACCTTAATTTCGGCAACCCCGAAAAGCCCGAAATCATGGGCCAGATCGTGTTTGCGTTGAAAGGCATTGATGCCGCCTGCCGCGCATTGGATTACCCGGTCGTCTCTGGTAACGTGTCGCTTTATAACGAAACCAACGGCCAAGCCATTCTGCCAACGCCAGCCATTGGCGGCGTAGGCTTGTTGTCCGACCTCAGCAAAATGACCACGTTGCATTTCAAATCAGCCGAGGATACCATTCTGCTGGTGGGCGGCCACGGCACCCATTTGGGCCAATCAATTTACTTGCGCGAAATTCAAGGCAAGGAAGAAGGCGCCCCTCCGCCCGTCGATTTGGCCCTCGAAAAGAACCACGGCGACTTCGTGCGAAACCTCATCAATCACGCCCAAGTAACTGCAGTACATGATATTTCTGACGGTGGCTTGGTGACAGCTGTAATAGAAATGGCCCTGCCCACCAATCTGGCTGCAAGCATCGATACCATGAACCACGAACACCTCTTCAGCGAAGACCAATCGCGCTATGTGCTCACTTGCAAAGCAGCCGAAGCCGACAAGATCATCACCCAAGCGCAAGCGGCAGGCGTGAACGTGATCCGCATTGGCAGCGTTACAGCGGAACCCACATTAAAAATCGGCGAAACCCAAATCAATATGGCCGAACTAAAATCAGCCCATGAAAGCTGGTTCCCGAAATATATGGCGGAGTAAACCTCTTTTTCGGTCAACCCGTCGAAAGGCGGGACCCAGAAGTGGAGGCACATTGCAAAAAATCTTGCCCCGAATGCGTGGTTCTGGGTCCCGTCTTTCGACGGGATAACAGATATTTTATAGCGAAATCCTCACCCCAGCATCACCACGCGCGTTCCCACCTGCACTTGGCTATACAAATGCGCCACATCCACATTTAACATGCTGATGCATCCGGCTGTGGCCTTTTTGCCAATCCAGTCCAGCTTGGCTCCACCATGGATGCGGTTGATGGTGTCCACTTCGCCTTTGTAAAGATACAGCGCGCGTGCCCCCATAGGATTATCTGGTCCACCCGGCATGCCGTCAGGAAGCCACTTTGCAAGCTCTGGCTTATGCTCCAAATGATAAGGAGCTGGCCTCCACACAGGCCATTCACTCATTTTCTTGATGACCACTTCGCCCGACCATTTCTTAGCAGATTTGCCCAAAGAAACCCCATAGCGCCACGCCATACCGCCACCCAAAACATGATAAAGAAAACATTTGCGCGGATCGACCACAATGGTGCCTGCTGGCTCTGCCGTTGCAAATTCCATCTCGCGGCGCTGGAATTTATAGTCCAAGGCACCGCCTTCTTTCATATTGATGGGAAATTGCTCGGCCATCGCAGCGCGTGATAAAAGTGCAGGCGATGCTATGAGCGATGACACAAAACTGCGGCGGCTGAGCGACATGATATTCCTCGGATTACAGTAGGAGTTTTACAACCACTTATCAAAACTCACCACTGGTAATTTCATGTCTGCGGCCCTATTTATGCAACAAAGGAATCCATAACCCATGGCCATGACTGCACCCGAAATTGAACGTTTTATCATTGATGCCCTGCCCGATGCCGTGATCGAAATTAAAGACCTTGCTGGCGATGGCAACCATTATTCCGCCACCGTGGCATCGGCCGCCTTCAAAGGTAAAAGCCGTGTGCAGCAACACCAAATGGTCTATGCTGCGCTCAAAGGAAACATGGGCGGCGTGCTGCATGCACTGGCCCTCACCACATCAATTCTGGAGAATTAAAATGACCGACATTCACACTCAAATCGATACCACCGTAAAAACCAATGACGTTGTTCTGTTTATGAAGGGCAATGCCGATATGCCGCAATGCGGTTTCTCTGGCCGCTCGGTGCAAATTTTGCAGCAGCTTGGTGTGGCGTTCAAAGATGTAAATGTTTTGGCCGATGATGCCATTCGCCAAGGCATTAAAGATTACACCAATTGGCCCACCGTGCCGCAGCTTTATGTGAAGGGCGAATTTGTGGGTGGCGCTGATATTATGATGGAAATGTTCCAATCCGGCGAATTGAAGCTGCTGATGGAAGAAAAGGGTGTTGCCGTATAATAAATTTCTGTCACCCCGACGAAAGTCGGGATGACAAATTTAGAAAGTGAATTAAAACATGCTAACCCTTTACTATTCGCCCAACTCCTGCTCCCTTGCACCCTACATCGCACTCGAAGAAGCTGGTGCCGCTTTCACACCTTACCGTATGAACTTTGCTGCGGGCGAACAAAACAGTGTTGCTTTCAAAAAACTAAACCCCAAAGGCCGTGTTCCAGCCTTGGCCACCGACCATGGCGTGCTCACTGAAAATGTGGCCATCCTCACTTATATTGCGCAAACATTCCCAGCCGCGAATTTAGCCCCAACAGAGCAGTTCCAGCTTGCCCAAATGCAGAGCTTCAACGCCTATCTCTCATCAACTGTGCATGTTAATCACGCCCATAAATTACGCGGATATCGCTGGGCAGATGATCCGGCTGTGATTGACGGCATGAAACCAAAAGTTTCGCAAAACATGCTCGACTGTTTCACCATTATTGAAACCGATTACTTCAAGGGCCCTTGGGTAATGGGTGAGCAATTCACCGTGGCTGATTGTTATCTTCTAACCATTTCCAACTGGTTGGAAGGCGATGGTGTTGATATGGCTAAACTTCCAAAAACTACGGCGCACCGCCACGCGATGATGGAGCGCCCCGCCGTTGCCAAAGCCGTCGCCGCGCATAACAGCTAAGTCGGATCCGCAATTGTGCGGGCTTTGCGTCATGCTATTAGACCACCATGACCAACACCACCCGCGCCATTATTGCCCTCGTCTTCACAATCTTAGTGTGGGGCGTTGCGCCTGCTTTCGTGCGCTCATTCTCGCTTGCCACTGGCCCTTCCGATGCCATGGTCATTCGCATGTGCTTCACAGCGCTGGCTGCATTGCCGCTTTTTTTGCTGTCAGGTTTCCACATTGACAGGGCAGATTTTGGCAAGCTTTTCGTGGTCGCCGTGATCGGCATGTTTGGATATTTCTTGGGTTCCATCTTTGGCTACACCTATGTGCCAACCGCCTTCGGCAGCATGATCATTGCTGTGCAACCCTTGTTGATAGCGCTAATCGCAGCGGTAATTGGCGCAGATCGGTTAACGCCCGCCAGCATTGTGGGCCTCATCATTTCATTTGCCGGAACGATTTTTTTTTTCGGCGGCAACATGGGCAGCGACATGAGCTTCAATAGTATGCTCATCGGCGGTCTTCTATTATTAGGCTGCGATATTGCGTGGGCCATTTATGTGATCTTCAGCAAACCGCTGATCCGCAAATATGGCACCTTTAAAATTACGGCGTGGACCTTGCTGCTTTGCGCACCGCCATCGCTTGCTTTCATTTCAGCAGGCACATTGCAAACTGCGTTGGCATTAGATGGCCAAGCGTTTTTCTCACTATTCTTTCTATCGGTTATTGGCACCGTCATTTGCGTGGTCACATGGAATTTCGCAGTCCCGCATTTAAGCTCCACCACCATGGGCGCATCGCTCTATCTCATACCAGTGCTGGCCGTGCTTTCAGGCTGGGCCGTGCTCAACGAAACAATTACAACGTCAACACTCATCGCGGGCCTGATTATTCTAACAGGTGTGGCCGTGGCTGAATTTGGCAGTTCAAAAAAAGCAGCGTAAGATACCAATTCAGAAAACTTGGGAATCATATGTTGGATTTAAGTAAATTGCTGGCTGATATTCATGCCGAAATGTCAGCGGCCACAGAACGTGGCAAGGTGGCAAATTACATTCCCGAACTCTCGAAAGTTGATCCCGCAGGTTTTGCAATGGTGATAGCAACCAATGATGGCAATATTCACAGTGTGGGCGATGCCCAACAGTTATTTTCCATCCAGAGCGTCTCAAAAGTTTTTACTTTAACGCTGGCGTTAGGCATTCATGGCAATGCAATATGGAAACGCGTTGGCCGCGAACCATCAGGCAGTGCCTTCAATTCAATCGTGTTGCTGGAGCACGAAAAAGGCATCCCCCGCAATCCATTCATCAATGCTGGGGCCATAGCAATAACAGACATGGTGACGGCAGGCCACGAACCCCGCGAAACCATCGGCGAGATTTTACGGTTTATCCAATTCTTGAGCGGAGATGAAAGCATCGTTGTCGATCAAGCTGTGGCAAAATCTGAAACAGTCACCGGCCACCGCAATTACGCACTGGCCCATTATATGAAATCATATGGCAATCTGAAAGGCGCTGTTGAAAAAACATTGGGCGTATATTTTCATCAATGCGCCATTGCAATGAACTGCACCCAGCTTGCAATGGCGGGTCGATTTTTAGCAAAAGGTGGGCAGCATCCTGATACCGGACGTCAAGTTATTTCCGCTGAACGCGCCAGGCGAGTGAACGCAATGATGCTAACCTGTGGCCATTATGATGGCTCAGGTGATTTTGCTTTCCGTGTTGGATTGCCAGCAAAGAGTGGTGTTGGCGGTGGCATTCTCGCCATTGTTCCCGGCATTGCCTCTATTGCCGTGTGGTCACCGGGACTCAATGAATATGGCAATTCATTGCTTGGCACTCTGGCATTAGAACGGCTGGCCGATGCTATGGGATGGTCGGTTTTTAACCCGCAAAGCTGACGCAAAACTCAATAATGCGGCGGTGGACTATCAACTGGAGCCCCGCCGTCCATCGTCTGCATCTCCTCGCCCAACCTTCGCAACTGAAATTCAATCGCTTCCATCTTGCGCCACTGCGCAGTGATCACCTCATTCAACTCACCAATCGTCTTCTCTTGGTGAGCCACGCGCGTTTCTAGATCGTCGATCCGTTTGGCAACATCACTCATGGCATTCTCCAAAGAAAAAGGGCTCGCATTGCTGCAAGCCCTTTGAACATAACATGTCGCGTAAAAATTAACGCGAATAGAATTCCACAACTAAAGCTGGTTGCATTTGCACAGGGTATGGAACGTCGGTGAGTGATGGCACACGCGTCAGCTTCACGCTGCCGGCTTTCACATCGAATTCAACGTAATCTGGAATGTCGCGTTCGGCAGTGGCTTGCGCTTCCTGCACGGCAACCATTTCCTTGCCCTTAGGTGTGAGTTCAACCACATCGCCGACTTTAAGGCGCATGGATGGAATGGTGCAACGCTTGCCGTTCACACGAAGATGTCCGTGCGAAACCAATTGGCGCGCAGCAAACACAGTGATGGCGAATTTTCCACGATACACCAGCGCATCCACGCGGCGTTCGAGCAAACCAATCAGGTTTTCCGAGCTATCGCCCTTCATGCGCAACGCTTCAGCATAAGCTGCGCGGAATTGCTTTTCGCTAATGTTGCCATAATAGGCCTTCAGCTTTTGCTTGGCGCGCAGCTGCGTGCCGAAATCAGAAATCTTGCCCTTGCGGCGTTGACCATGTTGGCCTGGGCCATATTCACGCTTGTTAACGGGAGACTTTGGGCGGCCCCAAATGTTCTCACCCATGCGGCGGTCAATTTTATACTTAGCTTCTAAACGCTTTGTCATTTGCTCTATCCATTTTTACGGTTTCTGCAGAATCAACGGAAAAGTCGAACAACTTTTCTGCATTCAGCAGCGAATAAACCCACCTTCCTAGCCACCAGTTTCCCAGCCGACAGACGCGATAAACGCGTCACAGGTAAGCAAAAACAGGGCAAAGGCCCTGTTGATGTCGCGGGTGATAGGGGAAGATTGGGGGGATGTCAAATGCACTAATTGCAAGGAAGTAAAAGCTATATCTGCCAAACTTGCGCCGCCAATTTAGCTAACGTTTCCTGTCTAGCTTCAATCTGCTCTGGCCCCCACTCGTCAAAGTTGACGACATCCTTAGTCAGCGAATGAGCCTCTGTTGCAAAAACTTTCTTTTTTTCGGTAAACGCACTATTTCCAATTTTCACATTTGAAGTAGGATTAAGTAGCGCAAGATTACCCAATCTTTTTTTGTATTGCTGCCTAACATCATCACTAATATTCCAATCTGGAGATGAGCTTTGAGGCATAATGTGTTCAAGGTTCAACGTTTTTTCATCTTCCAAGATATTACCAAGTTCCGGATTGCTACCGCCTTGTGCTTTAATTTCCAATGCACGCAGATAATATCGAGCTAGGTCATTCTTAGAGGCCTTTGCTTTGGAAAAAGCCTCTTTAAACTCAGCATCAGTTCTTAGTATCCCTGCACCTATTTGAGTTCGCAATTCATCTGATTTTTTAATTTTACCGTCCATGACTTCTTTTGCAGCTTGACCGTATGCGTGGTTCAATGGCCCTCCTCCACCAGCACCAGCAATCATAAATCGTACCGAACTCGCTAAGAGTAACCTCAGAGCTTTCTTGAGCTGAACATCGTCAAAATTTTCAATGACGGCCATCAAAAGTGGCATTATCTGTTCAATCTCAAGTATGCGCGTAATTACATAAATATAACCCCGAGCATTCATATCCACATGTGATGGCCAACCGCTGTACTCCAGCGGAGACAACAGCCCGGTGTAATCAAATGCTCTCGCCTCTAAATCAACAATCATATTGACGGCATCTTGCCTGTTGTTGATCTTTTCCTTTACTTGCGCGGCTAAGTCACGCTCAACTACATAACCATACTTCAGTGTCCAAAAATGACGCAGATATTGCAGCATTAAATCTGTATCACCTACAGATTCAATAGTTGAACTCATAGAAGCCCATTTGACTTGAATTTCAGCCAATCGATCTTTGGCATTTTTGAATAAGTAATTCTTGAGAATATCCGTCTGGGATGCTCGAAGGCCTCGATCATTTAGCGTTTCAAACATTGTAAATGCATCAACATCGGCTGGCACTCTAATTTGAATAACCAACGCAGATTCTTCGAGAAAACTGATCCAATCGTAAAGATTCTTTGATTTATCCGCTAAGGCAAATTGACTGACCACTTTTTCAACATGAGATTTAGCCAGTTCTGCTGCGCGATTTAATCTCTCGTGAGACTGAAGTCGTGGCTTTACCTTAAGCCGTTCACTTTCCTGCGGTTCCAATAGGACTCGTTTCAAAAAATAGTCATTATCTTCATAATTAAGCTTAAGCTTAGGTGTGCTTTCACCTGTTTTTTCGTCAAACTCAAGAAGAAATGCCGCTGTGTATTTGTTGGCAGCTTTTCCTTCATTGATTCCTTTCGTCTGAATTAAATAGTCTCGTATCGCGGCAATCAAGACAGACGTGGTTGCAAGTCTTTGCTGACCATCAGCGACTTCGAGCCTAGATTCCTCATCACCTTGGGTGAGGACAATTGTTCCCAAGAAATAGGTGTCACTATTATTAGATATCGCCGAAGAAAAATCTTCGAATAATGTTCGAACATGATCTTCTTCCCACGCATATGGTCTTTGATTTGGGGGCACCACTAATTTATTGTGCTGAATAATCTTTGCTATACCCTTGTCTTCAACCGAAATGCCCAGACCACGCTTAGTCATAAATTAATCTCCATCACTCAGACATAAGTAATAGCTACAATTACATTACGATCAAACAGGTAAATCTAAAGCCTCAGGCATCGGAAATCCCATATTGCCAAAGGCAGTCTATTTTTCTGAAACCTCAACTCGTCCAAGTTTAAACTCACCGAAACGGTGCATTCTTCGCGTGTTGTTCCATCGCAATCGCATTGGCCTCGGCGAAGGTGAAGGCCCCACCGAACAGTGCGCGGCTGGTGATTACTCCGGTGATATTTGGCAGAAACGATAGTGTTGAAATATCATCGAGGCTTTTTACAACACCGCTCACAATCACAGGTGTGCGGATTTTTGCGGCCAGACTTGCAGCATGAGCCATGGTGCTCTCAGGAAAATCTTCATCGCGGTCAATATCCGTAAACACGATTGCCGCCAATGCAACATCTCTGAACTGCAACGCGAACTCAATGGGCGTGAAGGTGGTCGTGGTGGTCCACCCATCCACCACCACAAAGCCGCCGCGCGCATCAATGCTCACCACAACAGCGTCGGGATAAGCGGTGGCCGCTACTTTCACAAAATGCGGATATTTAACCGCCGCCGTTGCAATCACCACGCGGCCGGCACCTGCATCCATCCAACTATGAACTTTCTCTATAGACCGAATTGCACCACCCACTTGAACCGAGCAACCCACATTGCGGATAATTTCTTTGATGAGGTCAGTGTTGTCACCATCATTAAACACCGCATCCAGATCAACAACATGCAGCCATTCAGCCCCTTGGGCGGCAAGATCATGCGCGGCCTCAACAGGGTCAACATCATAGATCAGCGGGCTATCAATCCGGTTGCGGATCAAATTAACGAGCCTGCCTTTACGCAATTCCAGATCAGGATAAATAATCATAAGTGAACTCCCTGCCCTTGCTGAAAATAAGCTTGCACCTAATGTATGATCATGAAAAGGGGGTTATGCAGAGAGGAATCGACCCATGCTTTATACGCCCCCCGCCTTTAAAATCGACGATCGCAATATCTTGCATGACCACATCGAAAAAACTGGATTGGCACTTTTGGTAACGACTGGAGTATCTGGTGTACCTCTCGCATCACATGTGCCATTGATTCTTGATCGCGAAGTGGGGGATTATGGAACCCTTGTCGGGCATCTTGCTCGTGCCAATATGCAAACAACACAATCGAATCTCGATCATCAGGCCTTGGTCGTCTTTCAGGGTCCCGAAGCCTATATCTCACCAAATTGGTATGCCACCAAACAAGAACATGGGCGCGTTGTTCCAACGTGGAATTATGCTGTTGTTCATGCGCGCGGCACGCTCAAATTCTTTGATGATCCGCAAATGCTGCGATCGGTGGTTGATAGGCTAACAAGCCTTCACGAAGCAAAATTTCCGAAACCTTGGACAACGAGCGACGCTCCAAAAGCATTTATAGATGCGCAATTGAGGGGCATTATTGGATTCGAAATTCGAATTGAGAGTTTAGAAGGCAAATATAAACTCAGCCAAAATCGCTCAGCAGCGGATCAAGCAGGTGTGACAGATGGTTTAAGAACATCAGAAATCACCACTAATGCAAACATTGCAGATCTTATGAAACTCGGATCCGAGCAGAAGTGACCAATCCTCATAAACCCATCTCCAAAACTTCATGGTGCGGAAACCCCATCGTGCCATAAGCCATCAACGTTTCCGAAGCCTCGCCCCGTGCTGAGGTTAAAATCACTGTGCCGTGCACCGGAACATTATCATCCGCCCCCTGCACCGGAGTTTCCTCCGCCACATCAGCCACACGCCGCGCGATGGCGGATGACGGATCAATATAAATCACTGGCCAAGGAGCGACCTCTGCGATCTCTTCCGTGAGCAAAGGATAATGCGTGCAGCCTAAAACCACGACATCGGTGCGGCCACCATCGCGCTTGCGGAACACGGGGGCCACTTCATCTTTCAACTCTTCCATATCCACTTTATGCCCGCGCAATTTCTGCTCAGCAATTTCCGCCAAGCGTGGCGCGCCATGCAAAAACACTTTGCAGTGAAATGCATAGGTGTGGATGAGCGAATGGGTG
The DNA here is from genome assembly GCA_043759965.1 of Aestuariivirga sp. Classification (GTDB taxonomy): domain Bacteria; phylum Pseudomonadota; class Alphaproteobacteria; order Rhizobiales; family Aestuariivirgaceae; genus Aestuariivirga. The sequence goes on along the minus strand of JAYUPT010000130.1, from coordinate 229 downwards.
TATTCGCGGTTCACCGTGCCAGGTGTGGCGAGAACACCAATGATGCCGGATTTGGTTTGCGCGGCAGCGGGTTTGATCGCTGGCACTGTGCCAACAAACGGCACTTTATAGGCATCGCGCAACGCGGCCATGGCAATCGTTGAAGCGGTGTTGCAAGCAATCACTACCATATCAGGCTTGGCCCGAGCAATCAGTGCGCCCAGAACTTTTACAATGCGGGTCCGCAAAG
>JAYUPT010000129.1:0-33183 GCA_043759965.1 Aestuariivirga sp. | reverse complement strand
AAAAAGTGCTGCATTTAACCAGCTCAAATTCAAAACTGGTGCATTTGCCTTTGCCCCTAGATGATCCCAAGCAACGCTGCCCGGATAATACAGTGGCTAAACTTGTGTTAAATTGGGAACCGAAAGTTCAACTTGAAAACGGTTTGGTAAAGACTATCGCCTATTTTCAATCTCTGAAGGGTTGAAGTGCTGTTGTTAAGGCGCTTCATTTAGGGAAGTTGATTTATGTCTATCGTGCCGCGCCAAGATTTGGTTGCAAACACACTTGCCTATGAGCAATTGCCATTGGTGAAGGCCACAGGCTTTCGCGAATATGATGCACGCTGGGTGTTTGAGAAGGATGTCAATCTTTATGGCATTCAGGCCATTGGCTTGGGCCTTGCGTCACTTTTACATGAGCGCGGTGTTTCACCACACATTGTAGTGGGACATGATTTTCGCAGTTATTCGGCAGCGATTAAACAAGCCTTGATTGTTGGCCTGATGAGTGGCGGCTGCACGGTGCATGACATTGGCATGGCGATGACGCCAATGGCCTATTTTGCTCAGTTCGCATTGGATGTGCCCGCTGTGGCGATGGTGACGGCTTCACACAATGATAATGGCTGGACTGGCATTAAAATGGGCATGAATCGCCCACTCACATTTGGACCTGATGAAATGCTGGCGCTTAAAACCATTGTGATGGAAGGGCGCGGAGTTGCACGGGCTGGTGGGACTTTGGTTCGCGTTGAAGGCCTGTTTGAAAAATATACAGCTGACCTCATCAAGGGCGGCAAAATTTCGCGCAAGCTAAAAGTAGTTGCGGCTTGCGGCAATGGCACGGCGGGGGCTTTTGCTCCCGACGTGTTGCGTGCCATTGGCTGCGAAGTGATCGAAGTGGATTGCACTTTGGATCACAGCTTTCCAAATTATAATCCCAACCCAGAAGACATGAAAATGCTGCATGCGATGGGTGATGCCGTAAAGGTGCATGGTGCAGATATGGCGCTGGGCTTTGATGGTGACGGTGACCGCTGTGGTGTGGTTGATAATGAAGCCCACGAGATTTTCGCCGATAAGGTGGGCGTGATGCTGGCGCGCGATATTGCTGGCCAAATTAAAAATGCAAAGTTTGTTGTCGATGTGAAATCAACTGGGCTATTCAAATCGGATGCGGTTTTGCAGGGTCTTGGTGCGTCGGTTGATTATTGGAAGACCGGGCATTCTTATATCAAACAACGCACCACAGAACTTGGGGCTGTTGCTGGGTTTGAAAAATCGGGGCATTTCTTTTTCCGCGCGCCATACGGCCATGGTTATGACGATGGCTTGGTTTCAGCAATTGCAATTTGCCGCATGCTGGACCGTGCGCCAGATAAAACAATGGCTGATTTATATCGCGCTTTGCCGCAAACATTTGCCACCCCTACTATGTCACCACATTGTGCTGATGAAGTTAAATATGGCGTTGTGAAAGATTTGATTGCCCGCATTGAGGCTCATGCGAGTTCTGGCTTGCTCATTGCTGGGCAGGCAATATCAGAAATCAATAAAGTGAATGGCGTGCGCTTTGGTTTTGCTGATGGCAGTTGGGGCTTGATCCGCGCTTCATCGAACAAACCTGAACTGGTGATTGTGTGCGAGAGTGTTTCGTCTGATCAGCATATGCGCGAGATTTTCCGTTTTATTGAAATGGAACTTGCGCGTTTTCCAGCCATTGGCGAGTTTAACCAGAAGATTTGATGATGGCACAGCGGTTGATCATTCCAGTTATTTTGAGCGGTGGCGCAGGCACTAGGCTATGGCCCTTGTCACGCAATGCAAAGCCAAAACAGTTTTTACGTTTTGGTTCAGAACACTCGCTGATGCAGGAAACGGTGTTGCGGTGTTCATCGCATGTTTTTGACAAGCGGCCAATTATTGTCTCTGGCGAAAGCCAGAGGTTTTTGATTGCTGAAGACTTGCGTGAAATTTCTGTGCAAGCCGATATTATTTTGGAACCGATGCGGCGCGATTCATGTGCAGCGATTGCTGCGGGCTGTTTGCAAGCTTTGCAGCGCTCGCCAGACGCTTTGGTTTTTATCTTAGCGGCTGATCATAAAATTCCAGATGTTGTTGCATTTTCTGCTGCGGTGGAAAGCGCAAAGGCTGATGCTGAAGCAGGCAAACTTACAACATTTGGCATCAAACCCACTCATGCTGCGACGGGCTATGGTTATATTAAGCCGGGTGTGCCATTGCGCTTTGGTGGCAGTTGTGTTCTCGAACAATTTGTTGAGAAACCTGATGTAGTTAAGGCTGAGGAATATGTGCAGTCTGGTTATTTATGGAACAGTGGAAATTTTCTGTTTTCTGCAAAAGTGTTTTTGAATGAATTGCAGAAATTTGCACCACAAGTTTTGAGCGCGGTGCAAACTTCATATTCCAAAGCCCGCCGCGAGACGGATTTCGTGTGGTTAGAACCTGAAAGCTTTGCTCTCTCTCCTCAAATTTCAGTTGACTATGCCGTGATGGAAAAAACTGATCGTGCTGCGGTTTTCGCCGTTGATTATGCTTGGAGCGATGTTGGCTCTTGGGACGCTGTACATGAGATGCTGGAAAAAGATGATTCCGGAAATTCCGCAAATGGGCACAGCACGATCACGCATGGCCATAACAACTTCGTACAAAGCGATGGAATTTTAACCGTGTTGATTGATGTTGATGATCTTGTGGTGGTGACGACGGCTGATGCTGTTCTGGTCACCAAGCGTGGTCAAAGCGAAAATGTGAAAAATCTAGTGGGCGAACTCAAAGCCCGTAACTTTAAGGAAGCAGACTGATGGCGAAGACTGGCATGGGCAAAACAGCGTTGATTACTGGCATAACAGGACAAGACGGCGCATATCTTGCTGATCTTCTCTTGGCTAAAGGTTATGCGGTGCATGGTGTGAAGCGGCGTTCATCGTCATTCAACTCGGGGCGCATCGACCATATTTATCAAGACCCGCATGAAAATAACGTGCATTTCAAATTGCATTATGGCGACATGACGGATTCAACCAATCTCATTCGCATTGTGCAAGAAACTCAGCCCGATGAGATTTATAATTTGGCCGCGCAAAGCCATGTGCAGGTGAGTTTTGAAACTGCGGAATATACCGCCAACGCCGATGGCATTGGCACGCTGCGTTTGTTGGAGGCTATTCGCTTGCTCGGTCTTGTGAAGAAGACACGGTTCTATCAAGCATCAACTTCGGAACTCTATGGCTTGGTGCAGGAAGTGCCGCAGCGCGAGACCACGCCATTCTATCCGCGCTCACCTTATGCGGCAGCTAAACTTTATGCTTATTGGATCACGGTAAATTACCGCGAAGCTTATGGAATGCATGCATCAAATGGCATTCTGTTCAACCACGAAAGCCCGATCCGCGGTGAGACTTTTGTCACGCGTAAAATCACGCGCGCTGTGGCAGCGATTAAATTGGGTCTGCAAGAAAAACTCTATCTGGGTAATATGGATGCCAAGCGCGATTGGGGCCATGCGCGTGATTATGTTGAAGGCATGTGGCGCATGGTGCAGCAAGATGTGGGCGATGATTATGTTCTGGCCACAGGCGAAACGCATCCCGTGCGTGAATTTGTTGAAAAGGCATTTGCGGAAGCTGGCATCACCGTCGAATGGAGTGGCTCTGGCGTTTCTGAAAAAGGCCGAGACAAAGCCACTGGCAAGGTTTTGGTTGAAGTTGACCCTCGTTATTTCCGGCCAACTGAAGTTGAACTTTTAATTGGTGATCCAGCCAAGGCCAAAGCAAAATTGGGTTGGACGCCGACCACTACATTTGAAGCGCTTGTGCGTGAAATGATGCGGGCGGATTTGAAATTGGTGGCGCATGAGGCTGGCACACGCCGGCCTGATGAAGACCGAGCGAAATAGAGCATGAAAATTTCAGTGCTCACCGTGTGCTTCAACGCGCAAGATACAATCCGGCAAACGCTGGATAGCTTTTGCGCGCAAAGCCATGGTGATCGCGAGATGATTGTAATTGACGGGGCTTCCCGCGACAATACAGTGGCGATTGCGCGCGAATATGAAAGTGAATTAATTCGCCTAATTTCAGAACCTGATCACGGCATGTATGATGCGCTTAACAAAGGACTAAAGCTTTATTCGGGAGATGCCTTTGGCGTGCTCAACGCGGATGATGTTTATCATCATCCTGATGTGTTGGCAGAGGTTGCTGATGGACTTTTGCACTCTCCTGTTGTTCAAGGGCATTTAGATTTCGTTGTAGATCATAAAAGCAAGATTATTGTGCGCCATTGGCAGGGAGAGCAAAAACCAAAGAACGGTTTTAAATCTGGTTGGATGCCAGCGCACCCCACTTTTTATGTGCGGCGCGAAGTTGCCAATGTGGTTGGTGAGTTTGATACGGCACTCGATTGCGCTGCTGATTATGATTGGATGCTGCGGGCCATTGATGTGTTTGGATTTAAGGTTGGACTGCTTGATTCTATTTTAGTTGATATGAAAATGGGCGGCAAAAGCACCAAGGATTTGTTAGCACAAATCAGGCATAATCTTGAAGCTCTCTCGGTGCGGCAACGCTGGCTTGATGCAGGGTTGATTGACTATGCACTGCTGGCAAAACCTTTGCGCAAAATTGGACAATTTATTCAGCCTGCAAAACATAAAATGAACGGACGATAAGATGTTTGATTTGAAGGCAAAGCGCGTATGGGTTGCTGGACACCGGGGCATGGTGGGTTCAGCCTTGGTGCGGCGCTTGGCAGTGGAAGAGTGCTCTATTCTCACCGTGGGCCGTGACACGGTTGATATGCGAAGACAAGCTGATGTTGAAAATTGGATGGCTGCAAGCAAGCCGCAGGTGGTTTTTTTAGCGGCAGCCAAAGTGGGTGGCATTAATGCCAACAACATTTATCCAGCAGAGTTTCTTTATGAAAATTTGATGATTGAAGCCAACATCATTCACGCGGCTTATAATGTGGGCGTGGAGAAATTGGTGTTTCTGGGCTCCACTTGTATTTATCCCAAAATGGCGCCGCAACCTATTTCGGAAGACTCATTACTCACTGGGCCGCTTGAACCCACAAATGAATGGTATGCCATTGCGAAAATCGCCGGCATAAAATTGTGTCAGGCTTACCGTAAGCAATATGGGTGCGACTTTATTGCGGCACAGCCCACCAATCTTTATGGGCCGGGTGATAATTATGATTTGGCCAATAGCCATGTGTTGCCGGCGCTTTTACGCAAAGCTCATGAGGCGAAACTGCGTTCGGATGCAACTTTCACAGTGTGGGGTTCGGGAACACCACTTCGTGAATTTTTGCATGTGGATGATCTGGCGGATGCTATTGTGCATTTGGCCAAAAATTTCGGCAGTGAGGGGCATGTTAATGTGGGCTCAGGGCAAGAGGTTTCAATTCGCCACCTTGCTGAAATGATATGTGCTGAAGTTGGCTTTAAAGGTGATTTGGTTTTTGATGTGACAAAGCCTGATGGAACACCGCGCAAACTTTGCGATGTGGGTAAATTGAAGTCACTCGGTTGGGATCGTGCGCGTGATTTAAAAACCGGTCTTGCACAGACTTATGCTAACTTTCTAACGCGGCAAGAGAGTGCAGGAATATAAATGACAAGCCGCATTGTGCAAATTGGTTTCAACCGTGCTGGCACAAGTTCGCTATCTGATTTTTTGCACCGCGCAGGTTTGAAGTGCGTTGATCACACGTTTGAGAGCGGTGCACATAAGGGCCGTAACGTTGCGGTTTTAATTGAGAAGAATATTGCCGCGGGCCGAAAGCCTTTGGCGGGGCTTGATGAATGGCAAGCCTTCACGGATATGGAATATGTGAATTCTGCTGCAGCGATCTATGTCCAAAAAAGATTTCGCGAAATTGCCGAAGCGCACCCTGAAGTGAAATTCATTCTTAACATTCGGTGCAAACAAGATTGGCTCGAAAGCCGCGCAAAATTTGGGGGCTATCTTTTAACCTGTGCTGCGGCTGCCAAAGTTTCAGAAAGTGAAATGTTGAAAATGTGGTCTGCCGAATGGGACGCGCATATTGCAGCGGTAAAAGATTATTTCACAGCAGACCGATTGCTGGTTTTGGATATAGACGAGCCAGACGAACTGGCATTGTGCAAATTTGTGGGCCTTAGCAACGTGATTTCTTTGCGCCAGAAAAACAAAGCGCCGCGTGGTCCGGTTTCAAAGTATCTGCAAAGTTTCGCTGGCAAGTCTCTGGCGCCACTGTTTCCGCAACGGTTCAAAAATTGGATCAAGAACTATTGAACTTCTCCAGTGCCAAAATTGATACGATTGTAAAGCTGGTAACCAGCTTAGTGCGCACGAAATATTTTGTGGTGATTGCTGAAGTTTTTTTGATGACGGTTCTAACATTATCGTCCTTCTCAATTTTGGTACGCCTTGCTGACGTAACGACAATCGGGTTTTGGGTGTTGCTCAATTCACTTTTGAGTTTTTCTAAAATGGCCGATTTTTGGTCAGCAGGGCTTGTTACGTTTGTGGTTGAAGAGGTTGAGCGCGGCAACGCGAAAAAAGCCAGCCAGTTGGTTTCAACTTCAATGCTCACTGCTGCGTTGGGGTTTTTGGGTGTTGTGATCTTGGTTGGCCTGGCACTCAATTCTTTTGCTGAGTTCATCCCTGGTGTTGACGGTGTTGATCTGGTGCGGCGCGTTGTGCCTTTAATGTGTGTCACATTCTGGCTCTCGACGGTGGCTGCAACATATCAGGTTGGATTTTTGGGGTTCAATCGGCCGCTTCTAAAGCTTTTGCAAAATGTGGGTGGCAGCTTGGTGTTTCTGATTGCTTCGATTGGGCTGGTGCCACACTATGGACTGTGGGGCATCTTATATGCGCAAGCACTGCAAGGGTTTCTGATGCTGGGGTTTGGGGTTCTGGTGTTTCATGGGTTCATGGCCAAATCATCGCCGATATTCTGGAGCCAGACTGATTTCAAACGCCTCACGCATTATGGCAGCAAAGCCACAGTGGTTGGCTTCTTGCAACTGGCATGTAATCCGCTGATCCGTTTGATGGCCAGCTATTTTGGCGGCTTGGCAGCGGTAACGTTAATTGAGCTTGCCACCCGCATAATTGTGGCCGTGCGCGGGCTCATCATGTCTGTGGGGCAATTGTTGGTGCCTGCTTTTGCGCGGGCCTCGCTAAAAGATCAACACGAGATGGCAAAACTTTATGCAAATGCTCGCCGTGTTTTTGTTTTGATTACAGTGCCGGTTCTGGCCTGTTTGTTGTGTGTGGCACCTGTGCTGGAGCGGGTTATGCTGCTCAATCCAACTCCTCAATTTTTGCCAATGATGTGGATGTTAAGCCTTGGTTGGGGCGTTAACATTGTTACGGCTCCAGCGTTCTTCTTGCTCACAGGCCGCAGAAGATTGCGCCCCTTGTTCTGGAATAGATTGATCATGCTTATAGCTGTTTTGATTTTCGGTACATTGGGTGGGCAGCTTTTTGGAATTTTGGGTGTCACACTTGGGGTTACGGTTGGGTTGATAGCAGCTTCACTTCTGATGGTTAGGGCTGTGAAAGAGTTTGAGCCTTTCGGCGGCGAACCCATAAGTTTTGGGTTGCGCTTTGCACTGCTCATTCCTTTGGTGCTGGCGGCAATAACCACAATAGGTTTTCAATTTATGGCAGAACAAGGATTTTCTGTCTTAGCTTTGGCGGTGGTTTCTGGCGTAGGCCTGCTTGTAACATTATTTACAGCACTTGCTATAACGCCATTGCATGTGCTTGGGCATGGTGAAGTTGTTAACGCGAAACAACCAGAATAGCTGGTATAAATGCCGTGATTTTTGATTCGGAGAAACTACCGCTGCGCATGGGTTTTCACTCGCCCAGTTTTTTGGTGTCGCAAGACCGCATTCCTGGCAGGGTGCGGGCAGCCGAAGTGAGTGTGGGTTTTCTCCTATTTCTGTTTGTGCTGTTTGCAGGTTATGGCCCTGCTTTTGGGTTTGCGGGGCAATTGCGTTATGTCGAAGCAGCTCTTTTGGTAATTGGCCTGTTTTATTATGACAAGTTTTATGACCGTGTTGGCCACTTGGAATGGAAGCTCAGTGCATTTTTTTTGCTTACAGCAACTGCGCAAATAATTTCAAACGCCGTCAATTATGCTCCCGTGGCATCTTCGATTGCCCGTGTTGGAACTTATGTTTTACTTGCTGCTCTCATTCCTATTGTGGCTGTTTTGGTGAACCGTGACTGGCGGCGCATGCTTGCCGTGGTGTTTGGCTATGGAACTTCTTATGTGGTGCTGTGGTTTGTCGGCAGTTCAGTCTCGGAAACTTTTGAACAGGTGCCATGGCGACTTGGGCTTGGTGCCGCCGTCACACTCATTGTGGTGGCCCTTTATGGGTTGATGCCGCGCGCAAGATTAGGGCTCACTTTGGCCTTGTTCGGACTTTCAGCTTTGCATCTCAATTTGAACAGTCGTTCGCTTGCGGCGATTACTATGGTGGTTGCAGTATATTGTTTAGCATCCACATTTTGGGGGCGTGTGAGGCCTGCGGAATTTAAAGCGAGATCATTTGTTGCAGTTATTGTTTCGCTGAGTCTGTTTGCATATATTGGCCCTTTGGCAATTGGAAGAATGGCAACCGCGCAATTGCTGCCCGATAATTTGGTCACAAAGAATCAATTGCAAGCCGCAAATAGCTATGGATTTTTGGCGGCGGCGCGGCCTGATACGTTTACCGCACTCTATGCCATCAGCAAGCGGCCATTACTGGGCTATGGCTCTGGTGTTTTTGATGCTGAAGTGTTTTCATTTTATGCTGAGGTGAATGCCGCAAGTTATCGTGATGCACATTTGTCGCGCAGTGTGTTCAAAAATATTTATAAACAAGATTGGTCGCAAGGCATTCCAAGCCATAGCCATGTGTTTGGCGCTTGGGCTGATGCAGGAATTTTAGCAGCGTTAAGCTGGTTCTTTGTGATGTGGCTTGACTTGAAAATGCTAGCAAGGCTTTGGCGCTGGGGGCACCCTTTAGCCCCACTGTTTGTTTTTGTTGGCATTGCAAATTTATGGGATATTCTGTTTTCTCCGGGTCCCATTCGTCTCGACATGGCAATTCGCTTGGTGATTATGGCTATGGCGTTTCGATATTTTGACCAGCATGACGCAATGACACGGCGACTTTCGCGATGACCAGGCCTCTCATTTCCATCGTTACGATTTCATATAATCAAAAAAAGTTTTTGCGTCAGACAATTGAGTCTGTCTTGTCGCAAAAAACCAGTGACATTGAATATATTATTGTTGATGCTGGTTCGCGCGATGGCAGCTTGGAATTGATTGCTGAATATGGCGATAAGATTGACCATGTGATTGCGGGGCCAGACCAAGGGCCGGCTGATGGGTTGAATAAAGGTTTTGCAAAAGCTTCTGGAGAAATTGGCTATTTTTTGAATTCAGATGATTTTCTGATGCCTCATGGTTTGCAAGTGATGCGGCAGTTTTGGATGCAGCTGCAAACCGCCAATGTGTTGATGTGTGGAGGTTGGATGGTTGACCAAAAAGGATTGCCGCTGCGTGAGTTGCCACCTTCAGCGCGAAATGTTCGAACTCTTCTCAATGGTGCTGGCCAGATGGTGCAGCAGGGCATAAGTTTTAAACTTGATGCCTTTCAAAAAATTGGCGGGTTCAATATACAAAATCGAAGCTGTTGGGATTTGGAATTGCTCTGCGGTCTTTTGCGAGGAGATGTAGAGGCTGCACTTCTGCCACATAGAATTGGGGCCTTTAGATTGCATGGTGCAAGCTTCAGCGGAGGAGCTGCCGGGGCCAAACATGTTGCTAGATACCGGGCAGACATTGCGCGGCTGTTGCACGAATTTGGCGTGGAACCTTTGCAGCACTCGCGGTTGCTGCGGAATTTAAGGTCGCCACAGAAATTGGTTGACCTGCTTGTGCCTTCACGCATGAAAAAACGGTTTTCAGCTGATTGCGAAAATTATGAAAGCTAAACCGTTCGTGGCTTTTATGTGGGCGGGTTTGCCTGATTATGGCGCACGGCTGATCCGTGGTTTTATTGAAAGTGGAACGGCTGATGTTCAGGTGATAGCAACGCTGCCCTCGGTTCCCATTCTTGGCATGGAGAAATCTTTAGGGCAGACAGTTCTTTGGATTAAAGATGATGCGCCAGTTACATGGCAGAGTTTGGGCCTTCGCGTTCCTGATGTTTTGTTTCAAGGCGGATGGGCGCAAGCCAGTTTCAGAACATTGGCGGCTGATGCAGGCCTGCAAGGTGCCAAAGTTATTTTGATGAATGATCAGAATTGGCAGGGTGGGTTAAGACAGCATGTGCTGGACCCGGTGCTTTACCGTACCAAATACCTCAAAAAGTTTGAGGCGGCATTTGTGCCAGGTAAAAGTGGAGCGCGTTATGCGCGGGCTATGGGCTTTCAAACTTCAAGAATTGTAACGGGGCTTTATGGTGCGGACCCGAATGTGTTTAATGGTGGGCCCGCTTTGATACTGCGGCCCAAATCATTTTTATTTGTGGGCCAGTTGATTGCGCGCAAAAACATTTTACTTTTGGTGCAAGCATTTTTAAATATGGCGATGGATTTTCCGGATTGGAAATTGTCTATATGCGGCAGCGGAGCGCTTCGAACGAAAATTCCAGTCCACTGGCAAATTAAGGTGCAAGGGTTTGTGCAACCATTGGAGCTTGCCGAAAAATTACGTCAAAGCCGGTGTTTGGTTTTACCTTCGCTCAAAGAACATTGGGGTTTGGTGGTGCATGAGGCTGCTTCTTGTGGCTGTGCTTTGGCGCTCTCAAACACAGTTGGCAGTGGCGATGATTTTGCGGCCGAGAAATTTAACCCACGCGATGTAAAGTCAATGGAAAATGTTTTGCGGCGAATTGCGGCATGGCCTGACGAGCAATGGGAAAGTGTTGAAGTTGCCTCTCGTCACGCGGCACAACAGTTTGGGCCAGTCCAATTTGCACACTCAGTTCAGCGTCTCGTCGATGAGTTATTATAATGAAGATCATCCATGTTGCACCTTCATTAGAAGATCAGGCCTCTGGCACTGCAACGGTTATTCCTGCTTTCGCTCAGGCATCGGCAAGCGCTAGACACGATGTTGATTTGTTCGCGCTGGGTCCACGCGGAACACCTGCGCGGGATGGTTTTACACATCAGAAATTTGAGGTGGATTGGCCGCAAGTTCCGATTTTAAATAAGCTACAATCTTCAACGCTCATGCATGCGGTTTTGTTGGCAACACCGTGTGATGTGATTCACGCCCACGGGCTGTGGGGCATGACAAGTATTTATGCGGCGCGCGCCAAAGCGGTTCATAAAAACAAATTGATTGTCTCCCCGCATGGCATGTTGGCGGCGGAGGCTTTGCGCTACTCGTCATGGCGCAAGAAATTATTTTCTGTGCTGTTGCAAAATCGAGCGCTGGCCGCAGCAGATTTATTTCATGCAACCAGTGCCGCTGAAGTTGACGATATTCGCCGTGCGGGGTGGATGCAGCCCGTGGCCCTTATTCCTCCTGGAATTGAAGTGGCTGATGCTCAAGTAACAGCACCGCAAAAATTACGCATGATCCTTTATGTGGGCCGCATTCATCCGATCAAGCGCTTAGGTGATATGCTCGATGTGTGGCGCGAATTATCGCAGCAGCACCCATTGTGGCGCATCCGCATTGTGGGGCCGGATGATAGTGCTGAAGCATTATATCTTAAAAAGCGCATTGTTTTGGAAAAACTAGAGCGGATTAACATTGAGCCTCCACTTTTTGGTGTAGATAAAGCAACGGCTTATGCCGAGGCCGATCTTTTTGTGCTGCCCACACAATCTGAAAATTTTGCGATGGTTGTGGCTGAAGCATTGGCGCATGGTGTTCCCGTTATTTGTTCCAAAGGTGCGCCGTGGGCTGATCTTGAAACTGAACGCTGCGGCTGGTGGACGGATATTGGACCTGAGCCATTGCGTGTTGCAATGAACACGGCGTTACAATTGCCACGCCCTATTTTGCGCCAAATGGGAGCGCGTGGGCGCGCATGGATGGCGCGTGATTTTTCGTGGGGTTCGGTGGCGCAGAAGTTAGATCGCACTTATCAGTGGCTGGTTCAGGGTGGTGACCGCCCGGATTTTATTAAGGAGAAAGCCAATGATTGATGTGACGCAAAACCGTGCCGCACAGAAATGGACAACGCGAGAAAAAATTGGTCGTGTGTTATGGGCAATAGCGCGGCCCGTGTTTAGGCTCACTCCACGCCCCCTTTGGATTTTGCGGGTTAGGCTTTTGAGATTATTTGGTGCTAAAATTGGCAGCCAAGTTCACATTTATCCCACTGTGCGCATTAGCATTCCGTGGAACCTTAGCTTTGGCGATCAAGTGGCTATTGGTGAACGCGCCATTCTTTATGCGCTTGGACCAATCATGATTGGTTCGCGCACGGTGATCTCGCAATATAGCCATCTCTGTGCGGGCTCGCATGATTACCGTGATCCGGCGTTTCCACTTTTAAAAACACCAATCGAAATCGGCGCTGATGTGTGGGTGTGCGCGCAAAGTTTTATTGGCCCCGGAGTGGTGATCGGTGACCGTTCAATTATTGGCGCTTGTTCGGTGGTGATGAAAAATGTGGGTCCGGGCATGGTGGGGCACGGCAATCCATTTCAAATACTTAAATCACGCGATTGAGTTAGGTCACTTTTAATCCGCGCAACAGAATTTCAACCACCGCGGCTTTGATCGCGGCGGGCTTTTCAGTGGGTTTGAGCAAAGCTTCAACCTGCACTGAAAAATCAGCATAGTGTTGGGTGATTGCCCAAATTGCGAAAATAAAATGTCTAGGGTCAATAGGCCTAATTTTGCTTTCGGCAATCCACTGGCGGATCACCGCGCATTTTGCTTCGACTAAATCTTTTAATGGCCCCTTGAGATATTTTGCAACATGGGGGGCACCATGCAAAATTTCATTGGCAAATAATTTTGAAGCTGCTGGGTTGGCAAAGGACATATCAAGCTTGGTTTCAATATAGCGCGTGAGTTCAACGACGGGATCATTGTTCACATCAAGCATGCGCAAGGGGGTTAGCCACTGCGTTAAAGTTTGTTCCAGCACGGCTACATATAAATCCTCTTTGCGCCGGAAATAATAAAGTAAATTCGGTTTTGAAAGGCCGCACTTCACAGCAATCTGGTCCACTGTGGCACCACGAAAGCCATAGGTTGAAAACACGTCAAGGGCCGCCTTGAGGATAATATCCTGATTTTCACTCTGGATGCGCGTTTTAGCAGCAGGCTTTGCCTTGGTTTTAAGCATGGCCCAGTGTGTTCATTCTTGATCAAATGGTCAAGACGCGTTAGCGTTCTATTTAACAAAAAGAATCTGCGGCGAATTTGGGGAGTGTTTGGTGGCGTTAAACGTTATTGAAGCGAAGGAATTAGGGCTGACGTTTCAAACGGCGGATGGGCCGGTTTTTGCGTTGTCAAAAGTTGATCTTACCGTGGAAGAGGGTGAATTTGTTTCCTTCATCGGACCATCGGGTTGTGGCAAGACTACTTTGCTTCGGGCGATTGCCGATTTGGAACAAGCAACCGAAGGCACTCTCACTGTGAATGGCATGTCGCCGGAGAATGCGCGGCTGGCCCGCAGCTATGGTTATGTGTTTCAAGCGCCAGCGCTTTATCCGTGGCGGGACGTTGAGCGCAATGTTGGCTTGCCATTGGAAATTATGGGGCTTGATGATGTTGCTGGCCGCGTGCAGCGCAATATTGATTTAGTGAATCTCAACGGATTTGAGAAAAAATTTCCGTGGCAATTATCTGGTGGAATGCAACAGCGGGTTTCCATTGCGCGGGCCTTGGCGTTTAATCCAAAACTTTTATTGATGGACGAGCCATTTGGAGCGCTTGATGAAATTGTGCGTGATAAGCTTAATCAGCAACTTTTAGAATTGTGGGACCGCACGCAAAAAACCGTGGTATTTGTGACTCATTCAATTCCGGAGGCGGTGTTTCTCTCCACCAAAATTGTGGTTATGTCTCCTCGCCCGGGGCGCATTATTGATGTGATTGAAACGAAATTTCCGCGCCAGCGCAATTTGGATATTCGTGAGACGCCAGCATTTTTGAAAATTGCACAGCGTGTGCGCGAAGGCCTGAAGGCCGGCCACTCCTATGAGGACTAGATGAGCACAGAGCTTAAAATTCGCGTTGCCCGTAGCCAAGATGTGAAGGTCTGTTCAGCAATCCTCAACCGTTGGATTGATGAGACGGAGTGGATGCCGCGCGTTCGCAGCGAAAAAGAAGTTATCGATTTTTACAATAATGTTGTGTTTCAGAGCCACAAATTATTTGTGGCCGAGACGGGTGGCAAAGTTGGCGGCTTCATGGCGCTTGGTGATGATGGGCTGGTGAATGCCTTGTATGTGGGTGATGGCTTTAGGCGGCGCGGCATTGGAGGGCATTTGATTGCGCGGGCCAAAAAAGAATTGGGTGAACAGGTTCAGCTTTGGACATTCCAAGCCAATAAAGACGCGCAAAGATTTTATCTGCGCCATGGTTTTGTGGAAATAAATCGAACCGATGGTGACAATGAAGAAGGTTTGCCAGATGTGCTGATGGAATGGCGCGAACCATGAAGCAACACTCAGACTTTGCCCCCATTTTAGTCATTAGCTTGGCCGTGATCTTTGTTTGGTATGTGGCGGCGATTCCGATGAATGCTGTGGTGGCGCAGTCTAAGATTGAAGCAGCAGGTGGTGGGCTGTTTAACACGCTGGCAATCTCTTGGAATTTTGAGCGGCCAGTGATGCCATCTCCCCATCAAATTTTCGCCGAAATTTGGAACACGGTGTTTTTGATTGCGCCGTGGAATGTAAGATCACTTTTGTTTCATTGCTGGGTTACATTGTCCTCAACATTGCTGGGGTTTGTGCTTGGCGTTATTCTAGGCATAGGGCTGGCGATTGCCATTGTGCATTCTAAAATTTTGAACAAGGCTTTGATGCCGTGGATTATCATTTCGCAAACCATTCCCATTCTTGCTATTGCGCCGATGATTATTGTGGTGCTGGGCTCGCAAGGCATAACTGGGCTTCTGCCCAAGGCGTTGATCTCAATGTATCTGTGCTTTTTCCCAGTGACTATTGGCATGGTGAAAGGGCTCACATCGCCTGATATTTTTCATCTGGATTTGATGCGCACCTATAATGCCAGCAAATCTGAAATTTTGTGGAAGTTGCGCCTGCCTGCGGCTGTGCCGTTTCTATTCACATCGCTCAAGGTTGCAATCGCCATTGCTTTAACAGGTGCCATTGTGGGTGAACTTCCCACGGGAGCGCAAGGCGGGCTTGGGTCTCGCATGTTGGTTGGATTTAATTTTGGCCAGACAATGCAAGTGTGGTCCGCACTTTTTGCTGGGTCTATTCTGGCGGCGGTGCTGGTTTATATTGTGGGCCATAGCGAAAAAATTGTTTTGCAAAAAATGGGGAGCGCCCCATGATCAAACATTCTTTGCGCGATTATTTGCCAGCTTTGTTGTTTGGCATAGCCGTCATTATCTTTTGGGAAATTGTGGTGCGGCTTTTTGCAATCTCGCCGATTTTGTTGCCACCACCTTCAGCTGTTTTGACCCGGTTCATCGTGTCATTGCCTCTGCTGAACGAAGATTTTTACGCCACAATTGTTTTGGCCATGGTGCCGGGCTGGCTGATCGGCTGTGTTGCTGGGTTGTTTATAGCCGTGATTTGTGATCGCTTGCCATTTTTGCGGCGCGGGCTTTTGCCTTTGGGCAATTTGGTTTCGGTGCTGCCGTTGGTTGGCATTGCCCCCATTATGGTGATGTGGTTTGGGCCGGGTGTTGCACCAAAAATCGCTGTGATCGTGATCATGACATTTTTCCCCATGCTGGTGAATGCCACGGCGGGCTTACAAGCTTCAGGACATTTAGAGCGCGATTTAATGCGAAGTTATGGCTCAAGCTGGCTGCAAACACTTTTCAAGCTGCGCTTGCCTTCGGCCATGCCATTTATTTTCAATGCGCTTAAAATCAATTCCACTCTGGCTCTTATTGGTGCCATTGTTTCTGAATATTTTGGAACCTTGGTGGTTGGCATGGGGTTTCGTATTCAAACCGGATCGGGTAGTCAATCGCTTGATTTGGTATGGGCTGAAATTGTGGTGGCAGCCATCACAGGGTCAGCATTTTATGGGTTACTCACGCTTTTTGAGCGGAAGGTAACTTTTTGGCATCCGTCTAACAGAAGTTAGCGGCAAAACAGGAGAAGCACGATGAACAAGAAATTATTAGCAGCAGTGGCGGCGGCGGCAGTGTTGGCCATTGGCTATAGTTTATGGAAGAAGAATGCGGTTGTTCCAGTTGAGGCGGCGAAAATAAAGCTGCAACTTAAATGGGTGCCGCAGGCTCAGTTTGCTGGCTACTATGTGGCCCAAAAGAAGGGCTTTTATAAAGATGCCGGCCTTGATGTGACGATTATGCCCGGCGGCCCAGATATCAACCCACAGCAAGTTTTGGCTGGCGGTGGTGCTGATGTTGTTATTGACTGGATGCCATCGGCCTTGGCAACGCGCGAAAAAGGTTCACCTGTGGTGAACATTGCTCAACCTTTCAAAAAATCGGGAATGATGCTCACCTGCCGCAAAGATTCCGGCATTGTGACACCAGCGGATTTCAAAGGCAAAACTTTGGGCGTGTGGTTCTATGGCAATGAATATCCATTCCTGTCGTGGATGAGCCAACTTGGTTTGCCTACAACAGGGGGTGCAGATGGTGTCACCGTGTTGAAGCAGGGCTTCAACGTGGATCCGATTTTGCAAAAGCAAGCCGCATGCATTTCAACCATGACCTACAATGAATACTATCAAATTATCGAAGCTGGCATGAAGCCAGAAGAATTGGTGGTGTTTAAATATGAAGACAATGGCGTGGCCACTTTGGAAGACGGGCTCTATGTGCTCGAAGGCAAATTGGCTGATCCAGCATATGTTGCAACCATGGCGAAGTTTGTGAAAGCCTCGATGAAGGGTTGGGATGAAGCCCGCAAAGACCCTGCAGGTGCTGTGAAAGCTGTTCTTGAAAATGATGCTTCAGGTGCTCAAACTGAAGCGCATCAAACGACCATGATCAAGGAAATCAACGCGCTCACCGAAGGTTCGGATGGCACACTTGATGTGGCTGCTGCTGAGCGCACCGTGGCAACCTTGATGAAGGGTGGTTCTGATCCCGTGATCACCAAGGCCCCAGTTGGTGCTTGGACTGATGTGGTGACGAAAGCTGCAGCGGGAATGTAATTGCTATTGCCGGAGGGCTGTAATGGCCCTCTGGCTTGACTCTTGTAGGTTGTTTGGTAAAGTAGTGAATTCACTACTTTGGAGAAATATCATGAAAATGATTACTGCCACTGAAGCCAATCGCGACTTTTCAAAAATCTTGGAACAAGTTTCATCAGGCAAAGCGATTGGCATTACCAAACGCGGTAAGATTGTTGCGACATTGAATCCCGCAAGGCTAACGTCTGAAGACGCAGAAGCATATAAAATGGAACACTTGGCAGAATTACGTTCGCGCAAACCTATTCCTGGCCTGACACGCGGCACACGCGACGAACTTTATGATGATGAGTGACTATGCTCATTGCGCTTGATAGTAACATCATTATTTACGCCGAAGGTCTGACAGACGATCCGCGCAATGCACAAGCTTGCCAACTCATCGAAGCTATTCCGGCACTCAATTTGATTATTCCACTACAAGCCACAGGGGAAACATTACGGTGGCTGATCGGCCGAGCTAAATTGCCTAAAGCCGTTGCAGTTAAACGTATATCAAAATGGACGGTTCGTTATGAATCCCAAGCGACCACTCTTGAGGTTTGGCAACATGCGCGTGAACTGATTTCTGCCCATAGTTTTCAAGTTTGGGATGCTGTTATTTTAGCTGCGGCAGCAGAGGCTGGTGCAAGCGTATTGTTGTCCGAAGATATGCAAGACGGTTTCAAATGGCGCGGCGTTACAGTTGCAAATCCATTTACCGAGAAGCCATTAAAAATTGTGCGAGATATTTTAGAACAACATTGAAGGAGCACTCAAATGCCAACAACAGTCATTCGCGGCGGCACGGTTGTAAATCATGATCATTCGGTGCGGGCCGATGTTTTGATTGATGATGGAAAAATTATTGCCATTGGGCAAAATCTTTCCGGCGATAATATTGTTGATGCAGGCGGATGTTTTGTGATGCCGGGTGGCATTGATCCGCACACGCATATGGATATGCCGTTTATGGGCACCACAACGGCTGATGATTTTGAATCCGGCACCATGGCTGCCCTTGCTGGTGGCACCACGATGACAGTGGATTTCTGTTTGCCTGCGCCGGGTGAATCGATGCTCAAAGCCTATCAAGCGTGGCGGCATAAATCTGAGAAGGCGGCGGCGGATTATTCTTTCCATATGGCGGTGACGCAATGGTCGCCCATGATCCATGATGAAATGGAAACGGTTGTCAAAACTTATGGCATCAACACCTTCAAACATTTCATGGCCTATAAGGGCGCACTCATGGTGAATGATGATGAGATGTATAATTCATTCAAGCGCTGTGCCGAGCTTGGGGCGCTGCCGCTGGTGCATGCCGAGAATGGCGATGTGGTGGCGCGGATGCAGGCTGATTTGTTGGCGCGAGGCGTGACGGGCCCGGAAGGCCATTCTTATTCGCGGCCGCCAGAAGTTGAAGGCGAGGCCGCAAATCGCGCGATTATGATTGCTGATATGGCAGGCTGCCCACTTTATATTGTGCACACATCATGCGAGCAAACCCATGAAGCTATCAGGCGGGCGAGGGCTTCGGGCAAACGGGTTTATGGTGAGCCGCTGATTCAACATTTGATGTTGGATGATTCTGAATATCAAAACAAAGATTGGGACCATGCTGCAGCCCGCGTGATGAGCCCGCCATTTCGCAATAAATCGCATCAGGATTCGCTGTGGGCAGGGTTGCAATCAGGCTCCCTCTCGGTGGTGGCAACCGACCATGCCACATTCACATTGGCGCAAAAACGCATGGGCGCTAAAAACTTCACGCAGATTCCAAACGGCACTGGCGGGCTAGAAGATCGCTTGCCAGTGTTGTGGACAGCGGGGGTGAACACTGGCCGTTTGACGAAGGAAGAATTTGTGGCTGTCACGTCTGCCAACATTGCGCGCATTCTGAATATGTATCCGCGCAAGGGCGCGGTGATGGTGGGCAGCGATGCTGATCTTGTTGTGTGGGACCCCGCAGCGACGAAGAAGATCAGTGCTGCCAAACAAATCAGCCGCATTGATTATAATGTGTTCGAAGGTTTTGAATGCAAGGGCGCACCGAAAACGGTGATCTCACGCGGCAAGATCGCGTGGGAGCAAGGCGACATGCGCGCCAAAGCGGGCGATGGTGATTTTATTGCGCGCAAACCGAATGCGCCCGTCAATCAGGCCAATGCGATTTGGAAGGGTGTGACGCAGCCGAAGGGTGTTAAGCGGATGGAGGTTACACCGTGAAGCCTGAGTTCATTACTCTAATTGGTCTGTTGTTATCTGCGGTGATCGGCGCTGCTTCAGCACTGTTTGTTGGCTGGATAAAGTCCAAATTTGAAAAGGAAACCTTTGAGAAGAACCTTGATCTACAAGTTCAGCGGTTCAGGCGTGAAATTACTGACTTGAAGTCGGGAAGAAAAATGGAAATTGCTCACAAGTATGCCGAACTCGCAGCGAAAGATAAAGATTTAGCGGCTGCCTTTTTGAATGAAATTGCTAAAGAAACAGCGATTGGGTTCCTCTATCTCGAAGACTCGGATGACAAACCCAAAATTTGGATTCGAAATGATTCAAATATTCTAGTTGGACGTCATTCTAGCTGTGATATTTGCATTGAAGATGTAGCAGTTTCGCGCCAGCACTGCGTTATCCATACTATCGAAAACGAAGCATGGGTTATTCCATTGAAACCTACAAATCCCATTTTTATAAACGGTAGAAGTATTAGTTTGCGTTCGAGACTTCTTGATAAGGATATTCTTCTGATAGGTGAAACTGAATTGGAATTTTTTGAATTCAAGCATGGGGATGGCCGTGACGGCGCGTCCACCCCCTCACCCTGAGGTGCCCGCTTCTTTGCGGGCCTCGAAGGGTTGGTGGATGTGGTGAGGATGCTTCGAGGCGAGCTCACGCTCGCACCTCAGCATGAGGGAGATGAGAGATTGGTAATGAAGAAATGATCAGACATGTAGTACTCCTAAAACTTCGCGATGCTGGAGATGCCCCGCAAATCTTCACCGTCCTCAAAGCCCTGCAATCCCAAATCCCCGGCATCATCGCCATAACCACTGGCATTGATTGCAGCCCCGAAGGGTTGCAGCGCGGGTTCGGCCATGGCTTCACGGTTGACTTTGCCAACGCAGCGGCGCGGGATGCTTATTTGCCGCATCCGGCGCATCAACGCGTGGGGGCCATGATTGTGGCGGCTTGTGAAGGTGGCGTAGAAGGGGTGTTGGTTTTGGATTGGGAGATGTGAGATGAAATCAGGGATCAATGATCATCCGTTTTATAAACCGCTATGGCGGCGTGTTGCGATTATTGCAACGACGGCAATTTGGTTTTGTTTTGAAATGCTGGTCAATGATGGCATGTGGACGGTTATTGCCGGTGCATTCTTTGCGTATTCAGTGTGGGCGTTTTTGGTTACATATCCAAAAACACCAGAGGCTTGATTATGCCCGCGCCACTTTCATGGCAAGATCAGCACTGAGTAATGTGCTCAACGCATTTTTCAAGCCTTCTTGTTTTGCAAAACAATTTTCTAGGGCGGCGTGGGTCCAAGACATATAAAGCGATCCACTCTTGACGATCACTGTTGCAGTTGCTGGTTTGTGCAGCAGGTAAGCAATTTCGCCGATGAAGACTTCTGGTTTAACTTCTATTTTGCGGCCCGATTTTTCAATGGCAACCTCACCCTCCAAAACATAATGAAGCTGCGAAATGTTCTCGCCTTCTTTGGTTAAAGCAATATCACTCTCAGTTCTGTGCCACTTTCCCAACGCAACAAGTTTGCGAAACTCGCCCGGTGATAAAGTGCTCATGCTGCGGTAAAGCTTCAATTCATCATCGCTCAACTTGCCTTCTCTGCTGTCATTGACCAGAAGCAAAATCATCACGATATTGATGGCAATATATGTGCAGCTCCAAAAAATAGCACTCCACAAGGGTTGCTCTGACGCGCCATAAAAATATGCTGAGTATGCAATGTCTCCGGCAATTGCGAAGCACCGCAACTTAATTTGATTTTGGAACAAAAAGCAGATTAAATAAAACACCGCCCCCACATGAATGAGGTTTTGGAAAATAGTGTCTGAATTGTTCATTTATGTTTCTCCCGCATTGCGAGTCTAATCGTACGACTTGAAATTGCAAGTGTCCGAATCTGTTGTGCTACATGCGGTGTTTTGCTTTACTGCTCACAAATGGAGATTAGATGATGGAATATCGCCAACTCGGCAAGTCTGGCCTTAAAGTTTCGCTGCACACCTTGGGCACGATGAATTTTTCGGGTGAGGGATTTTTCAGCATGGCGGGAAGTCTGTCGCTTAAAGATTCGCAGCGTCTGGTTGATATTGCCATTGATGCTGGCGTCAATCTCTTTGATACGTCGAATGCATATACGGCTGGCAAATCGGAAGAGGCTTTGGGCCAAGTTCTCAAAGGCAAATCTGATCAAATGATGGTGGGCACCAAGGTGCGCTTTGGTATGGGCACTGGGCCAAATGAGCGGGGGCTTTCGCGCTATCATATTATCCATGAAGCCGAGGCCAGTTTGAAACGATTGAAGCGCGATCACATTGACATATATTATTTGCACGAATGGGATGGGCTCACACCCGTTGATGAAACCATGGAAGCGCTCAACACTCTCGTGAAGCAAGGCAAGGTTCGGTATATCGGCTGCTCTAATTTTTCCGGCTGGCACATTATGAAATGCATGATGGCTGCTGATAAACACAATTTTGAAAAATTTGTGGTGCAGCAAATTCATTACACCATCGAAGCACGCGATTCTGAGTATGAGTTGATGCCGATTGCACTTGATCAAGGTGTTGGCATTCAAGTGTGGAGCCCAATTGCGGGTGGGTTGCTGTCTGGCAAATTCCGCCGCGACTCTTCGCCAGAAGTTTCGCGCCATTTGCAAGGTTGGGCTGAGCCGCCGATCAGAGATCAAGAACGGCTTTACAAAATTATTGATGCTCTGGTTGCGGTGGGTGAAGGGCGCGGCGTTTCGGCAGCGCAGGTTGCTTTGGCATGGCTTGCGGGCAGGCCGGGTGTGGCTTCCATTATTGTGGGTGCGCGCAATGAGGCGCAGCTTAAAGATAATTTTGCATCGGTTTCATTGGTGTTGACTGCTGATGAGCGCAAGAAATTGGATGATGTAAGTTTGCAGCCGCTGATTTATCCTTATTGGCATCAATGCAATTCCGCCGCTGAACGATTAGGCCCAGCTGATCTTTCCTTACACGCTCCGCATTTAGCTTCACGCGAACCTCGGATGTAATGCCATGACATCAAAAACCAATCTCACCATCAATTCGCAGCGCCTGTGGGATGATCTTATGTTCACCGCTCAGTTTGGTGGGACGCCGAAGGGTGGCATTAAGCGGTTGACTGTTTCAGACGAAGATAAACGCGTGCGTGATTGGTTTAAGGCTGAGTGCGATAAGCTGGGCTGCGTGGTTCAGGTTGATGAAGTGGGCAATATGTTTGCCACACGCGCAGGCAAGCGCAAAGATGTATTGCCGATTGCAATGGGCTCACATTTGGACACGCAGCCCACAGGCGGAAAATTTGATGGTGTGCTTGGGGTTTTAGGTGCGCTCGAAGCTTTGCGCACCTTGGTGCAAATGGATTATCAATCCAATGCGCCCATTATGATTGTGAATTGGACCAATGAAGAAGGTTCGCGCTTTTCACCTGCCATGTTGTGCTCAGGGGTTTATGCAGGCGTGTTTACGCCAGAGTTTGCTTATTCGCGCGAGGACCGGGGCGGTGTGAAGCTGGGCGATGAACTCGTTCGCATTGGTTATAAGGGTGAGCATAAGGCAGGCGCTATAAAATTCTCCTCGATGTTTGAACTTCACATTGAGCAGGGGCCGATTTTGGAAGCCGAAGAAAAAATGATTGGTGTTGTCACCGGCGTGCAAGGCATGCGTTGGTATGAGGTGACAGTCACTGGTCAAGAAAGTCACACCGGCGCCACGCCCATGGGGCTCCGCAAAAATGCTTTGTTAGCTTCAGCGCGTATGATTGATGCAATTGATGCTGTGGGCATTGCGCATCTGCCGGGGGTTGCCTCGGTGGGCTTGATTGAAAACAGGCCGAACAGCCGCAATGTGGTTCCGGGTGAAGTGTTCTTCACGGTTGATCTGCGCCATCCTGATGAAAAAATTCTCGACCAGATGGAAGCGGCGATGCGGGCAGCTTTACCGAAAATCGCGGGTGAGGCCAAAGTGACATTTGAAGAAAAATGTATTTGGAAATCTCCTGCTGTGAAATTTGCCGCTGAGCTGATTGAGTGTGTGCGAGTAGGCACGAAGCAGGCTGGATATAAATCTCGCGATATGGCTTCAGGTGCAGGGCATGATGCGGCTTATATTGCGCGCGTTGCGCCCACCACGATGATCTTTGTTCCGTGCTTAGGAGGCATTTCACACAATGAAGCAGAATCGACCACGGTGGAGGAATGTGGAGCAGGTGCGCAAGTGTTACTCAACGCCGTGCTGGCCCATGATGCGCGCTTTGCATGAGGAATGATCTGGCAGCGCGGGCGCGCGAGATTGCCCTCGAAATAACCTCATGGCCGAGTGTGACGGGTTCCAATGATGAAGCGCGATTTGCATTGCGCTTTACAGATTATATCACGGGGTTTGATTCCGTTTGGATTGAACCCATTCTGGGGGACGCCGCAGCACGCAGCAATGTGTTTGCCATCAAGCATGGGCGCAGCAAACGCACGATTGTGCTGACCGGGCATTTCGATGTGGTGCCCGTTGAGGGTTATGGCGAATTTCAATCGCTGGCGTTTGAAGCTGAAAAACTGCTTCCAGAAATTATTACGAAACTAAAGGCCAGTAGTGAAAATCCTCTTGCACTTAAAGATTTTGAGAGCGGAGAATTTCTACCGGGGCGTGGTTTGCTTGATATGAAAGCCGGACTTGCCGCGGGGCTTGCTGCTGCTGAAACTTATTCTGGTGATGCAACACTTTTATTCATTGCTGTTTCAGATGAGGAAGATCGCTCCGCTGGCGCGCGGGCTGCGGCACCACGCCTGAAAGAGATTGCTCAGCAACATGGGTTGGAAATTGCGCTCGTCATCAACCTTGATGCGATTTCAGATCAAGGCGACGGTGCGCGGGCACGGGTGGCCACCATGGGTTCAATCGGTAAACTATTGGTGACAGCATATGTGGTGGGCAAGGAAGCCCATGCGGGCTATCCGCAAGATGGGGCCAACGCGACTTATATTGCGGCAGAGCTAATTTCCGAATTTGAACTTGCGCCAGAACTTTCTGAAACATCGGGAAATGAAGTTGCAGCACCGCCCACCTGCCTTCATGCTAAAGATTTAAAGCAGGGTTACAATGTCACTACACCCGCCGCTTCATGGGTTTACTGGAACACCATGCAGCACAAGCGCTCGGCGCAAGAGGTGTTTGATATTTCAATGACGCTTTTTGAGCGGGCGATGGTGAGAGCTGAAGCCCGTGTGAAGTGCGCTGTGCCGGTTTATTCTTATGCGGAAGTTGTGGCCCGCGTTTCTCCTTCATTGGTCAGAGTAAGAGCTGATGAAATTTCGCTGCTTACACATTTGGATTTTCCAGAACGCGCAAAAATTCTTACGCAATTTATCTGGGCGCACTCAGGTTTGGTGGGGCCTGCTGTTGTGTTAGGGTTTGGGTCGATCCCATATCCGGCGGTTTCATTTTCAAATTTGGCGGTAGAACAAAAAATCTCGCAAGCGTTGCAACCCTTGGGCATTGGTACTCTCTGTTATTTCGCTGGCATATCCGATATGAGCTTCTTTGGCGAAGCCTCTGGCGATCTTTCAGTGGTGGCCGCCAACACGCCGATTTGGGGCACGAGTTTTGTGATGCCGGAGGCTGCTGGCTATCCTTGCATTAACATTGGTCCTTGGGGCCGCGATTATCATCATTGGTTGGAACGTTTGCATGCGCCTTATGCGTTTGAAGTTTTGCCGCTGGCGCTGCTTGCAGTGATTGCTGCTGTGGTTTAGACAGCGCACACTTTGAACAGGAGAAAACAATGACAATTCAACGTATCGGTGTCGGCAAGCGCATGAGCGAAGCTGTGATCTATGGTGGTGTTGCCAGACTTGCCGGATTCGTGGCCGATAAAACTGCTGGCAAATCAGTTAAAGAGCAAACCGCAGAAATTCTTTCCCTCGTTGATGCAACACTTGCTCAAGCGGGCACTGACAAAACTAAATTGTTAAAAGTAAATATCTGGCTCACTGATATCAGCACATTCGCACAAATGAACGAAGCATGGGATGCGTGGGTTTCACAAGGCAACACTCCGGCGCGCGCTACTGTTGAATCAAAGCTCGCAGCACCTGGCTTGGATGTTGAAATTATGGTCGAAGCTGCAGTTTAATCTGCTCGCCCTATTTTGGTCTCATTCCCTCTTATGTTGCGTCGCAATATGAGAGGGGCTTTGTATTGAAAAAATCTATTTTATCTGTTGTTTTATTGGCGTTTACGTTTGCCGCACCTGCTAGTGCATTTACTGTTGGGTTGGCTTCTTTTTATAAATCTGGTCAGGTTACAGCCAATGGCGAAGCATTTAAGCCGATGGGTTTGACTGCAGCGCACCGCAAATTGCCATTTGGCACATTTTTAAAAGTGACTAATTTGCGGACCGGAAAATCCGTCATTGTGCGCGTCAATGATCGCGGGCCCTTCATCAAAGGGCGCATTTTAGATTTAAGTTTGGGTGCCGCCAGAAAAATTGGTCTTACCAATTCGGGTGTTGCCAAAATTTCTTACACGATCCTCAATCAATAGGATTTGCATGAAGTGTTGGAACTGCTCTGGCATTTTTATACCAACCTCCACATTCATTTTCATAAGCAAGGCCAGCGTGGAAAACCGTTTCATCATCGAAGCTGCGACCCACAATTTGAATGCCAGTGGGGATGTTATTTGGGGCATGGCCTGAAGGCACGGCCAGCACTGGCAAATTGTGTAGCATGTTAAATTGATGCGTCATCACCCAGCCATATTCAGCATCGGCTTTTTTCCCATTGATGGTGAATGATTGATCCCACGGATCATGGTTTGCTTTGAGGGCAGGCAGATTTGTGGTGGGGCAAATGAAAATTTCATTGCGCTCTAACACGGGGCCAAGAGTTTGATACATAGCGTGGGTTCTGGCCCAAGGCTTGTGCACATCATCTATGTTTGAATTTTTCGTAGCGGCTGCTGCAAATTTCAAGGCGTAATCAGTCATCAAATGTACATGGTTTTTTTCATGCCAGATGGTTTGTCTGCCGAAGTGCATCATATTATACCAATGCATACAGTCCTCATCGACAGCATCGGTCCAGCCCAAATCAACTTCTTCTACAATCGCACCAAGTGATCTGAAACGATCAATCGCAGCTAAGGTATTGGCCCGTACTTCGGGTGCCACATTCACATAACCAAAGTCTACTGAATAGGCGATCCGCATTCCTTTAATAGTTGTGGGGTCAGTTGGAAGTTTAATCCGTGTACGGAGTGAATCATGGTCAAGCGGGTGTGGACCAGATGTAATGTTTTGCATCAAAGCAGCATCGGCCACCGTTCTGGTCATGGGGCCGCAATGGTTGAAGCGATCAAAATTTGCTGGTGGGCCATCAGGATTACGGCCATGCGGGGGTTTAAACCCCACAATGCCGCAGGCTGATGCTGGAATGCGGATGGAGCCGCCAATATCTGTTCCAGTTGCCAGCGTGGTGAGTCCTGCCGCCAACGCTGCGGCTGATCCACCCGATGAACCACCCGGCCCATATTCCAAATTCCAAGGGTTGCGGGTTACGCCCCAGATGCGGGAATGGCAGGCCCCTGAAAGGCAAAACTCAGGCGTGGTGGTGCGGCTGAATATATTGGCTCCAGCTAATTCCAAGCGTTCAATCATGGGGTCTGAATGATCATCAGGCATAGCATCTTTGAAAATCAGTGAGCCGTAGGTGGTGCGTTTCCCTTTCACGCGTTGGGCATCCTTTACCGCAAGAGGAACGCCTTCAAGTGCAGCTGTTTCATGGCCCAATGCGTATTTGCGTTCAGCGGTTTTTGCGCGGTCCATGGCTTCATCATCATAGCGTTCTGTGAAACAATTGATCGCGGAATTTTGCGTTTCGCTCCGTTTGGTGAGCGCTTTGTGCAACTCAACGGGAGAAAGTTTGCGTGCCTTGAAAAGTTGCACGGCTTGCGTTGCAGGTATGTAACAAAGTTCATCGTCAGTCATAGACACAAGTCTCAAGTTGGATATAGTTAGAGTTTCAACAGCAAACGGAAGAATTGTAAATGGGCGGAAGACTGAGCGGCAAAACAGCATTGGTAACATCTGCAGCGCAAGGCATTGGCCGCGCTTCGGCATTGGCGATGGCCAATGAAGGTGCAACGGTTTGGGCCACAGATATTCAAGGTGAGCTGCTTAAAACGTTGGAAGTTGAGCATGCCAACATTAAAACATTCACCTTAGATGTGTTGAATGCCGATGCGATTAAAGCTGCAGCCGCTGAGGTGGGTGCGCTTGATATACTATTTAACTGCTCAGGCTTTGTGCATCACGGGACCATTTTGGAAACGGAAGATAAAGATTGGGACTTCTCGTTTGATCTCAATGTTAAATCACATTTCCGCATGTGCAAAGCGTTCTTGCCGGCAATGCTGGCTCAGGGCCACGGCTCCATTATCAACATGGCTTCAGTTGCTTCCAACATTAAGGGTGTTCCCAATCGCTTGGTTTATGGCGCGTCGAAAGCCGCAGTCATTGGTCTCACGAAAGCGCTGGCAGCCGATTATATGACCAAAGGAATTCGCGTGAATGCACTTTGCCCCGGCACAGTGGAAACGCCATCGCTTTATGACCGCATGCGTGCGCAAGGTGATTTTGAGAAAGCCAAGGCCGCGTTCATCGCGCGTCAACCCATGGGGCGTTTGGCGCAACCTGAAGAAATTGCGGCTATGGTGGTCTATCTGGCCAGTGATGATGCGGCATTTGTCACCGGGCAAAGCATGGTTGTTGATGGTGGCATGACAAACTAGCTTTGCCGTCAGAGGTTGCTGCTCTGAGCTGGACCCATCGATTTATATTTCTGGCCAGCGACGGATTATCCATCGTCTATTCGTCTTCGTTGTAATCAGGGCCGTTGCTCTGAATTGATGGAGTAGAAAATGATGAAACGAATTCTTTTAGGTGCTTGTGCTATTGTTTTGATGGCCGGTTTTGCAACTGCGCAAACTGCCTCAACTGACGCCAATCCACCGCCACCGCCAGCACAGGACCAACAAGTGGATGGGACTGATTCACAAGGTGGAGGCTGGTTCAGTGGTCGTCGACATGGTCGCCACCATGGGCAAAAGGGTCATAGCATGCAAAATCACGGTGGCCGCGGTGGACCTGGCATGCATATGGAAGGCAAAGGCTTTGACATTAAAGTTGGACCTGGGCACAGTTTACATGTGAATTGCGGCGATGAGCCGATCAAGGATTGCATCGCTTCGGCGCAGCCTTTGATTGATGCTTTGGGTAAGCTTGATTTCAAAATGCCACCTCCTCCTGCAGGCGCAGTTGTCCCTGCACAATAGTCAAACATGATGGTTGGGCGGCAGTGATGCCGCCCTTCACCCCTTGGCTTTTACAATTTGCCGTCTTAGGGTTGCAAAAAGCCTGAGGGAGAGAAAACTTGAAGCCGAAGAATGCGGCCATAGAGGCCCGCGGTGTTAGCCGTGTGTTTGCAGCTAAAGGCCAGCAAGCAGTTGCTGCTCTTGATGATGTTTCTGTCACCATCAATGAAAATGAATTTTTTACACTGCTTGGACCATCAGGCTGTGGCAAGACCACATTGCTGCGCTTGATTGCCGGGTTTGATTTTCCAACCTCTGGTGAAATTCGCTTGTATGGCGAAGACATTGCCATGTTGCCGCCGTTCAAGCGGCCGGTGAACACCGTGTTCCAAAACTATGCACTATTCCCTCATATGACAGTGGCGCAAAACATTGGCTTTGGCTTGGAAATGTTGGACCGCCCTCGTGCTGAAATTGCTGCGCGGGTTTTGGAAATGTTGAAGCTGGTGCGCATGGAAGAATTGGCTTGGCGCAAAACCAGCCAGATTTCTGGCGGGCAACAACAGCGCGTGGCCTTGGCGCGCGCACTGGCACCCAAGCCAAAAGTTCTTCTGCTTGATGAGCCCCTCTCTGCGCTCGATTATAAATTACGCAAAGATATGCAGATTGAGTTGAAGCGCTTGCAACATGAAACGGGTATCACCTTCATATTCGTAACACATGATCAAGAAGAAGCCCTCACCATGAGTGACCGCATAGCGGTGATGAGCAAGGGCAAGATTTTGCAAGTGGGTTCTCCGCATGAAATCTATGATGAACCATCAGTGCGTTTTGTTGCTAATTTTATCGGCGAAACAAATTTTCTGAATGGCATGGTTACAAAAAATGGCCGCGTGAAATTGGCGGCAGGGCCAGAAATTGCAGCAGCTGGTTCGGCATCATCTGGCAAGGTTACAGTGGTTGTGCGGCCAGAACATGCAAGCCTCACAACTGCCGCCAAGGGGCAATTAAAAGCCGTCGTTAGCAATGTTGTTTATTTCGGTACCGACACACATTTCCACGTCACACTTAACGATGGCACTGGCTTTATGGTGCGTCAGCAAAACAGTGGTGGTGCAACCTCAAAACTTAAGCAAGGCGATAAGGTTGGTGTTCTCATAGCGCCCGGCACAGCGCGAATTTTGCAGGATTGATCATGGCTGAACTTGCAAGCACTGCTGATCACAAAAATGCCAAACGCAATCGACTGCTTTCGGCACCCGCCTTGATCAGCATTGTAATATTTGGCATTTTGCCTTTACTGGTTATTCTGGTTTATTCATTTTTGAAGCCCGCCCCTTACGGCGGTGTAGTTTGGAAATTTTCCACCGAAGCTTATTCCAGCTTTTTGTTTCAGCGCGATATTTTTGACGATACGATACAATTCACACCTGATTATTTGATCATTTATGCGCGTTCAATTGGCTTTGCGATTTTTACAACTGTGGTGTGTTTGTTGCTTGGTTTCCCCACAGCTTATTTTATGGCCACACGGCCACCTGAACAGCGCAATTGGTGGGTGTTGCTGATCACCATTCCGTTTTGGTCTAACTTGTTGGTGCGCACTTTAGCCATCATGTTTATTATTCGAGACGAAGGCTTGATCAATCACATTCTGATTTGGGCGGGTGTAATCGATAAGCCTATTGTGATGCTCTATACAAATTTTTCGATCATGCTTGGGCTCCTCTATTCCTTCTTGCCGTTTATGGTTTTGCCACTTTATTCCAGTTTGGAAAAAATGGATTTCAGATTGGTGGAGGCAGGATTTGATCTTTATGCCGATAAGCGCGCTGTGTTGTGGCGCATCATCATTCCGTTGGCCAAGCCTGGCATAATTGCGGGCTGCTTGTTGGTGTTCATCCCTGCACTCGGCGCTTATGTAACCCCGCTCATCTTAGGGGCGGTCTTCATTTGATGATTGGGGATTTGATTGCACAGCAATTTGGTTCAGGACGCAATTGGCCGCAAGGCTCAGCGCTTGCATTGATCTTGATGGGAGGTGTTCTGATATCGCTCTACTTCTATGTGCGCAACACCACAGGAAAAATGCATCATGGCTAAACCTGTGCTCGACATCAAATCACAACCAGGTTTTAAAACGCTGGCCATTTTGTGCTTAGCCATTCTTTATATTCCAATTCTCATTCTCGTCGTCTTTGCATTCAACGCTGGCGATCTGGTGATGACTTGGGAGGGGTTTAGCTTCAAGTGGTTTGGTGTGGCTTTTGCAAATGAAGAGTTTCGCAATGCAGCCAAAAACACATTGATAATTTCAAGTGTGACTACTGTTGTTGCCACCAGTTTTGCCACGCTGGCTGCCATTGGCATGACACGGGTAAAACCTTGGCCAGGCCTTGCTGCTGCTTTAATGGTGATCAACCTGCCTTTGATGGTGCCTGAAATTATTACTGCGGTGGCTACACTTTCATTTTTCGCACTATTGGCCGGAGCTTTTGGTTTAAACTTTGGTATTGGCAATATAATTCTGGCGCATATCGTGTTCTGCATTCCCTTTGCATTCATGCCCATTCGCGCGCGCCTTGAAGACATGGACCTGACATTGGAGAACGCGGCGGCTGATCTTTATGCTTCACCATGGCAGGCCTTTAGGCGGGTTACTCTGCCATTGCTCATGCCTGGCGTGGCATCGGGCGCAGCCTTGGCTTTCATTGTTTCATTTGATGATTTCACCATCACACAATTGGTGGCGGGGCCGGGGCAAACCACTTTGCCGCTTTATATTTGGAATAAAATTCGGCGTCCGATTACGCCGGAGATTAATGCAATTTCGACAATTTTGATTTTGATTTCAATCATATTTGTTGTGGCTTCATTTGTAATTGCGCGCAGACGCAAATAGGAAAAACGTAAACTTAAACAGGGAGACTAAAATGAAAAAAACACTAATGATAGCAGCTTCTGCATTAGCATTGGCAACAGCACCTGCAATGGCCGCAGGTGATTTACATATTTACAACTGGGGTGATTACACCAGCCCAGACCTTATCAAAAAGTTTGAAACGACGTTCGATGTGAAGGTGACGTTGGATAGTTATGATTCAAACGAAACCATGCTTTCCAAAGTGAAGGCTGGTAATTCGGGTTACGATATAGTGGTGCCATCTGATTACACGGCGGCCATTATGATCAGCGAAGGCCTGCTCGAAAAAACTGAACCAAACGCCATGGCAAACTTCAAAAACATGGATCCGCGTTGGGTTGATATTTATTGGGATGCAGGCCGCCATTATACAGTTCCATGGCAGATTGGCATGACATCGCTAACTGTTGATACAGCCAGATTCAAAGGCGATATTGATACGCTTGGCTTGCTCTATAATCCACCTGAAGAACTTAAAGGCCAGATCAATATGCTGGATGATATGGGTTCAGTGATCCATGGTGCAGAACGTTATCTCGGCGTGCCTCGCTGTGGCGCAGACAAAGCAGATTTGAAAAAAGTGAATGATCTTCTACAAGCGGCAAAACCATCATGGAAAACATTCAGCTATGATACGCTGACCAAGATGGGTGAAGGTGATGTTATTGTTTCACAGAACTGGAATGGCTATGGCTGGCGCGCGCGCCAAAAAATTCCAACCATAAAATATGCCTATGCTAAAGAAGGTATGGAAGGATTTATGGACAATGTGGCCGTGCTTAAGGGTGCTGCCAATATTGAAAACGCCAAGTTATTCCAAAACTTCATTATGGACCCAGAAAATGCTGCGATGATTTCCAATTTCGCACGGTATGACAATGGCATTATGGGCAGCCATGCATTCTTGGATGCTGATTTTAAGGATGCGCCGGAAATCAATCCACCAGCGGGTTCGCCAGCGCCCGAGTTTGTGCCGCCGTGTTCGCCAGAGGTTATTGAGATCTACAATAAAATTTGGACCAAGTTAAAGGGTTAAATCCTTGGTGCCCCTGCTCACAAGAGTGGGGGCATTATTCTGCTAATAAACTGCGCGCGATAATGTTGCGCTGAATTTCTGATGTGCCTTCATAAATGCGCATGATGCGGGCATCGCGCACATAGCGTTCCAGTGGATAGCTTTGCGTGAAGCCATAGCCACCATGAATTTGCAATGCTTTGTCGGTTACGCGGCCTGCCATTTCTGATGCAAAGAGTTTTGCCATGGATGCTTCAAGTGAATAGCGTTCGCCCTTTAAGCGTTTGCGGATAGCCTCTAAACAAAGCCCGCGCGCTGCCGCAATATCTGTTGCCATGTCAGCAAGCATC